>CAZJGQ010000060.1:0-10214 GCA_964545425.1 uncultured Chthoniobacter sp. | reverse complement strand
TGGAACTGTAGGCCTTGCGGTCGCTTTTGGTCAGGAGAGAACGCAGGGTGCCGTCCACGCGCATGCGGACGTCCATGAATTCCTCGAAGGGCTCGAAATGGATATCGCTGGCCTTGGCCTTGATCCCGATGTCGATCAGGTTGTCGATGATTTGGGTGACGTATTGCGCGCGTTCGACGTCGGTCAGGTTTCCAGTCGAAACCGCGCTCCCTGCTTCGCTCAGCTTGGCCCGCAGCTCTTTCTGGGTGAGGGTGGAGAAGCCCTCGGTGGCGTAGTCGATCGACTCGTAATATTGCTGGATGAGTTGCTCGATCTGGCGGACCGGAGCGACGCTCACCGCGATGTTCTCGTTGAGGGCGAAGCGCAGCTCGGAAAGTTTTTCCGGATCCAGCGGGTCGCTCAGGGCGACGTAAAGCGTGCCTTCGTGGTCGGCGACGGGGAGGGCACGGTGGAGCCGGGCCAGGCCGACGGGGATGCGATCGCGCAGCGCGTTCTCCAACTCGAAACCGGTCAGGTCGATGTAGTTCGCTCCGACCGAGTTGGCGATGGCGTGGTAAAAGGCGTGCTCGTCGACATGTCCTTCCTCGATGAGAAAATCTTCCGCGGAGCGTCCGCTCTCGAGCATGGCTTGGAGCAAAGCGTCGGACTGATCCGCGGGCACGACGCCCTGATCGACGAGGGTGGTGATGACGAGATGCGGGTCCATGTCAGTCGCTGTCTCCCATGGTCACGGCGAGGACTTCGTCGAAGGTGGTTAGTCCGGCGAACACTTTCTGGAAGCCGTCCTCGCGCAAGGTCCTCATGCCCTGCTCGCGGGCGCGCTTGCGCAATTGCACGGTGCTGACCTGCTCCGAACGGTCTTCGCCTTCGCCCATGCGGTTGATCATCTGCCGCATTTCATCGTCCACTTTGAAAATCTCGAAAATGCCGAGGCGTCCGCGGTAACCGGTGAAGCGGCAGCGTTCGCAGCCTTTGGGTTTGTAGATGGTGGCGTCGGCCAGTTGCTCCGGATCGAGGCGCAGGGAGACCATTTCCGCCTCGGTCAGGCTGGTCGGTTCCTTGCACGTGCAGAGTTTGCGGCAGAGGCGCTGGGCCATCACGGCGCGGACGGCGCTGGAGACGAGAAAGGGCTTCACTCCGATGTCGATGAGACGGGCGATGGCGCTGGGCGCGTCGTTGGTGTGCAGGGTGGAGAGCACCAGGTGCCCGGTGAGCGAGGCATTGATGGCAATACCGGCCGTTTCCAGATCGCGGATCTCACCGATCATGATGACATTCGGCGCCTGACGAAGGATGGAGCGCAGGGCGCGGGCGAAGGTCATGCCGATCTCGGATTTGACGTGCACCTGGTTGACTCCGGGCATGACGTATTCGATTGGATCCTCGACGGTGATGATCTTGCGGCTCTCGTTGTTGATCTCGGACAGGCAGGCGTAGAGCGTGGTCGTCTTACCGGATCCGGTCGGGCCGGTGACGAGGATGATGCCGTCGGCCATCTTGATCAGGCCGCGGAAATACTCCTGGTCGTCGCTCATGAAGCCGAGGTCGGGCAGGGTGATGGAGAGCGTCGATTGGTCGAGGAGACGCATGACGATGGATTCGCCCTGCGAGGTCGGAATGGTGGAGACGCGCAAGTCGAGGGGCTTGTCCTTGATCAGGCACTGGATGCGACCGTCCTGCGGGACGCGTTTTTCGTCGATGCTCATCGTCTCGGTCATGATTTTGAGACGACTGACGATGGCGCCGTGCAGGGTGAGGGGGAGCATCTTGTATTGCTCGAGCTCGCCGTCGATGCGGAAGCGGATGCGGAATCCTTCGTCCACCGGTTCGAGATGGATGTCGCTCGCCCGCATGCTCTGCGCTTTTTCGAGGAAGTCTTGGACCAGTTGGATGACCGCCGCGTCGTCCTCCCCGGTGATGCCTTCCTTTTCCTCGTCGGTGCCGGCGGCGACGATGGACGATTGGCGCGGGTAAATGTCGGCCAGCAGCGTGTCGACGCGCTCCGGGTCGGCGTAGAGGAATTCCACCTCCGTGCCGAGGAGAACGGGGACGGTGTCGAAGGCCTCGAAATTCATCGGGTCGCCGATGGCGACCAGGAGCCCGTGGTCGCTTTGTTGGAGCGGGAGGATCCGGTGGCGGCGGGCCACCTCGCCGGGCAGCAGTTTGTGCAATTCGCGGATGCGTTGAACCGAATCCGGATCGTCCAAATCGGCGAAGGTCAGCCCGTGAAAATGGGCGACCGCCTCGTGCACATCGCGCGGACGCACCGCGCCCTCCTCGAGGAGCGCCTCGAGGATCGGGGCGCCGGGGTGTTGTTCGCGTGCGTCGCTGACCTGTTGTTTGGTCACCCGGAACTGGTCGAGGAGGATTTCGAGGACTTGGTCGTCGGTGTGCACGGCGGTGGAGGAACTGACTGCTTACGGCTGGGTCGGCGGGGTGTCAAGGAACCGGGCCGCAGTGTCGCGTTGTCAATCCGCGCCCGCAGCGTAAACTGGCGCGCATCCCTCGATCCATGAGCAAATACCAAACTTACCTCATTTTCGGCGCACCCGGCAGCGGCAAAGGAACACAAGGCCGCGTGCTCGGCAAAGTGCCCGGTTATTATCACTGCGCGTGCGGCGACGTTTTCCGCGCCCTCGACCTGCGCACGCCGCTGGGTCAGCAATTTCTCGAATATTCGAGCCGCGGGGAGTTGGTTCCCGACGAAATCACGGTGAAGCTGTGGAAAATCCGCATCGACCAGAGTGTCGAATCCCACGCCTTCCATCCCGACCACGATTTTCTCGTGCTCGACGGAATCCCGCGCAACGTGCACCAAGCCCAGATGCTCGAGGATACGGTGCGTGTGCGGAAAATTTTCCACCTCTCCTGTCCCGACCGCTCCAAGCTGGTCGAGCGCCTCAAGCGCCGCGCCCTGCGGGACAACCGTTTCGACGACGCCAACGAGGAAGTGATCCGGCACCGCCTGGACACCTACGAGCACGAATCGCGTCCGCTTCTCGAATACTACGGCGAGGAGATGATCGAGCACATCGATGCAACGCAGTCACCCGTCGACGTGCTCGGGCGGATCGTCGACGTTCTCACCGCGGACCGCCGCAACCACTTTGGCGAGGAAGGGTTCAGCGCGGTGACATGAGCGGGCAGTTCGAAAGCCTGCGGGCCAGTTCGCTTTATTGCCGCCGCTGCGGCCAAGCCATGCCGGTGCGCGAACGCCTGCTGCTCGTTTTGCCGGACAAAGAAATCTACGACTACCTCTGCACGGGGTGCACCGACTCGCTCGGACAGCGCGAAGTGACAGCCGGCGAACTGCTGCGCGCGCGGGCGGCTGCCCGTCCGCGGCGTGCGGTTTGGTGAGCGATCCCATGAGAACGGTCTTTCTCGGCAGCGGGGACATCGGCGTTCCTGTCCTCCGTTGGTTGATCGATGCTCCGGGGGTGGAGCTGGCCGGCGTTGTCACGCAGCCCGACCGCCCGGCCGGACGTGGATTGCAGTTGAAGGCTTGCGCCATCAAAGAGTTGGCCACGAGTCGCGGGATCCCCGTCTTGCAGCCCGAGCGCGTGCGTGCCCCGGAAGCCATTGCCGCCATTGCTTCGCTTCGTCCGGAGGTGCTGGTTGTCATGGCCTACGGACAAATCCTGCCCCAGCAACTGCTTGATGTCCCCACACTCGGCGCGCTCAATCTGCACGCCTCGCTCCTGCCGCGGCATCGCGGGGCGGCGCCGGTCCATGCCGCCATTCTGGCCGGTGATGCGAAGAGCGGGCTCACGGTCATGTGGATGGATGCCGGATTGGATACCGGCGACATTTTGTTGATGAAGGAGTGCGACATCGCCCCGGAGGAAACAGCGGGGACTTTGCACGACAAGCTGGCCGAGATGGCTCCTGCGGCGCTGTCCGAGGCCTTCACTTTGATCCAATCCGGCCGGGCACCACGCGCGAAACAAGACGATGCCTTGTCGACCTACGCGCCCAAGCTGACCCGGGCATTGGGACAAATCGACTGGACGAAAAGTGCCGAGGAAATTTCGCGAATAGTGCGCGGGTTGCATCCGTGGCCCGGCTGCACTGCCGAGGTGGAAATCGCGGGCGGCAAGTGCATCGTGCTCAAGATCCATCGCGCGGCTGCGGTCAATGGATCGGCCGATCCCGCGCAACTGCGCTTTCTGTGCGGCAAAGGAAGCGTTCTCCAACTGCTCGAAGTTCAACCGTCCGGCGGCAAGCGGATGTCGGCGGAGGATTTCGCGCGCGGACACCAAGTGGTGCGCGCCGTTCCTTCAACTTGCTGAGGAATCTTCGGCCGACGTCTTTCTCCGGCCACGGAGAACGAGGACGGCGAGTAGGCCGGTCAAACCGAGAAGAACAAGGTTCCGCAAAGTCGCGCCCCCGGGAGTGGTCAGCACGGCGAAAGCCGGATGCAGTGCGCTGAGGTCGATGCATCCGCAGTCTATGGGGAGTTCCCGCCACCACGCTTGCGCGGTGAGAACGGTGAAAGCAAAGAGAACGATTGCGGTGGCGGATAATGTCACCGACATGATCAAGCCGAAGATCAGCGCGAGGCCGATGGCGATTTCAATCCACGGCAAGCTGTAGGCAATGGCGGAAGCGAGCCAGTCAGGAAGGACGATCTGGTAGGAATAAACGGTCGCCAGCGTCTGCATCGGGGCGCCGACCTTGGAGAGCCCGGCCCAGAGGAAAATGACGCCGAGGATGATGCGCAGACTGAGAATGGCGACTTTGGACATGTCCTTTTGGAATTTCCCCTTTAGGCCCCAAACTTGGCAAGTTCGGGCGGCTGCTGCACCGGTGAGCAAGGTGGCGGTGAGGGAGGGATTCGAACCCTCGGTAGGTTTTAAGGCCTACGGAGCTTTAGCAAAGCTCTGCTTTCGACCACTCAGCCACCTCACCTGAAAGAAGGGGAAAATTGCCATCCGCGGCCCCGTTCGTCAATGCCGTCGCTTGGTGGTCCTGCAGTGGCCGGTCATTTGCGGCGGCTGGCCTTGAGCACGGAGGCGGGGATCTCCTTTACCCCGCCGCGGCGGATGATGTCGCGGTAGGTGAAGGCGGCGGGCTTGAGTTCGCGGGCGTAGGTCTTGGGGTTCATTTTGCCGAGACCGAAGGTGGCGTCGTAGCCGTAGTGCCATTCGTAGTTGTCGAGGAGGGACCAGACAAAGTAGCCGCGCACGTCGTGTCCGTCCTCGCGGGCCTGCTGCACGGCGGCGATGTGCTCCTCGAGGTAGCGCTTGCGCTGGTCCTCGTCCGCCGTGGCGATGCCGTTCTCCGTGATCATCATCGGCTTGCCGTAGCGTTTGTCGACCAGACGGATTTGTTTGTAGAGGCCGGCCGGATCGATGTCCCAACCCATCTCGGTGAAATTCGGCCCGCGATGCGAACCCAGCCCAAGTGCGGCGATCGGGCCGGCTTTCTGGCTGTAGTAGTAGTTGAAGCCGATGACGTCGCAGACGTCCCATATCTTGTCGAGGTGGTCGAAATTCATCCGCATCATGCCATTGTAGGCGGCGCGGGTCGGGTCGAAGAGGCCGTCGCTCCACCACGGGAGGGCTTGCACGGACATGACCACGGCGTCGGGGCGGTTTTTTTTGATGATCGCGGCGGCTTGGCGGAACTGCCGTGCGCTGGCCCGCACCGCGGCGGCATAGGTGCCGAGGGCGGCGGTCATGGCCGGGGGCCATTGTCCATTGAGGTAGGCGGTGGCGATCTGTCCGTTGGGTTCGTTCTGCGGGGCAAAGAAACGCACGTGCGGCTTGAGGCGCGGGACGACTTTGTTGACGTAGGCCTGCCAGCGCTCATCGGCCTGGGGATGCAGCCAGTTGGACTTCTTGGGCTGCTCTTTGTCGTAGAGCCAGTCGGGGAAGGTGAAGTGCCAGAGGCAGACGACGGGTTCGATGCCGTTGGCCTTGAGGCGGCGGGCCATTTCCACGTAGCGGCTGATCGCCGCCTCGTCGTATCGGCCGGGCTCGGGTTCGATGCGGGCCCATTCGAGGCTGAAGCGGTAATGGGTCGCGCCGATTTTCTTCAGCGCGCGCACATCGCGGTCGAACTCGCTCCATGACATGACCACCGTGTTGCCGCGCTCGGGTGCTTTGCCCTGATCCATGAGGATGTCCCAGTCGGTGCGGAAGGGCAGCTTGCCATCCTTGCCGACTGCACGGTTCTCGTATTGCCAACTGGAGGTCGAAAAGCCCCAGGCGAAGTCGCCGGTGTCGACCCGTGCCGCCTGCGTGCGGGCCTGCGGGGTGATGGTCGGCGCTTTGGGGAACATGATGCACCCAGTGAGGACGATCGGAGCGAGGGCGAGGGCAATGGGGCGGAGCGAAAACATAAGTGCGGGATTGAAAGATGCGGTCAAAGACGCACCTTAACGCGATGGGAGCAAAGTCCGACAAGAAAAGTCCGCAGGGTTGGAACTTCGACAACTCCTACGTGCGCCTGCCCGAAGCGCTTTTCTCCAAAGTGCCACCGGTCCCGGTGGATGCTCCGGCCATGGTGGTGCTCAACGAAAAATTGGCAGACGGGTTGGGGCTCGACGCGGGAGAGTTGCAGGAGTCCGGCGCGGCGATCTTCGCTGGGAATCGCCTGCCGCCCGGCGCGGAGCCGATTGCCCAGGCCTACGCCGGGCACCAGTTCGGACACTTCACCAACCTCGGCGACGGACGTGCCATTTTGCTTGGCGAGCAAATCACACCGCACGGCACGCGCTTTGACATCCAACTCAAAGGCTCCGGTCAAACGCCTTACTCGCGTCGCGGCGACGGACGCGCCGCGCTCGGTCCGATGCTGCGCGAATACATCATCAGCGAAGCGATGCATGCGTTGGGGATTCCGACCACGCGCAGTCTGGCTGTGGTTACGACGGGTGAAGAGATTGCGCGCGAGGAGATGTTGCCGGGGGCGGTGCTGACGCGCGTGGCTGCCAGCCACATCCGCGTGGGGACCTTCGAATACGCCAACGCGATCGGCGATCGTGCGGCGCTCGAGGCGCTGACACGGTATACTTTGCAGCGGCACTATCCGGAGTTGGCCGGCGCGGACAATCCGGCGCTCGTGCTGTTCGAAGGCGTTCTCGAGCGACAGGCCAAGCTCATCGCGCAGTGGGTTTGCGTGGGCTTTGTCCACGGCGTGGTGAACACGGACAACATGGCTCTGAGTGGGGAGACCATCGACTACGGTCCGTGCGCTTTCATGGACACCTATGATCCGGGCACGGTGTTCAGCTCGATCGACCGTGCTGGACGCTACGCCTACGGCAACCAGCCAAATATCGCGCATTGGAATCTTGCTCGTCTGGTTGAAGCGCTCTTGCCGCTGATCGACGACGACAAGGACAAAGCGGTCGCTGCCGCGGAAGAAACGCTGGGCAAATTTCCTGAGCGATTCCGCTCGCATTACACCGCGGGACTTAGGGCCAAGTTCGGACTGCTCACCGAGGAGGAGGGGGATTACGATCTGGCAAAGGAGTTTCTCGATTGGATGAAAGCGGCCGAGGCTGATTTCACCACGTCTTTCGCGGCGCTGGCCAAAGCGGCGGAGATTGGCCAGCTGACCGGGGCGCTGTCATTCGGAGGAGCACCTTTGCGCGCGTGGCAGGAAAAGTGGACGGCGCGGCTCGAGCGGCAGCAAAAAGATCGGAGCGAGATCTTGGCGGTGATGCGTCGGGCCAATCCGGTGGTTATTCCGCGTAACCATCGCGTGGAGGAAGCGTTGGCATCCGCCGTAAGCGGTGATTTTTCCGTGCTGCACCGCTTGCTTGATATGCTGCGCAGACCTTTCGAGGAGACCGCGGAAAACGAGCCCTACCGCGACGCTCCGCCGCCGAGCGGACAGCCTTACCGGACGTTTTGCGGGACGTGAAGCGCGGCGCCGCTGATTGGAGATTTAAAATTTGAGATTTCAGAGGGGATGGGTGCCGTGTAGATTTGGAACTTCAGGAAGGGTGGCTGAGTCCGGTTTAAGGCACTCGACTCGAAATCGAGCGTTGGGTTAAACCAACCGTGGGTTCGAATCCCACCCCTTCCGCCAGTCTGCCGCGGGCGGCCTTGAAACATCCCGGTGGGATGAAGAACGAAGTTCGAGCCGAAGACAGATCGCCGCAGGCGATCAATCCCACCCCTTTTGTTCCTAAGGTGGATCGCGCCCTCCGGGCGCGATATCGGTTGGTTTATCGCGATGGGGACATCGCGATCCACCTACAGACCGGCGGAGAGGAATCCGTTGTTGTAGGGCCAGCCGGCGGCGGTGAGGGTTTCGTAGTCTTCGGGGCTGAGCATTTCCACGAGGTCGAGGGTGGTTAGTTCGGAAACGGCAGCCGTTTCCGCGTCGGGGCGGGGAAGGACGGCGACAATGACCAACGCGGTCACAGCGGCGGGGGCGAGCCAGCGCAAGAGGGGCGCGAGCCATGAGCCGCGCGATTCGGCGGATTCGATCTGCCGCATGACTTTGGCGGCGAAGAACGGCGGCGCGGAAAGCTGCGGGCTTTTGCCCAGCAGATCCCAGAGTTTTTGGTCGTCCATGAACCGTTAAACCCCCGGACGGGCGCCAAGTTGCGGACTAAATGTCGCGGGGTTCGAGGTAGCCTTCGAGCTGACGCAGACGGGTCGGGTGACGCATCTTGCGGAGGGCTTTGGCTTCGATCTGGCGGATGCGCTCGCGGGTGACTTTGAACTGGCGGCCGACTTCCTCCAAGGTGCGGGGGTAGCCGTCGACCAGGCCGAAGCGCTGTTCGAGGACGCTGCGTTCGCGGTCGGTCAGAGTCTCGAGGACGTCTTTGATTTTGTCCTTGAGCAGAATAATGGCGGCGCTGTCGGCCGGGTTTTCCGCCGATTTGTCCTCGATGAAGTCGCCGAAGCTGGTGTCATCGCTGTCGCCGACGGGCATCTGCAACGAAATCGGGGTCTGCGCCATTTTGAGGACGGCGCGGACGCGTTCGACGGGCAACTGGATTTCGTCGGCGATCTCGTCCGGGGTGGGCTCGCGTCCGTATTCCTGCACGAGCTGCTTCTGCACGCGGATGAGCTTGTTGATCGTTTCGATCATGTGCACCGGAATGCGGATGGTGCGGGCTTGGTCGGCGATCGAGCGGGTGATGGCCTGGCGGATCCACCACGTGGCGTAGGTGGAGAATTTGTAGCCGCGGCGGTATTCGAATTTTTCCACCGCTTTCATCAGGCCCATGTTGCCTTCCTGGATGAGGTCGAGGAAGGAGAGGCCGCGGTTGGTGTATTTTTTGGCGATCGAAATGACGAGGCGCAGGTTGGCTTCGACCATTTCGGTTTTGGCTTTGTGCGCGGCGCGGTGCCATTTGCGGAGGTCGCCGTAGGACTGTTTGAAAACGTCGGGCGTCATCCACGCGCGGTGGGCGAGGTCTTCGATGCGCTTCTGCAGTTCGCGCGCTTTTTTCTTGGCGTCGGGGCTGCGCTTGGCGCGGCCGTTGGCTTTGTTGAATTCGCCGTGGAGGTGGACCAGCGTGCGGTGCATGTCCTCGGCGGCTTGCACGAAGTCGTCGGTGATCTTCTGCTTGTAGAAGAATTTCGGATAGTGCGCGCGGATGCCGGCGAGGGCTTTCTCGAAATTTTTCAGGATCTGCGCGGACGGCTTTTTGCTTTTGGCCAAGCCGGCGAACTGGCGGTCGATCTTCTGCGCGGCGGTCTTGATCGTGGCGCAGAGGCGCGGGAGGGCTTTCATGTAGCGCTCGCGACTCTCGATCTTCTTGTCCATGATGACCCGATCGAAGCGCTCGCGCTGGTCGAGGAGTTTCTGGGCGAGGTCGAGGTGTCCGCGGGCCACGAAGCCCATGCGGCAGACGATGTCCTGCACCTTGATCTCGGCGTCCTCGATGCGTTTGGAGATTTCCACCTCCTGCTCGCGGGTAAGCAGCGGGACCTGGCCCATCTGCTTGAGATACATGCGGACGGGATCGTCGAGGATGTCGAGGCGGCCGTCGGCTTTCTCGTCCTTCTCGGCCTTCTCCTCTTCCTTGCGCGGGGCTTTGTCGGTGTCGATGTCGCTCTGCTCGATGAGTTCGATTTCGACCTCGCGCAGGCGGGTGATGATTTTGTCGATGACGTCCGGGTCGTTGACCGCGGAAGGCAGGTTTTCCTCGAGGTCGTCGAAGGTGAGGTAGCCTTGGTCCTTGGAAAGTTTGATCAGTTCGCGGGTTTTTTCCGCGATGAATTTGTCGATATCGACAGCCGGCG
>CAZJGQ010000059.1:0-10260 GCA_964545425.1 uncultured Chthoniobacter sp. | reverse complement strand
ACACCGGAGCCGAGGTCATGCCCTACAGCGTGGGAAATCACTTTTATTTCGAGGTCCCAGCCGCGGAACGGGACGAGTGGGTGCTCATCGGAGATTTCCGCTCCTTCGCCCGTCAAAACGGGGAGGGGATGATCGTTCCGGCACCCGCTCCCGAGGTAGCTTCGACTCTGGCCGATCCTGCTTTGGTCGACCTGTTCCATCTTGGTCCGCCGGAGCGCGGCGTGGTGCTTCGTCATCGCACCGACGGGCGCGAGGTTGTTTTCGACCTGCTACCCACTTCGGACGGCGCAAATCCGTGGTATGCGGTGACGTCATGGACGGAATCGCCAAAGTCCGATTTTTACTGCGTCGAACCTTGGAGCGCATTGCCCAACGCGGTGCATAACGGACGGGGCTTGCGTTGGCTCCAGCCCAGGGAACGTGAGACTTTACATTTGAAACTGACGGCATTGGTCTAGTCCTCGCGGCAAGCTGCGGCACAGCAAAGAGCCAGGGATGCTCGCGTCCAGAAGCGTAGATCGATCACATTACTCGGGATGAACTACAACCGCGGCGGGGAGGAACAGGATCTCTTCCTTAGCGGAGTGTCATCGGCGGCGTTCGCTTTCTTTTTTCAGGGCGAGAACCGTCTTCTTCGCTTCACCGGCCGCGGCGCCTTTGGCCAGCTTGGCGAGGGAGGACTTGGGTTTGACGAAGTTGGAGTAGCGGAGGACGCAGGTCGTCGGGCCATAGGGCTCGACGCGGAGCTCGCCGGTCGATTCGTCGGCGTGGGAGGCCTCGATAAGCTTCCAGCGGACGACGAGCGCATCGCCGTCGCGCGAGTAGCGATTGCGGACCACACTGCGGGATTCGCCGATGAGGGGCATGGCGTTGATGTAGCAAACCTCGTAGGTGTCCGGGTCGGGCTGGCGTTGGACCGTGGCTGAGAGGAGGCCGGGGATGTAGGACGAGGCGCCCGCGTAGTCGCGGAAGACGCGCTCCACCGCACTGACCGGAGCTTTGACCCGGACGTAGACGACGAGGCGCGGCCAGACACTGCCGACGTCTTCGGAGCGGAGGATCACTTCGCCTTTTTCCAACTGGGCTTGCTGGGACTTGTCGAGGTCGCTGAGGACCAAGGCGCGAACCGGCACGGACAGAAGCAGGAGCGCGAGCAAAATTCTCATATTGGAAAGCGTCCGACAGACTGAAGTGTTGTCAAGTCGGGGGAGCCGCTCACATTTCTTCCAAAGTGCGGCCCTTGGTTTCGCGGATGGCGGCGCGGACGAAGAAGAAGGAGAGAAGGGCAAAGAAAGCGTAGAGGCCGTAGGCTCCGCCGAGGCCGATCACTTTGAGGAAAAACGGGAAGGTCATGGTGACAACAAAGTTTGCCGTCCATTGGGAGAAGCCGGCCACCGCGAGGGCGGCACCGCGGACCTGGTTGGGGAACATTTCCCCGAGCATGACCCACATGACGGGCCCCCATGACATGCCGAAGGCGATGATGTAGAGATTCGCGCTGATCAGGGCGACCCAACCGGCGCGTGTGGACAGGGCGAGATTGCCGTCCGTGCCGACGGCGGCCGTGCCGAAAACAATGGCCAAGATGCCGAGAAAGACGGTCATGCCGATCGAACCGGTGAGCAGCAGCGGCTTGCGTCCCCATTTGTCGACCAGCGCGATGGCCACGAGGGTCGAGGCCACATTGATCGTGCCGCTGATCACATTGATGCGCAGGGCGTCGGATTCGGAGAATCCGGCGGCGCGCCAAAGGACTTCGCCGTAGTAGAAAACGACATTGATGCCGACCAGCTGCTGGAATGCGGCGAGGGCGAGGCCGACCCAGACAATCGGTCGCACATGGCCGGTGGTGCGGTCGAAAATGTCGCGCAAGCTCGGGCGGCGGTCGGACTCGAGCGTGGCCTCGATGCGGCGCACCTCGGCGGCAGCGTGTTCGGGATCGCCGAGGCGATGGAGAACGCGTTCGGCGGCCTGGGGCTGGCCGGCGGCGACCAAATAGCGCGGCGATTCGGGGATGGTGAGCAGTCCGAGAAGGAAGAGGGCGACGGGGAAAAGTTCGGCCCAGAACATCCAGCGCCACGCGGGGAAGCCCCACCAGAAGATCTCGCTGGCTCCGCCGGCGGCTTTGGCAATGAGGTAGTTGACGAGGAAGGCGAAGAAGAGCCCGAGCACGATGGCCATTTGCTGGAGGCTGGCCAGGCGTCCGCGATAGGCGGCGGGGGCGATTTCGCTGATGTAGGCCGGACTGATGATGCTGGCTGCGCCAACGGCGAATCCTCCGATCAGGCGGTAAATGACGAATTCCGCCGATCCGTTGGCGATACCCGCGCCCCACGCGCTGATGCCGAAAAGAAGGCCCGCGCCAATCAACGTGGTGCGTCGTCCGAAGCGGTCGGCCAGGCCACCGGCGAGAAACGCACCCGCCGCGCAACCGAGCAGCATGGAGGCGACGTTGAAACCGCTGCCGAGGCTGCTGCTGTTGAACGCTTTTTGCAGCGCGGTGACCGTGCCGTTGATGCAACCGCTGTCGTATCCGAAAAGAAATCCGCCGAGGGCGGCGACGGCGCTGATGAGAAGGATGAATCCGAAGTGATGGCGGGGTGCAGTGGGGGACGTCATGGGGGAGGCCTCTGTCTAATGCCCGTTTGCCTTTGAGGCCAATCTGATTTCAACTTCGGGATCTGATGGATCACTGGTTTTGGTTCAGCTTGCCGGATTTCGCCTACTCGTTCCTCAGCGTGGTGCTCGAGGGCGTGCCGTTCATTCTGATGGGCGTCGCCTTGAGCGGGCTGATCGACGTGTTCCTTCCACCGCGGGTGCTGGCCCGGATTTTGCCGCGCAACGCCGCAGCCGGAATTCTTATGGGCGGCGCGCTCGGCGCGGTCCTGCCGATGTGCGAATGCGGCATTGTGGTGGTTATCCGCCGGTTACTGCAAAAGGGCCTGCCGCTTTCCAATGCTATGGCCTACATGCTGGCTGCGCCGGTGGTGAACCCCATCGTGGCTTTCAGCACCTACGCCGCGTTCCGCGGTCAGGGGCCGCTGGAAATGATGCTCTGCCGGATCGGTCTGTCTTTCGCCGTGGCTGTGATCATGGCGTCCATCGTCTATTTCCTGCGCCGCAGCTTCGTTCTCAGGGCGGATTTGGTGACCGAGGCGGCGGCGGACGATCATCACGACCACCGCAGCGGGAAAGAAAAGGCCGCGGCCGCGGTGCGGGCGGCAACGAAAGACTTTCTCGATGTGACTGTTTTTTTCGTGCTCGGTGCTGCGGTGGCCACGCTTTTCAACACCAGCGTAAACCAGCAGGTGATCATGCCGCTGGCCGAGGATCGCGCGTTGGCTGTGGGCAGCATGATGGCGCTGGCCGCTTTGCTCTCGCTCTGCAGCACGTCGGACGCCTTTGTTGCCGCGACCTTCACTGCTTTTCCCTCGGCCTCGAAGCTGGCCTTCATGGTTTTCGGTCCGGTGGTCGACTTGAAGCTGATCTTCATCTACGGACTGGTGTTCCGTAAGCGCTTTATCGTTTTTCTGGTCGCAGGACTCGCTCTCCTCGTGTTCGTGCTCTGCGCCTTCCTGCCTATCCCCAACTTCCGCGGCTGATGAAAAGGATTCTCACGCTGATCACTTTGCTCCTGTGGGGCGGAACGCTGCTTTACTTTTGGGCGAGCGATCGCGTGGCTTCGTATCTTCATCCGCAGTTCCATCCCTACGTGCTCGCGGCCGGGGCGGGGTTGCTCGTGCTGGCTGTGCTTTGGTGGTGGGCATCGCGTGAAACGGATGCGGGGTGTCACGACTGCGGGTGTCATCACCACGACGATGACGAACCGCGGAGCCGCCTTTCGGCCGGAGCCGCGTTTGCCTTTCTCGTTCTGCTGCTGCCGGTCAGCGCGGCAGCCTTCATTTCGCCGAGCCAATTCGGCGAAGCGGCCGTGATGAACCGCGGGATCATCACGGACATCTCGCAGTTGCCGTCGGCAGAGCTCTCGGACGGCGACTGGGAAGACGCGCCGGCATGGGACGAGAACGTCGACAATGTCGATGCCTCTTGGCCGGACAGTCAGGAGGAGGGCGTGGAATATTTCACGCGGGCGCCCGACGGTTCGATTCAAGTGGAAACACTCGATCTGCTTTTCGCCGCACAGGAACCGGGTCTGCGCGAGGAGTTTGAAAACCAGCGTGTCTCGATCATCGGCCAATACGTGCCACCGCGGGGCGGAACCGCGGGCGGATTCGATCTGGTGCGCATGTTCATGGTGTGTTGCGCGGCGGACGCGCGTCCGCTGGGAATCAAAGTGACCGGTGAACCGGTGGCGGTGCCGCGCATGGGCTGGGTTCGCATCACGGGTATCGCCCGTTTCGAGGACACCGGAGGCGGTATCCTCGAGCCGAGTCTGGAACTGGAGAAAATCGAGGAGGTCGAGGCGCCGAGTGAAACGCTTCTTTATTAGCGTGCTTTTTTTCACCTCGGTCGCCACCGCGGGGTGGGCTTCCGAGGCGCCGGAGTGGTCCGTCTCGCTGCCCGGCTGGAACTACGAGTTTCCCCGCGACCATTTCGCACATCCGGATTTCAAAACCGAATGGTGGTATTTCACGGGAAATCTCGACACGGAGGATGGCCGGGAACTGGGCTTCCAGCTGACTTTTTTCCGGCAGGGTGTGCAGCGCGGGAGGAGTGCGGATACGCGGTTTGCCGTGGACGACATCAAGCTGGCCCACTTCGCGGTGACCGATATCAGCGGGAAAAAATTCCGCTTCGCCCAGAAGGTCTCGCGCGGGTCGTTCGGAGACGCGGGGTTTTCCGACGGCGATCGCATCGCTTGGATCGAGGATTGGACACTGCGACTGACCGGACCGGGGCAGTTCCGGTTGGAGGCGCGGGACGCGGACTTCGCACTGGCGTTGGATCTCAAAGCGGAAAAAGGCCCGGTGTTTCATGGCGAAAACGGGGTCAGTCAAAAGTCGGCCGGTGAGGGGCGCGCTTCGCACTACTATTCCTACACCCGACTCGCGGCCGTCGGCACCGTGACGCTGTCGGGACGGGAGATCCCGGTGAGAGGATGGTCGTGGTTCGATCAGGAATGGGCCACGAATCAGCTGACCGAAAACCAAACCGGTTGGGACTGGCTCAGTCTGCAGTTCGAGGACAACACGGAGCTAATGCTGTTCCAAATCCGCCTGAAGGACGACGGACGCGATCCGTTCTCCCGCGGCACGTGGATTGATGCCGAGGGGAACACAGCACCGGTCAAAAACGAGGACTTCGAACTCGTGCCGGGACGCGTGTGGCGCAGTAAAGAGAGCGGCGGGGAGTATCCGGTGGAATGGACGCTGCGCATTCCCAAGTTGAACTTGGAGTTGGAGGTCGCCGCCGCGTTGGATGGGCAGGAGCTTGTGCTGCGGCCGATTTCGTATTGGGAAGGCAGCGTGCGGGCGAATGGAACGCGCGGAGGCAAAGAGATGCGGGGACGCGGTTACTTGGAGATGACGGGCTATGCGGGCGGATTGGTCGGACTGCAGGCGCCAGACACACGGTAGATTGACCCAAAGGGTAGGGCGCGGCGTCCTCGACGCGCCGGGTGCTGCAAGTGCTCTGCACGGCGGGTCCAGAGGCCCCGCCCTACCGCAGACTATAGCGGTTTGAGAATTTCTTTAGTCGAGGCACTCTGTGCCGCGAATCAGTTGGCCTAACGCGCCACAGAGTGGCGCGGCTACAGCAAGCAGCTACGACATTTCCGAAACTGCTCTACGCGGCGACTTCTTCGACTGGGGCGCAGGTGCAGAAAAGGTTGCGGTCGCCGTAGACGTTGTCGACGCGGCGGACGGACGGCCAGAATTTGGCGGTGCGCAGCCACGGCAAGGGGAAGGCCGCGACTTCGCGCGAATAGGAGTGCGGCCAATCGTCGGCCATGACGCATTCCGCGGTGTGCGGGGCGTTTTTCAGCGGATTGTCATCCTTGTCGAGTCGCCCTTGTTCCACCGCAACCAGCTCGCCGTGGATGGCGATCATGGCATCGCAGAAACGATCGAGCTCTTCGAGGGATTCGCTCTCGGTCGGCTCGACCATGAGCGTTCCGGGAACGGGCCAGCTCATGGTCGGGGCGTGGAAGCCGTAATCCATGAGCCGCTTGGCCACGTCTTCCACCTCGATGCCGGCGCGTTGCTTCCATTCGCGCAGGTCGAGGATGCACTCGTGAGCCACATGACCGTTCTTGCCTTTGTAGAGGACGGGGAAGTGGGGCTCCAGCCGCTTGGCCATGTAGTTGGCGTTGAGGATTGCCACTTTGGTCGCATGCTCGAGTCCGGCCGCGCCCATCATGCGGATATACATCCACGATATGGGCAAGATGCTCGCGCTGCCCCACGGCGCTTGCGACACCTCGCCGATGGCCTGGTCGCCGCCCGTTTCGATGATGCTGTGTCCCGGCAGGAAGGGCGCGAGGTGCGCGGCCACACCGATCGGACCCATGCCCGGACCGCCACCGCCGTGCGGGATGCAGAAGGTTTTGTGCAGGTTGAGATGGCAAACGTCGGCCCCGATGTCGCCCGGACGGCACAGCGCGACCTGCGCGTTGAGGTTGGCGCCGTCCATGTAGACTTGGCCGCCGGCGGCATGAACCATGTCGCAAATTTCGCGGATGCTTTCCTCGAACACCCCGTGCGTTGAGGGGTAGGTGACCATGAGGGCGGCGAGTTTGGGTCCGTGCTGCTCGACTTTCTTGCGCAGGTCGGCCACATCGACATTGCCCTGTGCGTCGCAGCCGACCGGAACGACGGTCATGCCGGCCATGACCGCACTAGCCGGATTGGTCCCGTGGGCCGAGGTGGGAATGAGGCAGATGTTGCGATCCTTGTCACCACGGGCGTGGTGGTAGGCGCGGATGACGAGGAGTCCGGTGTATTCGCCTTGCGATCCGGCGTTGGGTTGGAGCGAAACCGCGGCGAAGCCGGTGATTTCGGAAAGCCACGCCTCGAGCTGACGGAACAGCTCGCCGTAGCCTGCTGCGTTCGTCACCGGTGCGAAAGGATGAAGGTTGCCGAACTCGGGCCAGGTGACCGGAATCATTTCCGCGGCGGCGTTGAGCTTCATCGTGCATGAGCCGAGCGGGATCATGCTGTGGTTCAGCGCGAGGTCGCGTCCTTCCAAGCGGCGCAGGTAACGCATCATCTGCGTCTCGGTGTGGTAGGAATTGAAGACCGGATGGTCGAGGTAGGCAGAGGTGCGGGCGACGGCCGGCGAGAATGCGTGGGAATCGACCGTGGCCAGCGGCGCGACTCCGAAGACGCCGAGGATCTTGTTGAGGGCGGCGAGGTCGGTGGTTTCGTCGACCGCGATTCCGAGCGAGCCGTCGGAAAACTCGCGAAGAAGAATGCCGGTTTTGTCTGTGACGAGAGGGCCTTTCGGTGTGACGCGCAGGGTGTCGAAGAAAGTGTCGTGGTGGAGCGTGTGCCCGGCTTTGCGCAACGCATCGGCCAGCGTGGCCGCGGTGTCGTGCACTTGTCGGGCGATGGCCTTGAGCCCCTCGGGACCGTGGTAAACGGCATACATCGAGGCCATGACTGCGAGCAGCACCTGAGCGGTGCAGATGTTGCTCGTCGCTTTGTCGCGGCGGATGTGTTGTTCGCGGGTTTGCAACGAAAGGCGCATGGCGGGATTGCCCGCGGCGTCCTTGGAAAGTCCGATGAGGCGGCCGGGCAGGCGGCGCTTGTGGTCGTCCTTGGTCGCAAGGAACGCCGCGTGGGGTCCGCCATACCCGAGGGGCACGCCGAAGCGCTGCGCGCTGCCGACCACGATATCCGCGCCGAATTCACCCGGCGGTTTGATCAAAGTGAGCGCGAGCAAGTCGGTCGCGACGACCAACGTCCCGCCGACGGCGTGCACGCGTGCGGCAAAATCACCGTAGTCGTCGATCTTTCCATCGGTCGCCGGATATTGCACCAGAGCGCCGAAATAGGACGGATCGAGCGCCGCATCGGACCACTGTCCGGCCACGATCTCGATGCCGAGAGGCTCCGCGCGGGTGCGCAGGAGCGAAATGGTCTGCGGATGCACGTTGTCCGCGACGAAAAACCTTTCACCCTTGCCTTTGATCCCGTGCGCCATGGCCATGGCCTCGGCGGCGGCGGTGGACTCGTCGAGCAAAGACGCGTTGGAAATTTCCATGCCGGTGAGGTCGGCGACCATGGTTTGGAAATTGAGCAATGCCTCGAGACGACCTTGGGCCAGTTCGGCCTGGTAAGGCGTGTAGGCGGTATACCAGCCGGGATTTTCCAGGATGTTGCGCAGAATGACCGGCGGGGTGTGGCAGTTGCTGTAACCCATGCCGATGTAGCTCGGCTGGATTGTGTTCTGCGCGGCGAGGCCGCGGATTTCGGCGAGGGCGGCGTGCTCGTCGAGCGGGGCGGGGAGATCGAGCGGTTCGCGGCGGCGAATGGTTTCCGGAACGGTCGCGTCGATCAAAGCATCGAGGCTCGCTGAACCGATGGCCGCGAGCATGCGGGAAATCTCGGCGTCATCGGGACCGACATGACGACGGACAAAACCAGACTGCGTGGCGGCGGCCTTGCTCATGAGGTGCAGGTCAGCCGATTTGCGCGCGGTAGTCGTCGGGGGATTTGAGCGCGTCGAGTTGCGACGGATTGGAAAGACGGATCTTGTAGAGCCAGCCGTTTTCGTAGGGCGAGGTGTTGACCAAGGCGGGCTCGGACGCGAGGGACTCGTTGACTTCGGTCACTTCGCCGTCGACCGGCGAATAAATGTCGCTCGCTGCTTTGACGGACTCCACCACGGCGGCGGGCTGTCCGGCGGTGACCGCGGCGCCGATTTTCGGCGGATCGACGTAGACAATGTCGGTCAATTCGTTCTGCGCGTGGTCGGTGATGCCGACCGTTCCGGTGTCTCCGTCGATACGGATCCACTCGTGGGTTTCGGCATATTTCAAATCGTCAGGGACGTTCATGGTGGTGGGCGCCGCGGAGGTTACGCGGCGCGGGCGGATGATGGACGAAAAAAGGGCTTCTTTTCAACCACGGCGGCAAAATGGCGTCCGCGAATGTCGATTTGGACCGCCTGACCGGGTTTGGCCAAGGCCGGCGGCAGGTAGGCCATGGCAATGCCTTCGTTGAGGCTGGGAGAAAGGGCGCCGCTCGTCGTTTCCCCGACCGGTTGGCCGTCGGCCAACACCGGATAGTGCGCGCGGGGAGGGGGGCTTTTTTCGGTCATGCGCAGGGCGACCAGCTTGGAGGGCAGCCCCGACTCTTTCTGGGCCAGCAGGGCATCGCGTCCGATGAAGTCGGGTTTATCCAGAGCAACAAAGATTCCGAGCCCGGCCTCGAGCAGGGTGCGCTCGGGGGAGAGATCGGACCCGTTGAGCGGATAGCACATCTCGAGCCGCAGGGTGTCGCGTGCGCCCAGGCCGCAGGGTTTGGCGCCAGCCTTGATGAGGGCAGCCCAAACGTCGCCGGCCAGACTGTTGGAAAAGAAAAGTTCGAAGCCCGTTTCGCCGGTATAGCCGGTTCCGGCTGCGATGACCGCGCCGCGGCACTTCTCCATGGCGACGAAGGTATTCCTCGCCGGCATTTCGCACTGGAAGACCTCGCGGAAAATGCGCGCCGCGTCGGGACCTTGCACAGCCAGCGCGCTCATCGTGTCGCTGCGGTTGTCGATGGTTGCGCCATCGATCACGTGCTTCTCGAGCCAAGCCACGTCTTCCTCGATCTTGGCCGCGTTGACCAAGAGCAAAAAGTTGTCCTCCGCCATGCGGTAAACGATGAGGTCGTCGATCACTCCGCCGCGGTCGTTGAGCAGAAAGGTGTATTGCCCGCCACCGACCGGACATTTGGCCAGGTCATTGGCCAGCATGCGCTGGAGCCACTCGAAAGCCTTCGGCCCCGAGACGAAAACTTCGCCCATGTGGGAAATGTCGAAGACCCCGCAAGCCGTGCGGACCGCCTGATGCTCGTCAATGATCGAGGTGAACTGCACCGGCATTTCCCATCCGCCGAAGTTGATGCAGCGCGCGCCGAGGGCTTTCTGCTGGTCGAAAAGAACGGTGCGGCGCGGTTGGGAAGTCACCTGTCAGGCGGAGAAATGCAGCCATGAGGACTCGAACCTCAAACCTTCTGATCCGTAGTCAGATGCTCTATCCAATTGAGCTATGGCTGCTCGGTTGAATGGGAATGATTACCCGCGGGATGTCGGCGGGTCAAATGGATTCAGGTAGAGAAGCGGCGATTAGTGTCCGCCACCGCCGCCCATGGC
>CAZJGQ010000058.1:0-10373 GCA_964545425.1 uncultured Chthoniobacter sp. | reverse complement strand
CCTGCGCTATCCCAACGGCATCACGCACTTCGTCGTCGTGGTGGGCAAGCAGGGCTACGAATACCTCATCCGCGACCCGGGCCACCGCTACAAGGACGGCCTCTATTTCCTCTCCGACTTCGGCAGCCCGATCGAAGCGCTGCGTTTCTACCGCAAACTCGATCCGCCGCCGGTGGCCACGGTGGCACTGTAGGAAATGGCCGTCAGGGCTGCCGCACGGGCAGACCGGCCGCGCTCCAACCGCCGAAGCCGCCGGCATTGACCGCGTTGTAGCCTTCCTTGCGCAGCATGCCCGCGGCGATGCCCGAGCGGGCGCCGCTCGCGCAGTAAAGGATCAGCTCTTTGTCTTTGTTCTCCTCGAGCAGGGTCTTCCATTGCGCACGCGGACCGCGCAAGTCGCTCAAGGAGGCGAGAATAGCCGGGGCCGCCACACCGCCGGACCACTCGTCCGGCTCGCGCACATCGATGAGCACCGCTGTGCCGGCCTTGACCCGCGTGTCGGCTTCGACCGGATCGATGGACGGACCGGCCATGACGCGTTTGACGACCACGAAGACAATGATGACAAGGACAACGAGCAGGAGAGTTTTCATAAATATTACTATGCAGTAATGTTCAGCGGAGGTCAACCGGTGAACGACGGCGTGTCGCGGCGCAGCGTTTCGCCCCGGAAGAAACCGGGGCGGTGCCACGAAATGACCAGCATGAGAATGACACCGAGCAGGATGATGCCCACGCCGAGAAGAAAGACGAGGCCGACGCCGAAGACGGAAGAACCGCTGCCGAATTGCGGACTCATGCTGTCGAGGGCGGTTTCGACGAAAACTGCGGCGAGAACCAGGCCTCCGGTCAGCGGCGCGAGGCCGCGCAGGAAAAAGTTCCGCGCGCCGAGGAGGAGCGTATGCCGGAAATAGAATACGCAGGCGAAGGCGGTCAGCCCGTAGTAAAAGCAGATCATCATGCCCAACGTCAGAATCGTGTCGGCCAGCACATGCTCGCTCACGACGTGCATGACCGCATAAAACAGGCCCGCAACCACCCCGGCCACGACGGTGGCATAGCCGGGCGAGCGGTATTGGGGGTGGATCCAGGCGAAGCGTTCCGCGATGGCGCGGTAGTGGCCCATGGCCAGCAGGGTGCGCGCGGGACTGACGAAGGTCGATTGCAGCGAGGCGACCGAGCTGGCCAGCACGGCGAGGGCGACAAGGACGGCGAACGGACCCATGACCGGCACCGCCAGTTCGGCCAGGATGTTTTCCCCGGTCTCCGGATTGTCCAACCCGGTATCGCCGAGACCGGCAAAGCGCAGGGTCGAGACGGAGACCGAAAGGTAGAGTGTGAGGATGATGAAGATGACCAGAGCCGCGGCGCGACCGGGCGTTTTGGCACTGTCGGTCGCCTCTTCATTGAGCGTGAGGCAAATGTCCCAACCCCAGTAGATGAAGATGGAAAGCGAGACCCCGGCAGCGAAGGCGGCGAATGAATCGACGGCCAAGGGATTGAACCAGTCCCACGAAAAGGGCAACGCCGGTGCCTCGCCCGCCGCTTGCCAGGCGGCAATGGAATACCAAAGCAGAACGACGACTTGCAGGAGCACGAGGGCGTATTGCACGGCTTTGGTCGCCGTGGCCCCGCGGTAACAGACCCACATGGCGGCGGCCATGAAGACGAGACACGTCGCGATGTTGACCGCAAGATGATCCGGCCAGTCGGCGATCGAGGGTACGCGGAACATTTCCGCCAGCAGGAGATAGAAAAATTCCACCGCGATGCCGGCGAGGTTGGAAAGCACGATGACCGTGGCCGACACCAGGCCCCAGCCGCCGAGCCAGCCGACATAAGGGCCGAACGCTTTGGTCGCCCAGGTGAAGGAGGTGCCGCTGTCCGGCGCGTCGGCGTTCAACTCGCGGTAACCCAAGGCCACCAGCAACATGGGAATGAAGCCGACAAGAAAGACCGCCGGCATTTGCTCGCCCACAACCAAGGCCGTCGGTCCGATGGTGGCCGTCAGCGCGTAGGCCGGTGCCACGGTCGAAACTCCGAGGGTAACGATGGCCAGCAGGCCCATGGAGCCTTCGGCCAGACCCTTGCGACTGAGTTTGCTTGGGGCCTGTTTCGGCATAAAAATACCCCGGGTGAGATAAACCCGAAACGTCGCCATCGCCATGCCAATCCGCCCCATGCTGCTTGCCGTGCCGGCCCTCCTCCTGACGGCCCTGCCCGCCGCTGCGCAGCAGGAAATCAAAGCACCCTTCGGCATGCAATGGGGCGAACCGGTCGGACGCATCAAGGAAGTGGTGACCAAGGCCAAAGCCAAGGTGGTCGAGGAACGCAGCGCCGGACAACGCGAAGTCGTCGTGGTCGAAGGCATCGTGCAAGAAGGATTGAAGCGGACGCTTTTTTATTTCCGCGACGGAGGACTCAGTGAGGTCGAGCTGCAATACGACCGCAAGGAATGGGATGACGACAAAGTGACCGCCTGGGTCTCGACGATCAAACGCGAGGCGGACCGCAAATACGGTCCGGGCCGGATCTTTGCCGACGAAACGGGCAACGAAAACGGATTGCGCCACACGCTCAAGGGCTGGATGTGGCCCCAGAATTTCGTCTCGCTGCGCCTCGTGCATTACATGGCGCAGAAGGACAATGAAAAGATGCGGCGCGTGAGCCTGCACTACTGCGCGGAGTAAAACCGGACCGGACCGTCATTTGCCGCCCGGCGCGCCGAGGACGTCGCGCCCTACCAACGAAGGTAGGGCGGGGCCTCCGGACCCGCCGCACGCGGGAAGAAAAATCGCGATGGGGACATCGCGATCCACCCAAGACAGCTCAGAACATTTCCGCGGCGAATTTTTTCGGATCGAAGCGGGCGAAGTCGGTTTCTTTTTCCCCCGTGCCGACGAAGCGCACGGGCACGCCGAGTTCCTGCTGCAGGGCGACGGCCATCCCGCCGCGGCCGCTGCCGTCGAGCTTGGTCAGGATGGCGCCGGTGAGTCCGCAGGCCTCGCGGAATTGTTTCGCCTGCTCGAGGGCGTTCGAGCCGGTGGTGGCATCGAGGACAATGAAGATTTCATGCGGAGAGTCGGCATCGCGGCGCCCGAGCACGCGCTTCACCTTGGACAATTCCTGCATGAGGTTGTGCTTGGTGTGGAGGCGGCCGGCGGTGTCGACAAGGAGGAAGTCGGCTTTCTCGCGCGCGGCGGTGTCATAGGCATCGTGGCAAACCGCCGCCGGATCGCCTTGGTAGGCGCCGCGCACCACGGGGATTTTCATTTTCTCGCCCCACGCGACGAGTTGCTCGATGGCCGCGGCGCGAAAGGTGTCGCCCGCGGCCATGACGACCGAGTGACCCTCGCGGCGCAGCATGGCGGCGAGTTTGGCCAGCGAGGTGGTCTTGCCGGTGCCGTTGACGCCGACGATGAGGAGCACACGCGGGCGCCCGGGCAAGGGCAGCAAGGGCGGGAAGGGATCGGGGAGCAGCTTGGTCAACTCGACGCGGGCCTCGCGTTCCACCTGGTCGGCGGTGGCGGAGAATCCGGTCACGGCTTGCAGGGCGGCGACCAGTTCCATGGTCGTCTTCACCCCGAGGTCGGCCTGCAGGAGCATCGACTCGAGTTCGTCCCAGTCGACCGGACGTCCGCGAAAGCGCTCGGCGATGGCGCGCAGAAAACCGGCGGCCATGTCAGGAGGCGTTGTGCGAGTCGCGGCCGATTTCCTTGCGCACGCGGTCGAGCACGCCGTTGGCGAAGCGCGATGATTCGGCCGAGGCGAGGCTGCGCGCGATCTCGATGGCTTCGTTGATCGTCACGGCCGGCGGGATGTCGGGACAGGTCAGCATCTCGGCCACGGCGACGCGCAGGATGGCGCGGTCGACGGCGCCGAGGCGCTTGAGGTCCCAATTCTGCAGGGCGGCGGCGAGGAGCGCGTCGATCTCGGTGAGACGCTCGAGCGTGCGGTCGAGGAGATCGCGCGCGAAGGGCGCGAGTTCTTCCTGCACGGTGTCGGCTTCACCGGCCGCGGGCACAAGGACGCCGCGCATCTCGCAGGCGTAGAGTTGCTGCGCGGCTTGGACGCGGGCTTGGCGGCGGTTTTCCTTCGACACGGAGCAGGTCAGCGCGGGGACGCTTTGCTTTTGAATTTTTCTTTCACCCGCAGGATGCCGAAAGCGGCGCGGGCCGCCTCGATGCCGCGGTTGATTTCCCGGCCGAGGCAGCGCTCCTTGGCTTCGTCCTCGTCGGCCACGAGCAAGACCTCGTGGATGACGGGAATGAGGTGCTTGAGGGCGATCTGCTGGAGGGCGTTGCTCACGCTCAGGCCGATGAATTCGGCGTGCTTGGTCTTGCCCTGCATGATGAGGCCGAGCGCGATGATGACGTCGCAACGATGGTGCGTGGCCACCATTTCGGCGACGACCGGGACCTCGAACGAGCCGGGCGCGCCGAAGAGATCGATCACGCTGTTCGGATCGATGCGGTAGATTTCCTTGCACGTGTTGTTGACCAGCGACTGGACAAATTCCGGATTGTATTCGCTGGCCACGATGGCGAAACGCGGCACCGACACCGTGTGCAACTTGGGCGGACGGGTCGGAAGTTTGGTCGACATGGCTTTCTTATGACGGATGCGCGGGGCCGGCGGCAATCAGAGAAGGTGGCCCATCTTGCGCTTTTTCGTGCGCAGGTAGCGCGCGTTGTCGGCGTGCGGCTCGGACTTGAGCGGCACGCGGCCGGTGATTTCCAAATTGTGGCCGGACAGGCCGACGACTTTGCGCGGGTTGTTCGTCATGAGGCGGATCTTGCGCACGCCGAGGTCGGAAAGGATCTGCGCGCCGATCCCGTATTCGCGCAGGTCCATGGGGAAACCTAGTTTGCGGTTGGCCTCGACCGTGTCGAGCCCCTCCTCTTCCTGCAATTTGTAGGCATGGATCTTGGCCGGAAGTCCGATGCCGCGGCCTTCCTGCCGCATGTAAACAAGGACGCCGGACCCGTGATCGGCGATCTGACGCATGGCGCGGTGCAATTGTGAACCGCAATCGCAGCGGCGCGAGGCGAAGACGTCGCCGGTGAGGCATTCGCTGTGCACGCGGACGAGGAGAGGCTTTTTCGCGTCGATCTTGCCGCGGACCAGCGCCAGATGATGCGAGCCGTCGGTCAGCGAGCGGTAAAGATACAAATCGAAATCGCCGTAGTCGGTCGGCAGGCGCACGCATTGCTCGCGCACGACGAGCTTCTCGCGGCGGCGGCGGTAGGCGATGAGATCGCGGATCGAACACATCTTGAGCTTGTGGCGGCGGCGGAACTTGAGGAGATCCGGCAAGCGCGCCATCGAGCCGTCCTCGTTGAGGATCTCGCAAATGACCCCGGTCGGATCGAGTCCGGCGAGCCGCGCCAAGTCGACCGCCGCCTCGGTGTGCCCCGCGCGTTGCAGCACGCCGCCTTCGCGGGCCTGCAACGGGAAAACGTGCCCGGGCTCGGTCAGATCGTCGGGAACGCTCTTCGCCCCGGCCAGCGTCTTGATCGTCTTGGAGCGGTCGCGCGCACTGATGCCAGTGGTGATGCCGCGGGCGGCATCAACCGAAACGGTGAAGTCGGTGCGGTGCAATTCGCGGTTGTGCGCGACCATGCGCTGCAAACCGAGCTGGCGGGCCCGGTCTTCGGTCAGGGGGACACAGATCAGACCGCGGCCGTTTTTGGCCATGAAGTTGACCGTTTCCGGAGTGACCTTCGACGCGGCCATGACCAGATCACCTTCGTTCTCGCGCTCGGCGTCGTCGGTCACGATGACCAGCTTGCCGGCGCGGATATCGCGCAGCACGGACTCGATGGAATCAAAGGACGCCTTGCTCACAGACCCGTCAGTAAAGCAGCGCCCCACCCTTTGGGCAATGGCCACCGCGGCCGGAAGGCATTGATTTTTGGCGTCTGGCCGGTAGCTTCGCCATCCCGGTCCCATGCGTAAAATCTTCGCCCTTTCTCTGCTTCTCGCCGCCCTGCTCTGCGCTCCGCGTGCCTCGGCGTCCAACTGGATCATCGTGGATGACAACACCGGGCACATCCTCGCGTCGAGCGACCAGAACGCCAAAAGCCAGATCGCCAGCCTGACCAAAATCGCCACCGCCATGGTGGTCATCGACTGGGCCGAGGCCACCGGGGCGTCGCTCGCCGAGCTGGTCAGCGTGCCGGCCGGCGTTTCCGGCGTCGGCGGGGTCAACCCGTGCGGACTGCAGCCCGGCGAGCGCGTCTCGCTCCGCGACCTTCTTTATTCGGCCATGATGAGTTCGGACAACCATGCGGCTTATACGCTGGCCTGGAATGTCGGCTCGCGTCTGCCCAACCCGCAGGCCCTGCCTCCGGTCGACAACTTCACCGCGCAAATGAACGCGCTGGCCCGCAAGCTGGAAATGAAACGGACGCTTTTCCTCAATCCGCACGGCCTCGACAGCATGGCACCGCCACCCCACTCGACGGCGGCGGACCTCGCCCGACTCACCCGTTACGCCTATAGCCACGGCAGTTTCAATTTCTACGTGTCGCAACCCACGCGCGAAATTTCCATCGAAGGCGTCGACGGCACAAAGCGGGGATTTCTTTTGCGCAACACGAACGAACTGCTCGGACGCGACGGGATCGAGGGGGTGAAGACCGGACGCACCCGGTTGGCCGGCGATTGCATCGTCCTCGCCGCCGATCGTCCGCCCGAGGCGGTCGAACGCGACGGACAAAAGACCGCCATCCCGCGCCGTATCATCGTCGTGCTGCTTGGATCAGCCGACCGGTTCAGCGAAGGACTGGCGCTCATCCAACGCGGCTGGAGCCTGCACGAACAGTGGTCCGCGCAGGGACGCCCGGTGAGCAAGCGCTCAACCCTCTGACCGGCATGCCCGCCTCGCGACTGGGCATCCTCACCGCCGGCGGCGATTGCGCGGGACTCAACGCGGTGATCCGCGGATTCGTTTGCGCCGCGGCGGAGCGCGGACTCGAGGTGGTCGGATTTCCCGAAGGCTACGAGGGTTTGCTCAACGCCCCCGCCGCCCGCCTGCTCACCCGGGCCAACACGCGCGGAATCGAGTCGACCGGCGGCAGCATTCTCGGCGCGACGAACAAAGGACGCTTCCAGACGCGGCGCGGCCCGACCGGACAAACCATTTTGCCCGAACCGCTCGTCCGCGCCGCGCGGCAGACACTCGAACAAAACCGCGCCGGCGCCCTCGTTGTGCTCGGCGGCGACGGATCGCTGCGCACCGCATTGCAGTTGGCCCGCGCCGGTCTGCCTGTCATCGGCGTGCCCAAGACGATCGACAACGATCTCGAGTCGACCGATGTCACCTTCGGATTCGACACTGCGGTGTCGCGCATCGCCGAAGCGGTGGCCAACCTGCGCACCACGGCGGAAAGTCATCGCCGCGTGCTCGTGCTCGAAGTGATGGGGCGGCACACCGGGTGGCTCGCCCTGCACGGTGCGGTAGCCGGCGGCGCGGAAATCGCCCTCATTCCCGAGATGCCATTCGACACCGACCGGCTGGCCAAATTCGTCAAAGAATCCGAACGCCGCGGTCACCGCTCGCTCGTCGCCGTGGTAGCCGAGGGCGCCCGCGCCAAGACCGGACGCCAGATCCGGCGGCAGACCTCGACCGGCGACAGCCGTCTCGGTGGAATCGGCTCCTATGTCGAATCGCTCATCGCGACAAAAACCGGTCGCGAAACGCGCTCCTGCGTGCTCGGTCATTTGCAACGCGGCGGCGCCCCGGGCGCCTTCGACCGTGTCATCGGACAGCAGTTCGGCGTCCGCGCCGTGGAGTTGGCCGCGGACGGTATGTTCGGACGAATGGTAAGCTACCGGTTCGGATCCGTGACCGACGTGGCTCTCGCCGACGCCGTCAACCGCCGCCGCACCGTGGCCGAAGACAGCCAAATCCTCCGCCACGCCCGCGCCCTGGGCATTTTCCTCGGGGAGTAGGGCAAGTGCTGCTCGGTGGATCGCGATGCCCCCATCGCGATTGCATGCCCGAAATATCGCGCCGGGACGGCGCGCTCCACCTTGGAAGCCGCAACGCTTTGGAGAGTTTCCGACCCAGCGCACAGCTTCTCACAGCTCATGTAGACGCAGCAGCCTGAGCAGACATTCCAACATTCCTAGGAATGTTGGAATGTTACCCGAGGACCGTTTCGGCAATTTCCGTGCAGTTGGCTGGCGTTATCGCTTCAGCGAGTGGCTTCGGGCGGGAGACTGACTAGGGCTCGCTGACCGGCGTTCTGCACCTCAACCACGCGACAACCGTAAATGTCGGAGAGAGTTTCCGGTTGCATGATTTCCGTAGTTGGACCGCAAGCGCGGAGGCGACCGGCGGAGAGCAGAGCGACTTCATCCGCGTAATGGGACGTGAGATTGAGGTCGTGCAGGATTGCGAGCACGGCGTGACCCGCGCGGGCAAGGCGGCGCGCTTCGCCGAGCAATTCATGCTGATGCGACGGATCGAGGCTCGAAACGGGTTCGTCGAGGAGTAGGACGCCAGCGCTTTCGCTATCCGATATCTGCGCAACGGTCCGGGCAAACGCGACTCGTTGCCATTCGCCGCCGGAGAGCCGAGCGCAATCGCGTGACGCGAGGTCGGCCAAATTCATTTGCTCGAGCATGGACCACGCGATGTTCTTTGCCTCTTCGCTGGCTCCGCGGGCAACGCGGCCTAATTCGACCGCTTCGAGCACGGTCATGCCGGACGGACGGGCGTTGTCCTGACGCATCACAGCACAGCGGCGGGCGCGCTCGGCCGGAGGGTAGTCACCGATCTCACGATCGTTGAGCAAGACGCAGCCAGAGTCCGGTTTCCACAAACCGGACATAATAGAAAGTAGGGACGATTTGCCCGCACCGTTGGGTCCGATCGCGGCAACAAAACGACCAGGCTTCACGATGAGCGAAACGCGGTCGAGAATGCGGCGCGTATCGCGCGTCAGAGTGACATTCTCGGCGACCAACGATGGAACGGGATGGCTCATGATGCGGACCAGGAGGAAGGACGCCTCAGCAACCAGAGGAAGAAGGGTCCACCGATCGCCGCGGTGAGGATGCCGACGGCCAGTTCGGCTGGGGCAGCCAGGGTGCGCGCCCCGAGATCGGCGAGGACGAGAAGCATGCCACCGAGCAACAGCGCGCCCGGGAGGACGGCGCGATGGAGTCCGCCGAGGAGCAGCCTCGCCATGTGCGGCGCGACCAGACCGATGAAGCCGATGGTGCCGGCGAATGCCGTGGCGGCTCCGACAAGAAGAGCCGCAGCGATGATGGTCTCGAGGCGGACGCGCGAGACAGACACGCCGAGGTGGGCCGCTTGGTCTTCGCCAAGTTGGAGGGCGTCGAGGGACCGTGCGTTGCGCCAGAGGAGGAAAATTCCGACGGCGAGGAAGACCAGAAGCACAACAACCTGCGGCCACTGTGCGGAGGCGCAACTACCGAGCGTCCAAAACGTCATGGAACGCAGCGCGTCATCGCTAGCCGAGAAAAGAAAAAAACCGAGCACGCTGCCGATCATGGCGTTGAGCGCGACCCCGGCGAGGATGAGCTTCGCCGTGCCGCCGGCAGCGAACCTGGTGTTGAAGAGTCCGAGCACGATCACTGCCAGCCAGCCGCCGATGAACGCAGCGACCGGCAGGAGCCAGCCGCCGAGCAGTCCCTGCCAGCCGAAAAAGAAACAGATCACCGCACCCAAAGCCGCGCCGGCGCTCACGCCAATCAGAGCGGGGTCGGCCAGGGGATTGCGAAAGAGCCCCTGCACGCCGGCGCCGGCCAGGGCAAGCGATGCACCCACCAAAGCAGCGAGAAGAACGCGCGGCAGACGGATGTCCCAAAATACTGCGCGGATGATCTCGGGTGTCTCGGCGGAACCGGTGAGAAGTCTCCCGAGATCGGCGGGACCGATGCTTACTGCACCGAGAGCGGACGCGGCAACGAGAACGATGGGAAACAGTGCGCCGAGAAGCCAAAGCCGACGCCTCACGCCTCCACGGCGCCGGGCGTCGTCCTCGCGCGCGGCGCTCACGGTTGCCGCAGGGCCGCTGCCCCCTCGGTGGCAGCGGACGGCGTGCGCGGGCCAAATCCTAGGAAAGCGGCGTCGTCGACGCGGATGACGCGCAAACCACGTTCGGTCGCGGCGGAGCCGAGGCCCGGCACGCTGGCCAGGAGTTGCGCGTCATCGCCGCGCACACTCTCAGACACGATGACAAAGTCCGGTGTAGCCGCGGCAAAAATTTCCGCGGAGAGCGGTTTGTAGCCCGCGAAGTCCGCACAAATGTTGCGTCCGCCGCTCGCTTCGATCATAGCGTGTGCCGCGGTGTCGCTGCCCGCGGCCATGAGATTGCCGCCGTGACGGGCGAGAAGGA
>CAZJGQ010000057.1:0-10679 GCA_964545425.1 uncultured Chthoniobacter sp. | reverse complement strand
CCATGGCATCGAGGCGAATGAGAAACAGGTCGCTGCGGGTTGCCGCTTCTTCCGCGCTGATCACGTCAAGGACGCCGTCGTATTCGCGGTTCTGGTTGAGCCAGCGGGCGAGCTGGGCGCGCTGCTCGATCGAGCCGCCGCGGAAATCGTCAACCGTGCGTCGGACAATCTCCGCGTAGCGCTTCGGATCGAGTTGGATTTCGGCACTGGCCGCGGCGAGCTTCTGTTCGTCTGTCGCTTCCGGATGCGAGTGCAATGCTTCGACCCATGCGGTGCCCTCGTCTGTGCGCAGGGCGGGGGAAGCGACCAGCGTGAGCAGCGCCTCGAGACCGGCTTTGTCCTTTTGGCCGGCAAGCGGACGAAGCAACTCGATGGCTTCGGTTGTCGTCTCGGGTGTGTTCGCGGCGAATTGCAGCCGCGCGAGCAGAATCGTCGCGTCCGGATTGGAGCCCGCCTCGAGAGATTCGCGCAGGGCCTGAACCGCATCGGCGGCGCGCTGCTGGGAGATGCGGACTCGCGCCAAGCGCAGCAAGGCCTCGGGTGTGTTCCCGCCGATCTGCAGGAGGTTGAATGTTTCGCGCTCGGCCAAAGGCACATCCCCGAAGCTCAGGGCTGCATCGACCAAATCGAGCCGGTCCTGCGGTTCCGCACTGCCGTCTTCGACCATGGTGCGCAGCACGGCCATGCCTTCGGCTTTTCCGCCCTTGAGCAGAACCGCGGCATAGGTGCGCCGCACATCGGCCAAGCCCGGCCGCATTTGCATGGCTGATGCCGCGTTGTTGAAGGCCTCTTGCAGTTTGTCCTGGGCGAGGAGTTGCTCCGCCTTCTCGGTGAATTGCCGCGCACGCCAATCCTTGATCAGTGGAATGGCGATCGCCGTCCCGATGGCCAAGACAAGCAGCGTCGGAAGACCGATGATGAGCAGGCGGCGAATGAGGTGACGTCGCCGCAGTTGGCGCACCTCCTCCGCGCTCAGGTCGTCATCGTGCAGGGGCGAAAGCGGATCGCTCATGGCTTGCTCTTCTGCTCGTAAGTCTTGAGGAATCCCCACGCTTCTTCGTGCATGCTGCGTTCGTGCGCGGTGCGGGCGGCGAGATACCAGATGTAGGCGGGGGCGTTGGGGAATTCCATGATGCGGCGCAATTGCCAGAAGGCATCGTCGTGCCGCCGGGCGCCTTCCAAAGCTTGATAGTAGGCGATGCCCGTCGCGATGTCCATCGGGGCCAAAGCCGCCGCCCGTTCGACGCTGCGCAGATCGCTGCGGCTGATCGGCGCGGGGAGTGCGGGACGCGGTCCATGTTGGAAATGAAGTTCGAGCGCTTCCTGCAGGTTTTTCTGCTGCGCCGCCTGATTGGCGAGGATTCGCCAGCCCAGACGCTTGATGCGCGGACTTTGCTCGGCGATGGCCCGGACTTCGTCGCCGCGGGAGCGTTCGAGCATGTATTGCAGGACGGGTTCCACCATGTGATCCGGCGCGTGGGTCAGATTTTCTGTTTTGGCCAGGAATCGCGGGAGGCGCGCATCGCCCGCGGGTCCGGCATCACGGATGCGGATGAATTCCATCTCCGGGTCCTCGGCATAAAGCCGGAGCAGGACAGCTTGGACGGCGGGGTGGTCTTTGGCCTGACGCAAGAAGCCGGCGTATTTCGACGGACGTTGGCCGCGAGGTGCGCGCTGCAGGGTGCGGTTCCACGCGTAGACGGTGCTGGCCGCATTAACCGGCAGCCAGAAGTAACCTTCCTGCTCGAGCATCCAATGCAGGTGCGGCAGGAGCGCGTCGACCGCGCGGAATTGGTTCCACGCTTGGTCCGTCTGTCCGGCCTCGAGTTGGTAAGCCGCGAGGGCCCAGTGCGCATCCCAATCGTAAGGGCGCAGTTGCGTGCTCTTCTCGAGCAAGGCAATGGCCTCTTCTTGACGTCCGGCCTCTTTTTCCCGACCGGCCTGATCGCGCAGCACCGAAGTTCCTTGAATGCCCGGCAGCAGCGGCCAGTTGAAAGCGGATACGATCCAGACCAAACCGATGGCGGCGAGAAGCAAACCGCCGACGCGCATGAGGCGACGCTTGTAAGTGCGGATGCGCTCGCCGTCGGCCGGTGGCAGAGCAAGTGCGGCGATGAAGAGCCCCGGAAACAGCACACCGATCCGGTGCGCACTGACTTCGAAGAACGTGTTGAGGATCATCACCACCGTGCAAGCCAACGCCGCGGCCCGCACCGACGTGGGACGCGCTCGCCGCGCTTGATAGCCGAGTTTGAAGAACACGGCGAAGGCCGCGATGAGGACGGCTACCAGCAGCCATCCGCCTTCGCTGGCCAGCAGCAGGAACGAATTGTCCGGATGCAACGGCCGCCAACCGGCGATCGGTTCGTAATCCTGATAGAAGGGGAACACGAAAGAGAAATTGCCCAGTCCGAAGCCCGCCACCGGCGCGGCGTGCACCATGGACATGGTCATGCGGTAAAATTCGACCCGCAGGTCGCCGGAAAGACCTTCCTCGAAGGTTCCGACGAAACGTTCGAGCAGCACGCCGCCGCCGACCGCAAAAGCCGCGAACGCAATGAGCATGAATGAAAAAGCAATCGCCGCGTAGCGGTATTGTTTGCGGGCCAACCCGTAGAACATCCAATAAGCGAAACCGCCGACGATGAGCACGACGAGACCGCCGCGCGAATGGTTGCTCAGGATGGCGCCGGTGAGCAAAGCCAGCGCGATGCCCCAGAAAATCACGCCGCTTTTGTGGCTGTGGCGGAACGATTGATGCAGGATGGCCATGGCCATCACGCCGCCCATTCCCATGACCGATCCCCATTGGTTGCGACTGATGAACGGACCGAATCCATCCGTGCTTTCCCACAAGGCCGGATTCAGTCCGGTCGCATAGCCGAAAATAGCGAACACCGTGATCCCGAAGAGCCCGCCGGTATACATGCGCGCCAGCGTGTCGCGATTGTAGTGATCCCAACTTTGCGAAGCGCACCACCCCGCCAGCAAAACGCCGACCAACCACAGCAGCCAGCGGTGAAAGGTCATCCAGGGTTGCGGACTGACCACCGCCGAAGCGGCGATTGCAGGCACCTCGGCCAATCCCGCGCGCCATTCCGGCATGGCCAGCCAGGCCGCGGGCAGATACGCCGCCAGCGGCGCCAGCGCCACCAAGATCAACACGCGGATCGCCGCCTTGCTCGGTTTGTATTTCGGCGGATAAAACACCCAGAGCAACGCCACGCCCACCGTGACGATGCCCTGCGACCAGAGCGGACGCCCCCCCGCCAGCGCCACGGCCAGCAGGACGGTGACCACGAGCAGCCACCCGCACGGCGGCACCATGAACAAATCCTCCCGCTTGTGCCACGCAGGTGCCTCTTTCGCCTCGGTCGCCATGAAGCGGACACCTTAAACACCTTGCCCGCCAACTTCAACGCACCGGAAGCGCCTGCCCGTGCGATGTTCAATTCGTTCAGCAACTATTGAATTCCGCCGCCCCCGTTGTAAGCTTCACTCTCCCATGCCCTCCACCGCGACCAAGCCCGTCGCCAGTGCCTCCCGCCTCGGTTCCGCCGAGCAGGAGGTCCTCGAGTTTTTTGTCCACATCGGCAAATACCTCTCGCTACCCCGCTCGGTCGGCGAAATCTACGGCCTCCTCTTTGCCCGCGGCGAAAAGCTGACCCTCGATGACCTGGTGTCCCTCCTTGGCATCAGCAAAGGCTCGGCCAGCCAAGGCCTCCGCATGTTGCGCGGGGTAGGGGCCGTGCGCCTCAGCCATATCCCGGGCGACCGCAAAGACTATTTCGAGGCCGAGACCGAACTTCCCGCGCTGGTCCGCGGCTTCCTCCGCGACCAGCTCGCCATCAAGATGGACCACGCCGACCGCCGCCTCGACCGCCTGCGCGCCGTGGTCGACGACCCGGACAACGCCGCCCCCGACGGCCTCTCCGGACGTGTCGAACGCCTGCAATCATGGCACAACAAAGCCCGCCGCCTCGTTCCCCTCGTGTCCACCTTCCTCAAGATGTAGCCTCATGGAAAACGTGCCCGTCATCGAATCCACCGACCCGCTGTGGTTCTGCCTCAAGACGCAGACCAAGCACGAGAAACTCGCCGCGCAATTCCTCCGCACCCAAGCCGGGCTCGAGGTCTTCAGCCCCGTCCTCCGCTTCCAGCGCGCCACGGTCAGCGGCAAGAAGTGGTTCGAGGAAGCGCTTTTCCCCGGTTACATCTTCGGACGCTTTCCCTACCGGACCCACTACCGCCTCGTCGCCTCGTCGATGGGAGTGACCAAAATCGTCGGCTTCGGCGGACAGCCCGCGGTGGTGGCCGATGATGTCATCGCCGAACTCCGCAACTTCGTCCGCGACAACGAAGTCATCGAAATCGTCCCCCAAGTCGTGCCGGGGGACGAAGTCACCGTTTTGGACGGACCGTTCAAAGGCCTGCGCGCCATCGTCACGCGCGTCATGCCCGCCAAGGAACGCGTTGCCGTCCTCCTCGACCTGCTCGGCACCCAGCGGGAGGTCGAAGTGACGCTGAACCGCGTCGTCCCCGGCAAAGTGCACCCGCTCTCGGGCCGCTCCGCCGCCGGGAAAAGTTGAAGAACTTATCGCACCGCAGTCCCAACGCGTTGCCGCCGGGTCGGGGAGTCCGCTCCACGACCAAGGGCGGCAGCTTGCCTGAACTCCGCCCCGTGATTTTCGACGATCCCGGTCACCAATCCCCGCGCGAACCTTCGTCGCACGAGCCCTCACGCCGCCGCCGGCGCCGCTCGTCCTCGTCTTCCCACGAAGAAAGTTCCGGCCGCCGCCGCCGTCGCAGCAGTTCATCCCGCGAAGATTTTCGCAGCGCCGAATCCTTCCGCACCGCGCCCACCGACCGCAACACCGCCGCCTGGCTCTGGGTTCTCGCCCTCCTCGTTTTAGCGGTTCTTGGTTTCGCGTGGTATCTGCAACAAGAACGCAGTGCACCCTACCAACTGTCCGGCGAAGCCCCCAGCAGTCGCCTGCTGCCCTTCATCGATCCCATCCTCGCTCCGCTCGAGACCGGCGCCACCGGCTACAGTTCGGAAAGCCTCGCCGAATTGCAGTCCGCCTTCCGCACCGAGCGCGAGAAGCTCAACCTCGACGATCAAGATATCTACGCCACCGCCGCGACCATCGCGCAAATCCTCGAAGAAGCCCTCGCCGACCGCGACCGCCACATGGAACGTCTGGTCAAACTCGGCTCCCCGGTCCAAGGCGTCTCGCCCGACCCGCAAGCCCGCACCGACCTGCCCGAAAGCGAACGCCTCCATCTGGAACTCGCCGTCGGCATCAGCTGGCAACGCAACTCCGGCACCTACCGCAACCGCGTCGAGGAACTCTGGTATCGTCTCCTCCGCCTCGAACAAGGCCGCTTCCGCCTAGGCTCCGCCCCGCAATCCATGATGCCCGAACTTCCACCGACCACCCCGCCCAATGAGTGACCCTAAGCGCATCGTCGTCATCGGTAGCAATTCATTCTCCGGCGCCAGCTTCGTCTCGCACTGCCTGCGCGAAGGCTGGGAGGTCCTCGGCACCAGCCGCTCGGCCGAAGCACATCCGGTCTTCCTCCCGTATCGCTGGCAACGTTCGCCGGACGAACTCGCGGGCTTCCGCTTCGCCCAACTCGATCTCAACCTGCATACCAACGAACTCCTCGACGCTATCGCCGGTTTCAAGTCGCCCTATGTGGTTAACTTCGCCGCGCAAAGCATGGTCGCGGAAAGCTGGGAACACCCCGACCATTGGTATCAGACCAACGTCGTGGCCAACGTCCGCCTCCACGAGGGACTGCGCAAAATGCCGGACCTCAAAAAATACGTTCACATCTCCACGCCGGAAGTCTACGGCAGCTGCTCCGGCGATGTCCGCGAAGATGCGCCCTTCAATCCGAGCACACCCTACGCCGCATCCCGTGCCGCGTGCGACCTCCACCTGCAAACCTTCATCCGCCAATACAATTTCCCCGCCGTCTTCACCCGCGCCGCCAATGTCTTTGGACCCGGACAGCAACTTTACCGCATTGTCCCGCGCACGCTGCTCTTTCTCGCCCTCGGTCAAAAGCTCCAACTCCACGGCGGCGGACACTCCGTGCGTTCCTTCATTCACATCGACGATGTCTCCGACGGAACTCTCCGCGCCGCACTGAACGGCGAGCCCGGACAAGTCTTCCACCTCTCGACCAAGCGCTCGATTTCCATCCGCGATCTTGTCGCGCTCATGTGTGAACAAGCCGGCGTGAAGTTCAGTGATTTCGCCGAAATTGTGGCCGACCGTCCCGGCAAAGATTCCGCCTACCTGCTCGACGCCAGTCTCGCCCGCACCAAACTCGGCTGGCAGGATCGAGTCTCGCTGGAAGAGGGGATTGCTGACACCAAACGGTGGATCGATGCCAACCTCGCCGTTCTGCGCGAACAACCCATGAACTACATTCACAAGGCGTAAGACTTTATGGCAAAAATTCTCGTAACAGGTGGTTTCGGCTACGTCGGTAGCCGACTCGTTCCGCATCTTCTGTCCCTAGGCTATGATGTGCGCGTCCTCGATCTCATGCTTTATACCGAGGCGGGGCTTGATGCCCTCAAGGCCGACCCGAAATGGCCCGAGTGGGAAAAGCGCTTCAGCCTTGTGCGCGGGGATTTGCGGGACGCGTCCAAGGTTCGCGAGGCTTTGGCTGGTCGCGACACTGTAATCCATCTGGCTGCCATTTCGAATGATCCGACCGGCGATATCGACGAAGTCCTCACGCGACAGGTTAATTTCGATGCCATCGGCATGCTTCTCGCCTTGGCTAAAGAAGCGGGGGTCAAGCGCTTCATCAATGCCTCGTCGTCCAGTGTTTTCGGCGCGCGCACGGAGTCCGAGATCAACGAGCGGCTCGAGCCCGAGCCCTTAACCTACTATTCGAAATACAAGGCGCTTTCGGAATGGCTCGTTCTTTCCGCGGCCGGTCCGGAGTTTGTCGCGGTCAATGTCCGTCCGGCTACCATTTGCGGCTATTCTCCGCGCCAGCGTTTCGACCTGACGGTCAACAAACTCACCGCCGATGCCCTGCGCAAACGTGTGATCACGGTGCACGGCGGACAGCAACGCCGTCCGAATGTCGGCATGACCGACATGGTCAATCTCTACGGACTCCTCGTCGAAGCGCCGGCCGAAACGATCAACGGCCGCACCTTCAACTTCGGCTTCGAAAACCACAAGGTCATCGACATCGCCAAGATCATCCAGTCGGAGCTGTCCGACCTCAATGTCGAGATCAAGGTGACGGACACAACAGACCATCGCGACTACCACATCTCCTCCGACCGCATCCTTCGCGATCTCGGCTACAAGCCGGTCAGCTGCATCAAGCAGGAGGTGGCGCATCTGCGCCAGGTGCTCGAGTCTGGTCAATTCCCCGACATCGACGCCCCCGAGCACTACAACATGAAGTTCATGCAAATCGGCCGCGATGTCGGCTGCCTCGATTATCTCGCCCGCTGATGGCTTCCGAGAAAATCATCCCCTTCGCCGAAGCGCCCGCGCTCTTCGATAAACTGCGCGCGGACGGCAAGCGTCTTGTGCAGTGCCACGGCACCTTCGACCTCGTGCACCCGGGTCATATCGTCCATCTCGAGGACGCCAAGAAGCTCGGCGACGTGCTCGTTGTCACCGTCACCGACGAAAAACACGTCAACAAAGGTCCCGGGCGCCCGTATTTCAACGACGCCCTCCGCGCCCGCACGCTCGCCGCACTCTCCTGCGTCGACTACGTCGTGCTCGTTCCGCACACCGCCGCTGTCGAAGCGATCGAAACGGTCAAGCCGCACATCTATTGCAAAGGCACCGAATACGCCGACGCGGCCAATGACGTCACCGGCAACATCCAAGATGATGTGGCCACGGTGCAAAAGCACGGCGGTGAGGTCCGCTACCTCGGCGAGGTGGTCTTCAGTTCCACGCGACTCCTCAACCGCCACTTCGAAACCGCCAATCCCGAGGTGGCAGAGTTTTGCGGACAACTCGCTTCGCAAGTCTCCCCGCAGGATCTGGCCGAAGCGGTGGCCGGATTCGCCGGACTCCGTGTGCTCGTCGTCGGCGATACGATTTTTGACAAATACTCGTTCGTCAAAGTCCAGGGTCTCACCTCGAAGAACCGCATCATTTCCGGCCGCTACCTCGAGGAGGAAGCGCAGGCAGGCGGCGCCTTGGCCGTCTACCGCCACATCAAGCAGTTCACGCCGAATGTCCGGCTCGTTTCACTCCTCGGCACCGAAGGCTGGCTCGAGCCGACGCTGCGCATGTTCATGCCGTCCGAAGACGACGCAACGGTCCGTGATCCCGACTTTGTCTCCATCATCAAACAGCGCTACGTCGAGCCGGTCAGCGAAGGGAAAGACCTGAGCAAGTTGTTCTCGGTCAATTTCATCAACGCCGACGCGCCCAAGCAGGCGGTGATCGACCGTGTCCTCGGCAAACTCGAAGCCGAGATCAAAAACGCCGATCTCGTGGTGCTGGCCGACTTCGGCCACGGCCTCATGCAGCAAGCCGTCCGCGACTTCCTGCAGGACAGCGGCGTTTTCCTCGCGCTCAACTGCCAGACCAACTCGAACAACCACGGCTTCAATATCATCTCCCGCCAATACCGCCGCGCGGACGTCTTCTCGCTGGATGAACAGGAAATCTTGCTCTCCTGCGGCCACCGCCACGTCGATTTTGCCGCCGAGTTGGACAAACTCCGCAGTCACCTCAACGCACGCGCCGGTTGGCTCACCCGCGGTGCCGTGAAGACAGTCGGAGTCGATGCCGATGGCAACAGCGCCGCCTGTCCGCCCTTGGGTGATGACATCACCGACACCATCGGGGCAGGGGATGCCTTCTTCTCCGTCATGGCCTTGGCTGCAAGGAATGGCCTGCCGGTAGACCTCACGACTTTTCTCGGACAACTCGCCGGCGCGCAGGCTGTCAAAATCGTCGGCAACCGCGAACCGATCTCGAAGCCCGTTCTGCTCAAGAGCGGCATGGCGCTCCTCAACCGCGATCCTCTTTGACCCCGCCCGTCGAGAATCTTGATCGCATCGCCGCGGAGCTGCGTGGCGAGGTCATCGGCCTGTCCCACCGGGCCAAGACTCCGCATCTGGGTTCGTCGCTTTCCTGTCTGGATCTGCTGGCCGTCCTTTACTGGGAGTTCTTGCGCATCGACCCTGAGAACTCGGGCGCCGCCGACCGCGACCGCTTCATCCTGAGCAAAGGCCATGCCGCTCCGGCGCTCTACGCCACTCTATGTCGACGCGGGTTCTTCTCTCCGCAGCTGCTGGCGGACTATGCCAAAGATGGTGCCGCTCTCGCCGAGCAACCTGCTCCGGAATGCGCGCCGGGTGTTGAATGGGCTACCGGCTCGCTTGGCCACGGTCTTTCGGTCGGCATCGGCATGGCGCTCAGCGGCCGGATCCAAAAGCAGGATTACCGCACGGTGGTAATGCTCAGCGACGGCGAGTGCAACGAGGGCAGTGTTTGGGAAGCCGCCATGTTTGGCGCAGCACAAAAGCTCGGTTCGCTGACCGTTCTTGTCGACTACAACAAATGGCAAGCCACCGGCCGCAGCGAAGAGGTCATGGCGCTCGCGCCCCTGCGCGACAAATGGGAAGCCTTCGGCTGGGAGAGCTACGAAGTCGACGGACACGACTTCGCGGAAATCCGAGCCGCCTTGGCCTGCGCCGAGCTGCCCGACCGCACCCGGCCGCTCGCTATCGTTGCCCATACGGTGAAGGGGCGGGGGGTCTCGTTCATGGAAGACGACAACAACTGGCATTACCGTATTCCGAATGCCGAGGAATTGGTCGCCGCGCGCCAAGAGTTGCGTTGCTCTTGAAAAGGGGGCTTTCGTTGCTAAATTACGTTTATGAGCTCGGTGCAGGACATCACCACAGCGGTTGACAAGCTGCCGCCCAAAGATCTGCAGCAAGTCGGACTGTTTGTTCTTCGCAGGTTAAGAGAGAAAGGCTCTCTCCCGCCCGTGCGTCGCTTCACCAAAGAGCAGATAGACAGATGGATCGCCGAGGACGAGAGGGAGATGGCTGCTTTGCGGGCCAGTGAGTGAGGGTTTTTCTCGATTCCTCGGTGGTCTTGGCTGCCTGCGGCTCCGAGCGCGGCGCCAGCGCTTACCTTTTTGCGGAGGCTGACAGGGGTCTCTGGCAACTGCTTGTCTCTCCTTATGTGGTCGCGGAAGTTACAGACAACTTGCGCGACTTGCCACCAGCTTGGTTCTCAAATTGGCAGAAGTATCGCTCCGGTCTGTCGGTAGTCGAGGACGTCACTACCCTTCCTCACGCCGTTGTCTTCACCGCCAAGAAAGACAGGCCCGTGCTTTTCTCGGCATTTGCCTACGCCGATGTTTTGCTCGTTTTGGATATCGCAGATTTCGGGCCTCTCATGGGAACCGGTTTTTATGGTCTGTCGGTCATGACTCCAGGTGCGTTTCTTCAGGGTCTTCGTGACTCTGGTCTCTTGTCGCGCCTTTGAGTCGACGTCTTCTCTGATTCGCTCACCAGCTTCCCATGCGCAACGCATTTGCTGACGAAATCACCAAGATCGCGCAGCAGCGCGAGGACATCGTTTTGCTTTCGGGTGACATCGGGAATCGCTTGTTCGACAAATTCAAAGAAGTGGCCCCGGGGCGCTTCTTCA
>CAZJGQ010000056.1:0-10816 GCA_964545425.1 uncultured Chthoniobacter sp. | reverse complement strand
AGCTAAAGGCTATCTTTGGCCCCATGTTCGCGCGTTTCCGGTTGCGCCTTGCCGCCGCCTGTTCGCTCATAGCCGCCGCGGTGTGCTTTTCGCCGCCGACGGCCCGCGCGCTATCGGGCGATGCCGGATGGATGGAGTCCGTGGTTCCGACCAAGCCGGCCGACCTCTCGGAATCCTCGGAGCGCAAAGCCGAAGCGATGGCCCGCGTGGCAGCCGGCGTGCTGGCCGCGGAAGAAGCGCCTGACGAATCGTTCGAGCACTTCCGCCTTGCGCTCGATCTCGATCCGTCCAACGCATCCTTGGCGCAGGAAATTTCGCGCGCCCACGTGCAGCGCGAGGAAATTCCCGAAGCTCTCGGCGTGCTCAAAGATGCCCTGAAGCTCAATCCGAAATCCACCGCGCTCGCGCTGCGCATCGCGGGTATTTATGTCATCAGCCTGCGCAAGTTCGAGCCGGCCGAGCGTTACGCCCGTCAGGCCCTGCGCGCCGATCCCGACCTCGTCGAGCCCTACCAGATGCTCTACAGCATCTACCGCGCGGACGGTCGACCGGGCGAGGCGGCGGCCCTCCTGCAACAAGCGGCTCGTCGCGAGAACGAGGATCCCGAATTCTGGGCCGGTTTGGGCGATCTCTCCGTGCGCCAACTCGTCATGGACGGCAATCTGCGCCATCCGGAAAAAGCCGCCACCGCTTTGGGTCATTACCGCCGCGCCGCAGAGTTCGGGCGGCAGGATTCCGCCGTCCTTCTCCGGGCGCTGAATTTCTTCTTTGCCGGAGGTCACCTCGAGGATGCGGTGTCCGCCGCGCGGCGCCTCTTGGTGCTCCAGCCCTCCGACGTGCAATCGCGCGAGAAGCTGGCCCTCGCCTTGGCCTCCCTGGAGCGCGAGGACGAAGCGCTGCAGGAGCTGGAGGCGGTGACCGCGGAGAATCCCGCCAGTCTGCTCGCTTACCGGGCCCATGGGGAAATTCTCCTCAAGCGCGAGGATGTGGCGGGTGCGTTGGACAAATTCGAAAAGGCGCTTCTCCTGCACGACGAGGATCCGCGTCTCTACCTCGAGATCGTCGACCTCTGCATCAAAACCGAGGATCCCGAGCGTGCCGCCTCGTGGTTGGCTCGCGCGCGCGAGAAATTCACCAACCTTCCCGACCTGCCGTTCTACGAAGGCCAGTTGCTCGGTCATCTCAAGCGCTGGCGCGAGGCGCTCAATGCCATGGATGTGGCGGCCGCTCTCGGTGCGCGCTACCAACCGGCCTTCCTCGATGCGGACTTCTACTTCCAGCACGGGGTGATTGCCGAGCGCGCCGGCGAACATGAGGCGGCCACCAAGCATTTCCTTTCTTGCATCGAAATGGACGGAGATCACGCCGCTGCACTCAATTACCTCGGCTACATGTGGGCCGAACGCGGGGAGAACTTGGCCGATGCCGAGAAATTCATCCGCCGTGCCTTGCAAAGCGAACCCGAGAATGCGGCCTATCTCGACAGCCTCGGTTGGGTGCTCTTCCAGCAAGGCCGTTACCACGAGGCGTTGGATCCCTTGCAGAGGGCATCGCAGTTAGCCGCCTCCGATCCCGATCCCACCATCGAAGAACATCTCGGCGATGTGCTCGACAAACTCGGTCGCCGCAACGAGGCGATTAAAGCGTGGGAGCGCGCACTGGCTCTGGAGGGTGCGTCCGCGGAGCTTCCCGCGAAGTTGCAAGCGGCCCGTGCCGGCACCGCCGCTCCCGCCGAGGAAGCGAAAGCCAAGGAACCTTGATTTTCCTTGAGCGGTTCCGCCGCCCGCCGCATCTTTGCCCTCCCGCGCGAGCGACGCATCCGTAGCTCAATGGTAGAGCAGTTGACTCTTAATCAATTGGTTGTAGGTTCGAGTCCTACCGGGTGCACGTCGTCACGTTCGGGGTGGAATGACGACCAATATTCATCCCGAGACTCGCCGCTTCCTTGATCGGGCGGCCAAGGAAGAGTTGCTCCGGCAAAAAGGCATAGTGCTCTGGCTTTATGGTTTGTCAGGCTCGGGCAAGTCGACCATCGTCAATGAAGTCGAGCGCGTCTTGCACGGCGACGGGCGCATGACGGTCATTCTCGACGGCGACAATTTGCGCACCGGTTTGAACAGCAACCTTGGATTTTCCGATGAAGATCGCACGGAAAATGTCCGCCGAGTCGCCGAGACAGCCAAGTTGCTCGCGGGGCAGGGGATCATTGTCTTTGTTTCGGTCATCACCCCGTTGCGTCGCCATCGCGCGGCGGCCCAAGAGATCATCGGCCCGGATTTCCACGAGATCTATGTGAAGGCTGATTTCGACACCTGCGCGGGGCGCGACCCGAAGGGGCTTTACGCCAAGGCCAAAGAGGGAAAAATCGGCCAGTTTACTGGAAAGGACAGCGGGTTCGAGGAGCCGGAGAATCCGGCGCTTGTTCTTGACACAGAGGCCTCTTCCGTCGATCAGTGTGCGGCCGAGTTGCTCGGGTATTGGCGGTCCGTCGCGGACGGCCGCCGGGGGGAGTAATCTACCGGAAGAGACCGGGCGACCGGACGGGTCCCATGCCGCATTATCAGTTAGACCATCTCGACCAGCTCGAGGCCGAAGCGATTTTTGTCCTGCGCGAGACCGCCGCGCAGTTCCAGAATCCCGCTCTCCTTTTTTCCGGCGGCAAAGACTCGATCGTCATGGCCCACCTCGCGGCCAAAGCCTTCTGGCCGGCGAAAATCCCGTTTCCGCTGCTTCATATCGACACGGGTCACAACTTCGACGAAACCATCGCCTACCGCGACGCCTTCACGGAAAAACTCGGCGCGCGTCTCGTTGTCGGTCATGTGCAGGACTCGATCGACAAGGGCCGTGTCAAGGAAGAGAAGGGCCCGCACGCCTCGCGCAACGCCCTGCAGTCGGTGACCCTTCTCGATACCATCGAGGAACACAAATTCACCGCGTGCCTCGGCGGCGGACGCCGCGACGAAGAGAAGGCGCGGGCCAAAGAACGCTTCTTCTCGCATCGGGACGATTTCGGCCAGTGGGATCCGAAGAACCAGCGTCCGGAGTTGTGGAATCTTTTCAACGGACGCCACCATCCCGGCGCGCACTTCCGCATTTTCCCGCTCTCCAATTTCACCGAGATGGACATCTGGATGTATCTCCAGCGCGAGGAAATCGAGCTTCCGTCGCTTTACTTCGCCCACGAGCGCGAGGTCTTCGCCCGCAACGGCGCACTGCTCGCCGTCTCGCCGCACATCACCATGATCGAGACGGAGAAGCCGGAGCGCAAAGTGGTTCGCTTTCGCACCATCGGCGACGTGACCTGCACCGGCGCGGTCGAATCCAAGGCGGCGACTCTCGACGAGGTTATTGCCGAAGTGGCGGCCGCCCGCCAGACCGAGCGTGGTACGCGAGCTGACGACAAACGTTCGGAGACCGCGATGGAGGATCGCAAGAAGGAGGGGTATTTCTGATGGATCTCCTTCGCTTTGCCACGGCCGGATCCGTCGATGACGGCAAGTCGACCCTCATCGGGCGTCTGCTTTACGACTCGAAGAGTATTTTCGAGGACCAGCTCAGCGCCGTGGAGGAAAGCTCGCGCCGTCGTGGTGACGCGGTGGTCAATCTCGCGTTGCTCACGGACGGACTCCGTGCCGAGCGTGAGCAGGGGATCACCATCGACGTGGCGTATCGTTACTTTGCCACGCCGCGCCGCAAATTCATCATCGCCGACACGCCGGGCCACATTCAATACACGCGCAATATGGTGACCGGCGCTTCGACGGCCGACCTCGCCATCATCCTCATCGACGCACGCAAGGGAGTTATCGAACAAACTAAGCGCCATTCCTTCGTGGCCAATCTCCTCAAGATCCGCCACCTCGCGCTGGCCGTGAACAAGATGGACCTCGTGGATTACAGCGAGTCCGTCTTCCATCGCATCGTGCAGGACTTCCACGAGTTCGCCTCGCGCCTGGACGACATCGCCGAGATCACGGCCATTCCGCTCTCCGCGCTCAACGGCGACAACGTGGTCGAGAAATCGGACAAGATGCCGTGGTTCAAGGGTCCGTCGCTGCTTTACCATCTCGAGACGGTCTACACCGGCGGCACGGAAAACCACGTCGATGCGCGTTTTCCGGTGCAGTGGATCATCCGTCCGCAGTCCAAGGAGCATCACGACTTCCGCGGCTATGCCGGACGCGTGGCCGGCGGTGTTTTCAAACCCGGTGACGCCGTCACCGTCATGCCCTCGGGTTTTTCCACCACAATCGACAAAATCCATTTGCCCGGCGGGAAAGAAATTCCCGAGGCCTTCGCCCCGCAATCGGTGGTCATGACACTGAAGGACGAAATCGACATTTCGCGCGGCGACATGCTGGTCAAAGCGAACAACCCACCGAACGTGGGGCAAGACGTCGAAGCCATGGTCTGCTGGTTCTCGCAGAAGCCGATGGAGCCGCGCGGCAAATACCTCCTGCGTCACACGACCAAAGAGACCAAAGCCATCGTGCAGGATCTGCGTTACCAGGTGGATATCGAGACGCTGCACAAGAAAGAAGGCGTGCCTACCCTCGGTATGAACGATATCGGTCGCGTGTCCCTGCGCACGGCGACCCCGCTCTTCCACGACAGTTACCGCCGCAACCGCCTGACCGGATCCTTCGTCCTCGTCGATCCCGGTAGCCATGAAACGGTCGCCGCAGGCATGATCGTCTGATTGCTCCGTGCGGCGCGACGTGCGCCGGAAAATCTGTTATCCGTCGCGCATGAGTCCAGCGCAGCCACCGGTCGGCAAGCTTGCCTCGGCGCGGCTCGGGTTGATGCAGTTGGTCGGGCAGTGTTTTTGCATCGGGCCGCTCATCGATATCGCGCTGTTTCTCGGGATCGTTGCCTCGCTGGCCGGTGCGGTTGGTCCGCTCGCGGTGCTCATGGCTTCGCTCGGCATGATCGCCTTCTCGCTGGTCGTGGCCTACTACGCATCGGAGACCGGCGGGGCGGGGGCGATGGGTGATTACGTGGCGCGGGCCTGGGGGCGCACGGCGGGGTTGGCGGCTTTGGGTATTTATGTGCTCTCGCTTCTCTTCGCCGGAGCCGCCGGGTTCACCATCGCGGTCGGCGATCTCGCTGCGCGCTTCGCGCAGCTCTATTTCGGCGTCGACTTCCCTTGGTGGGCCGGCGCGCTGCTCGTCTGCACGGCGGCATGGTGGCTCAACGTCCGCGGAGCATCCGTGGCCACGCAGGTGCAACTGGTCATTGTCGGGGTGTCGGTCATCCCATTCCTCCTCACCGGCGTGGCGGCGATCATCCATGCCGGGCCGGCCAACACATGGTCGGTCTTTTCATGGAGCAATCCGCACGGCGGCGACCTCTTCGGCGCGCTGCTTTTTTGCATCCTGCTTTTCGGCGGCTTCGAAACGGCCGGATCTCTCGCCGAGGAAACGGGCAACCCGCGCCGCAATATTCCGCGTGCTCTCGTCGGCACGGTGGTCGCCGCGGCGCTCCTGCTGCTCTTTTGCTCGTATGCGGGCACGGTCTACTACGGACCCGATCGCGTGGCGAAGTCGTGGGGCGATGCCATTGACGGATTCGCCGTGATGGGTGGTGAGTTGCTCGGGCCGTGGGCGGCGTTGTGGATCCGCTTGGCGGTGCTGGTCGATTTCACCGCGACCTGCATCGGGTTCACCGTGGCGGCGTTGCGCGGTATCTACGCCTTGGCCCGCGATGGACGCCTTCCAGCATGGCTCGCCGCGACCAATCATCGTGGAGCGCCCCATCATGCTGCGGCTTTGGTGCTGCTCATCGCCGTGTTGGTCATCGCGGGCGGATTGCTCGTTCCGGCGGCGGATCGTTTTCAAACGCTCTTTGTCACCGCCACGGCACAGGCTCTGCTCCTCGTGCTCGTTTACACCGCGTTGGCCTTCGGGGCCTTGCGGCTGATGCGGCAGGACGGACGGCGTCATCCGCGCTGGCGTTGGGTGGTGTTTCCGCTGGCCACCGTGGTGCCCGGGCTCGCTCTTTACGGGACCTTCATGCCTTTTCCCGGTTATCCCGAACGTTTCGGACTTTATGCCGGACTGGCTGCTCTGGTCGGTGTTTTGCTCTGGGCTTGGCGGGTGCGTTCGGTCCCGTCACGGGCCGATTCGGGGAGTGAAATGGGCGCGGGTCCCGCTTAGGCTCGCGGAACGATGGCTCGCGCCGACTTGCATCTTCATACGCGTCACAGTGCGCGGGCGACCGATTGGCTGCTGCGCAAGGTGGACTTTCCGGCCAGTTGCTCGGAACCGTCGGAGCTTTACCGTGCGCTCCGTGCCAAGGGTTTCGATTATGTCACCTTCACCGATCACGACACGATCGACGGGTGTCTCGAGATAGCGGGACAGCCGGGTGCGTTCCTCAGCGAGGAAATCACCGCCTTTTTCCCGGAGGACGACGTCAAGGTTCACCTTCTCGCCTGGGGCATCACGGAGGCGCAGCATGCCGACATCCAGAATTTGCGCCGCGACATCTATGAGCTGGCGCGTTGGTTGAAGGATCAAGGGATCGCCCATGCCGTAGCCCATCCTTTCTGGCCGGTCGACGAACGCCTTTCGGTCGACCACTGGGAGCGGCTTGTTTTGCTCTTCCGTCATTTCGAGACGGTCAACGGTCTGCGTGCGCCCCTGCTCGGACAGGTCGCCGAATTCGCGCTGATGCGACTCACGCCGGCGGACATCGAGCGTTTCGCCAACGAACGCAAACTCGCGCCGCTCTGGGACGAGCCGTGGCGCAAAGTTTTCACCGGGGGCTCGGACGACAAAGGCGGGATTTACGAAGGTCGTGCGTGGACCGAAGCGGAGGGTGGCTCGGTGGACGCGTTCCTCGCTGCCGTGCGCGAGGGCCAGTGCCGTCCGGGCGGGCAGGGAGGCGGTCCGTTGGTCATGGCCCACAGCCTTTACAGCGCGATCTTCGAATTTGCCGGTCAGCGCCTTTCGCAGAACGCGCAAAAGCCCGCCGCCGCATTGCTCGAAAAAATGGCCGGCCGTTTCATGGAGGGTAAAGATCCGACGCGTTTCACCCTGACGGAAAAACTCGGATTCCTCGCGCAGGGCATTGCCACGGGCAAAATCTGGGAAGTGGCCCTCCCGGGCAATGCGTCGCTTTGGAAGGAACTGGCCGATGCGGTGGGTAAGCCGGGCATGCGTTCGGCCATCGAGAAAGCGACGGAGGGAGTGACCGAGCCCGAGCGCCGTGCCTTCCTCACGGCCAACTTGCTGGTCAACCAACTGGCCTTCCGATTTTTCTCTCAGTTCATCGCGCAGTTGCAAGCCGGGCGTCTCATCGAGAGCCTGCAGTTCGTCGGATCGCTTGTCCCCTTGGCTCTCGGCCTGGCCCCGTATTTTTACGCCTTCCGCTCGCCGGGTCGCGCGGAGTTGCGTCCGCTCTGCCAAAGCACCTGCGGGGAAATTCCCGACAGCCTGCGCAACGAAAAGCGCATCTGGTTCACCGACACGCTGGAAGACGTCAACGGCGTCTCGACAACCATCCGCAAAATGACCGCCGCGGCGCGGGCCGAGGGATTCGACCTCACCGTGGCCACCTCGCGCGGTGAAGTGGCCCCGAGCAACATCCCGATCATGAATTTCCAACCGGTCGGCGAATTCGAGCTGCCCGAATACGAACTGCAGAAGCTGAGCTTCCCGCCGGTGCTGGAGATCGTCGACTACGTGCAGCGCGGGGGATTCACCGAGGTGATCATCAGCACACCGGGTCCGATCGGACTTTGCGCGTTGATGGCGGCGAAGATTCTCGGACTGAAGACGAGCGGCATCTACCACACCGATTTCCCGCAATACGTGCGCATCCTGACCGACGACTCGTGGATGGAAACGCTGACCTGGAATTTCATGCAGTGGTTCTACGAGCAGATGGACATCGTCTATGTCAATTCGGGTGACTACCGCAAAGCGCTCGAGGCGCGAGGGATCAAGGCGGACCGCATCCACATTCTTCCACGAGGCTTGGACACCGAATTGTTCAATCCTTCGCGCCGCGACGGGAACTTTTGGAAAAAGCGCGGCTTGCAGACCGGCGAGATCGGGTTGCTCTATGCGGGTCGGGTGTCCAAGGAGAAGAAACTCGATCTCTTCGCGTCCGTGGTGCGCAAACTCAAAGCCGAAGGTCTGCTGGTGCGCGGACTGGTCATCGGTCATGGACCGTATTCTGCGGAATTCGAAAAATCTTTTCCCGAGGCGATTTTCACCGGCTACCTCAGCGGGGAAGAGTTGGCTGCGGCCTATGCCTCGGCCGATGTTTTCGTCTTCCCAAGCACGACGGACACTTTCGGCAATGTCATCCTCGAGGCGCAGGCTGCTGGTTTGCCTTGCGTGGTGTCTGATCAAGGTGGTCCGCGGGAATTGGTTGCGGACGGCGAAGACGGCTTCATCACGCGCGGCGGCGATCTCGCCGAATTGTGCGAGGCGACGCGCAAGCTGTGTGCGGATGCCGGCCTGCGCCGGGCGATGGGAGCGGCGGCGAGGAAGCGGGTAGAGGACCGCAGTTGGCCGCATGCGGCGCGGCGGTTTTGGGAAATTAGTGCGTGAAAAGTAGAAGCGGCGTCCCCGCCGCTTGTTGAATGAGTTTAAGCGGCGGGGACGCTGCTTCTAATTTTGCTCCACAACGAGTTGGCGGATCAAAGACTCGTAACCTTGCCGTGCATTGAGCGTGCGCAGGCGGCCCTCCTTGTCGAAGACGAAGACGGTGGGAAGCGCGTTGATGCCGAGGCGGCGGACCAGCGGGTCTTGCCAGCCGTCGCCGAAGCACGCGGTCGGCCATGCGGAAAGTCCGAGTTTTTGCATCGTTTCGCGGGCGTTGGACGTCTTTTCGTCGAGGCTCACCGTGGCTACGGCCACGCGACCGCCCGGCAGGCCACGCGCGAATTTTCCGAATTCGGCCAGCCAAGCTACCGAGGGCGGCGACCATCCGGCCCAGAACGCGAGCACGGTGACGCGTCCACGTTGCTCGTCCAACGACCAGCGGTTGCCGCCGAGGGTCTCGAAGGAAATGTCGGTTTGTGCTCCGAGCAAGGCGAGGCGGGTGAGGTCATCCTTGATGCGCTGTCTGGTCGCGTCGTCGCGGGCCAGCATTTGCGCCTGCTCGAGCGCCTTGCGTTTGCGCGAGGGTTGGTCATCGAGCAGGGTGGCGGCTTCGGCCAAGAGTCGCGCCGAGCGGCGGTCTTCGGGGTAAGTGGCGGCAAAGTTCTGCGCCGATTCGAGGATGGTGTTCTTGGCCCGGGCGGTTTCGCCGGGGCGTTCGGCGGCGGCACGGTTGACCGTTTGCATGGTGGTGGTGATGCGCTGGAATGCGGCGTCGGCGCGGATCTTGGACGGCGCGGATTTCGAGCGTTCGAGTGCGGCGAGGCGTTGCAGGGATTTTTCCACGCGCGAGCGGTCAGAAAGCGAAGCACCGAGGGTGGACATCACTCCGGCGTATTCGATTTCCGCTTCATAACGTCGCGGATCGTCGGGATAGCGCGTGATGAATTCCCCGAGGGCGCGCTCTTGCGCAGCCAAGTGGGCCCGCATGCGCTGCACGACTTCCTCGGGCGCGTCGGCCGTCGGTTGGCCGGGGCCTTGGCGGAGTCTTTCGATGTTGGCCCACGCGGTGTCGGCGTCCGAGGCGGCGCAGTGAACAGCCGAGAGCAATAGGGCGAGGAGAGTGAGCGTTTTCATGGGCGCGGCGTTTTGGGCAGTGCGATGTTCACGACGAGTGGTCGATGGTCGCTGGCCTCGAACCAATGTTTATCGCGGTGCACGCGCGTTCCGGCGCGGCGCATGAGGCGGCGCAGAGGTTGATTGACCATGATGTAATCGATGCGGGAATACTCATCGCTTTCGTCCCAGCGGTAGGTCCATTGATCGCCCAAGCGGTCGGCGAGGGGAAGCACGGTCAATCCTTTGCGCGACCCGGCGCGTCCTGCCACGCCCTTGACCACGGGCGAATTCTTCGTGTCGTTGAAATCTCCGAAGACGAGGAGCGGGGCGTCGGGTGCCTGCTCGAGGATGCCCTCGACGCGCGCGCGGAGAAGGAGCGATTCGGCACGGCGGAAGGCGGCTTGGTCGAATTCGGGCACGACGCGGGCCGATTTCAAATGCACACCGAGCACTCGCAGGGAAAAGTCCGGACGCACCTGCACGGTGCAGTCGAGAATACCGCGTCGCACGCGTTGCGGCTGTCCGCCGAGTTGGAACGTGGTCCGCGTGTCGTGCTGCGCCTTGAGCGGAAAGCGGCTGAGCAGGGCGAGATGGCGTTCTTTGTCCGGTCCGTCGACCCAAGTGCGGTGGGGCAGATCGATCCCGGCTTTTTTCAGACGGCTTTGCAGATCGGCGAGGTCTTTGCGCGTTCCCATTTCGCAGAGACCGAGGACGTCGGGCCGGATATCGCGCAGGGTTTCCACCACGGCGGCAATGGACTCGGAAGTTTTGGCCGGGGTGGTGATGCGGCCAGCGTCGGTTTTGACCGGACGCAGCATGTAGTTGCGCACATTCCAACCGGCAAAAACGATGCTGTCCGGCGATCCTGCCGCACCGTGATGCGGGACAAGCAGGCAGGCCAGCGCGGCCGCGAGAATGGCGCGCGGCGCAAACACGGACGATCAGGCCGGCTTGTGCGGCTCTTTGTCGGGAGCTTCTTTCACCTCGAGCGTCGCCGCGGTCTTTTTCACCTCGCGGTCGAGTTCTTCGCGGGCTTTGCGGAACTCGTTGATGCTCTGGCCGAGTCCGCGGGCCAGTTCCGGCAGGCGCTTGGCCCCGAAGAGCACCAGAATGATGAGGAGAATGAAAAGAATCTCCGGCCA
>CAZJGQ010000055.1:8223-10827 GCA_964545425.1 uncultured Chthoniobacter sp. | reverse complement strand
CGGATTTTTTGGTCCGTCCCGAGGTCGGTGATCTCGCCGTCAATGCGCGCGCGGACGAAGCCTTCGCGCCGGAGTTTTTCGATGATGTCACGGAATTCGCCGGCCTGGTTGCGGACCACGGGGGCGAGGAGGACAAGTTTGCTCTCCGGCGGCAGGGCCAGGATGGCGTCGGTGATTTCCTGCGGGGTGCGACGGCGCACCACTTCGCCGGTTTCCGGATCATGGGGCACGCCGAGCGCGGAGTAGAGAATGCGGAGGTAATCGTAGATCTCGGTGGTCGTGGCGATGGTCGAGCGCGGTCCGGCTGCGGCGGTGCGTTGTTCGATGGCGATGGCGGGCGAGAGGCCCTCGACGAAATCGACATCGGGGCGTTCGAGGCGGTCGAGGAATTGGCGGGCGTAAGCGGAGAGGCTTTCCACGTATTTGCGCTGGCCTTCGGCGTAGAGCGTGTCGAAAGCGAGGGACGACTTGCCGGAGCCGCTCGGTCCGGTGAGGACGACGAACCGGTTCCGCGGGATGACCACGTCGATGTTCTTCAGATTGTGCTGCCGTGCGCCTTTGACGCGAATGGCAGCGGGTTCGGAAGAAGGGGTCATGCGCAACCGGGAAGGATACGGCGGCGGCCGGGCGGCGCGAAAGCGGATTGTGGCCCTTGGCAAGGGGGCGGGGGTGGTTATGGTGGGGTCATGAAACGGGCTGCGGCGGCTCTCATTGGTGTCTTTCTCTCTGTGGCGGCAGGGAGGGCGGACTTCGATCTCGGCCGGTTGCCGACCGCACAGGACGTCGAGACCATCCGGGCCAAGGGTTGGGGAGCGGCGGCCGACGAGTTGGAGGGCCGGCTGGCCGCGGCTTGGAAACCCTCGCATTCCGCGCAGGCGGGGAGTTCGGGCAACGCGGTTTTCCGTCAGTGGCAGCGGCTCTACCAGTGGTGCCGCTTGCTTGGCACGCAGGAACCGGAGGCTTTGCGGACGTGGTTGGGGCGTCGCGTGCTGCGCAATCCGGAGCAGGATAATGCGCTCCTTGTCATTCCGGCCGGTGCCCCTTTGCCGACCGACTCTTCGGGGCGTCCGTTGCCGACCGCCGCTGAAGAGTTGCAGGCTGCGCGGATCCCGCCGGAAATTCTGCAAGCGCTCCTGCCGGATGATTACACGCCGCAGGACGGGCCGGTGGCGGCGCGGGCCACGGAGGATTTTCTCGCCGCGTTGGCGGCGGACGACGAATTCCTCAAAGAATTCTTCCGCGAGCTGAAGCCGGATGATTTTGCCCCGGTCGTCCTGACCCGCCTGCAGCAACTGCGGCGGGCGCATCCCGGGGCTTGGCCGGCTTACCGCTCGCTCATGCTCGCCTTTGCTTTGGTCCATGATCAGCGTGAGCCGGCCTTCTGGCCGCACCACCAAGTGCCGTCACGCTCGGTGCCGCGCACCGCGGAGGATGTGGCCGCGCAATTCGGGTATTTTTACCGCGCGAACGAAGCGAGGAAACTCGAGCATGATTTGCGGCGTCTCTCCGCGGCAGAGCTGAAGTTCCTCGTCGATGCGCCGGTGCCGCGGGAGGAATTCGAGTGGGCGGCGAAAAACGTGCGCGCGCGTCACGACAAGTTCGAGCGCGTGCTCGACATGGTGCGCTATGACCGCAACCGGGCGGAGAGCGGCGTTTTCATGTGGCCCCACGGGTCCTACCGCCTGCGCAACATCGAGCTGACCGGCGGTATCTGCACCGACCAATCCTACTTCGCCTGCATCGCCGGAAAGGCCAAAGGCATTCCCACGATTTACTTCGCGGGTCAGGGTCAGGACGGCGGGCATGCGTGGTTCGGTTACCTGCGTGGCAACGGCAAGTGGGAGTTGGACGCGGGACGTTTCTTCGAACAGCGCTACACGGTCGGGCAGGCCCTCGATCCGCAAACTTGGTTGCCGATCAGCGACCACGAATTGCTCTATTTGTCGGGGCGCGCCGTGCGTTCGCCGGGCCACGATGCCGCCTTGGGCGACTTGGCTATGGCCGAAGTGTTCCGGCGTCGCGGGGATTGGGAGAGCGCGGGCGCGGCGGCGGACAGTGCGCGCTTTTATTCACCGGACTATGTCGCGGCGTGGGAGGCGAAGGAGCAGGTGCTGGCTGCGGGCAACGATGCACCGGCCCTGCGGGCGCACTATGCGGCGGCGATTGACCAGTTCAGACGAGAAGAGGACCTGCGCGTCCGCTACCAGACGCGGCTGGCTGAACTGGAGCGCGCGGGAGGGGACGGCCGCGCGGCGAGCGATCTCGAGGCACGGATGATCCGGGAGAACCGCCGCCAGCGCACGGACTTGAGTGCCGCGGCCGGCAGCGAGGTGCTGGCACGTCTCCTGCAGGAGGGCGATTACGATGCCGCCATGCGCGAATACCGTTCGCTTACCGGAAAGCTTGGTCCGACGGGCGGGGGTAATTTCTTCTACGGCGTGGTGCGCCCGTTCGTCCTGCAGTTGCAGGACGGCGGACAAACGAAGGACGCGCAACGGGCGCTCGATTTGGCCGGACGGGTCATGAGGTTCGAGCGGGGCAGCATCCTCGCGCGGGAATTCGACGAACTGGAAGCCGCGGTGGCCGGCGCTCAGTAACGCACGC
>CAZJGQ010000055.1:0-8123 GCA_964545425.1 uncultured Chthoniobacter sp. | reverse complement strand
GCGCGGGAATTCGACGAACTGGAAGCCGCGGTGGCCGGCGCTCAGTAACGCACGCTGGGGTTCCGGTCCCCAAGATCAAGCCGATCCCCGGCGGACCGCATCCTTCTCGCGGTCGCGCTTCTCTTCGAAGCGGCGGATCTCGTCGGCCAACTGGCGGCGGATCTGCGCAACTTCGTCGCCCGAGCCGGCGGCGGTGGCCTTGGCCATCTCGCCATGCAGCAGAAGTTCCTTGGCCGCGATGTCCGCTTTGCACTTGGCCTCGATCTCGGCGATGCGGGCCTTTTGCTCTTCGGTCAGGAGCACGCCCGGGTCTTTGGCCTCGAGGCGTTCCATGGCGAGTTCGTAGGCGGACTTCATGAGTGGCTGGCTGCAGACGACTGTGTGGTCTATGCCTAATGCATGGCCATTCGTTTGTTGAGCACGGATTTCGACGGGACGTTGATCGGACACCATCCCGATGCGCGCACCGCGCGGTCGCTGTCGGATGCGCTGACGGATTTGCGTCGTGCCGGCGCGCTGTGGGCGGTCAACACCGGGCGCCAGTTTTGGTTCGCGCTCGAGGGCTTGGAGCAAGTTCACCTGCCGCATAATCCGGAGTTCGTCCTGACCAGCGAAAAAGACATCTACCGCCGGGTGGAGGAGGGAAGCTGGGAGGCCTTCGGTGATTGGAATGCGCGGACGGAGCGGCAGACGCTCGATCTCTTCGGGCGCGCGGCGCACGTTTTTGCGGCCATCGAGAAATTGGCCGCTGCGGAGGACGGTATCGAGGTCCTCTACGAGAACGGCCGATTTGCCGGGTTGATGACCGCCGATTCGGAGATGATGGACCGCACGGCGGAGTTGGTGCGGGAGGTGGCCGCGGATGTTCCGGAGTTTTCCTTCAACCGCAACGACGTCTGGATGCGCTTCACCCATCGCGAAATCCACAAGGGGTCGGCCCTGGCCGAATTGGCGCGACTGCTCGGGATCCCGCGTGGCGAGGTGCTGGCCATCGGCGATCACCACAATGATCTTCCCATGCTCGACGGGTCCGCCGCCGGTATGGTCGCGTGTCCGTCGAATGCCGTGCGCGAGGTGCAGGAAATGGTCCGCCGCAACAACGGCTACGTTTCTCCGTATCCGTGGGGCGAAGGCGTGGCGGATGCCATCCGCCATTTTTCCCCGGTCAGTTGATCAGGCCCCAGCGTCCGACGAAGGGCCAGTAGACGACGAGTCCGCGTCCGACGACGTTTTGTTCCGGCACCGGACCAAAGTAGCGACTGTCGCTGCTGTGGTAACTGTTGTCGCCGAGGGCAAAATAGGACGCGCGGGGAACGGTGTAATCCGACTCGGGAGATCCGAGGAGCGGGAAGGAGCCGCCTCCCGCGCTGCTGTTGGAATATCCCGCGTAGCCGTCGCGGCAGGACATGACGCGCTGGAAGACCGGCAGTTCGGGAATCTGGCCGTCGACGTAGAGATTGGGCGGTCGGATTTGCAGGGTTTGTCCGCCCAGGCCGGCCAGCCGCTTGATGTAGTATTGCGATCCCATGCCGGGCGCGATGCCGGCTTCGATGCGACGGATGCCGGTGGTGCGGAAGACAAAGACGTCGCCGAGCTTCGGGCGGACGAAGTTGTAGCTCACCTTGTCGACGAAGAGCTGGTCTCCGCTGTCGGCGTAGCCGCGGACGATCGGCTGTCCGGCCCGCACGGGGCGCCCGGGATAAATTTTGAAGTCGGTGCGAACCACATTGAGCGGCGCCGGAACGTCATAAGTGCGGGTGCGGGTGATGATTTCCGTCGAGGTGAAAAAGTGGAAGCGGTTCACCTCGCGGAGTCCTATGACCGAATCGTCCGCATCCGCCGTGACATCGATGTAGGTGCGCCCGCGCAGGACAAATTCCGCGGCGCGCACCGGCCAGGAAGGCGGTGGATCGACCGTTTGGGTGCCAGTCACGCCATAGAGGGTCGGCTGCATCGAGCCCGTCGGGATTTTGAACGGCTGAAGAAAATAGGCACGCACGCCGAGAGCGATGACCAAAGCGACGAGCACGACCTCGGTGTTCTCCCGCAGTCCGGCCAGCGGGGGAGGCGGAGCCGCTTGGTCGAAGAGCGCATGGAGTTTCTCGGTTGAGGCGACGATGTCTTCGCGCGACTTTTTGCGCAGGGCGACTTCCAGGCGGGTGATGCCCTCGTTGAGGGAAACGATCTGCTTCTCCGGGAGGATGTCGCGGCGGTAGCGCAGAAGCTTGCGCGCGGCCCGCAGGACGAGCTTGGCTTCTTTGCGGTAGCGCGGAGTCAGGAAGAGCATGTTCCGGAAGGGACAGTGTGTTCAGCCGCGGCCAAAAGGCAACGCCGGCGTGGGTTCAGGCAATCTCTTCGCTGTCGTCCAAGCGGGCGGCGTCGATCTGCTCCGCGGCCGAGGCGATGCTGGTCATGGCGTGGTCGATCGAATCGAGCGCGGCGGTGACCGGCGAGAGGCTGGAGCGCGGCAGGTCGGCCAACGCGATTTGCGCACCCTGCAGGGCGAGGCGCGCTTGCTGCAGGGATTTGTCCGCCCAGCGGAAGCGTTTGGCCCGCGGGTCGAGCGAGTTCACTGCGGTTTTTCGTCCTGCACGCAGCGGCACTTGGGCGAGCATTTTTCTTTGCATCCGCAGTCCTTGCACTGGGCAAGGGCCGGAGCCGGGGCCGCGACCAGCAGCGTGACAATAGCCAGGAGGGTTTTCATACTGGGGATACTTAAACCTGCCCCGTCCTCCTGACCAAGGGCGTTTTCCGACCGGTCTCAGCCGGCGCGGCTGAAGCTTTCGTCCAGCACTTCGAGGAGGAAGTCGGCGTCGGCTTGCGTGATGCACATGGGCGGGGCGAAGCGGATGGTTTGTCCGCGCAGTCCGCCTTTGCCGAGCAGGAGTCCCAGGTCGCGTGCGGTTTCCAGCACCTGCGCGCATTCGGCGGTGGCCGGTTCTTTGGTCTCGCGGTCTTTGACCATTTCGATGCCGAGCATGAGGCCTTTGCCGCGGACGTCGCCGATGACTTTGTGCTTTTTCTTCAGCTTGTTCAGTCCGTCCAAGATGTATTGGCCCATCTTGTGCGAATTTTCCTGCAGGTTTTCCTGCTCGATGACTTCGAGGACGGCTTTGCCCATGGCGCTGACCACGGGATTGCCGCCGAAGGTGTTGAAGTGGACTTTGCCGACGAGGGATTGGGCGATTTCCGGCGTGGTCACCACTGCGGCGAGCGGGCAGCCGTTGCCGATGCCCTTGGCCATGGTGACGATGTCGGGGATGACGCCTTGCGTCTCGAATCCCCAGAAGTGCGTGCCGGTGCGTCCGAAGCCGGTCTGGACTTCGTCGGCAATGCACACGCCGCCCGCGGCGCGGACGTGTTGGTAGACGTTTTTCAAGTAGTCTGGCGGGAACTCGACGAAGCCGCCGACGCCTTGGATCGATTCGGCGATGAAGCCGGCGATGCGTCCGGAGCTGGCAAAGTCGATGATTTCCTTCACGTCATTGGCGTATTTGGGTCCGGCTTGCGGATCGTCATAGCCCCAGACGCCACGGTAAGGATAAGGCGCGAGGGCGTGGTGCACGCCGAAGGCCTGCGGGATGTTGTATTTCCACGTGCCGTGGGCGGTGACGCCCATGGTGGCGTGGTTGCCGCCGTGGTAGGCGTTGCGCAGGGCGATGATGTCGAAGTTGCCGGTGTAGGCGCGGGCCATGAGGATGGCGAGGTCGTTGGCTTCCGAACCGGAATTGACGAAGTAGCACATCTTGAGATCGCCGGGCATTTTGGAGGCGAGCTTTTCGGCGTATTGCGCGACGTTCGGGTGGAGGTAGATCGTCGTGGAGTGCTGGTAGATTTCGCTCTGTTTGTTGCCGGCCGAGATGACGTGAGGATGGCAGTGCCCGACGCTGATGGTGACGATGCCGCCGAGGCCGTCGAGGTAGCGTTTGCCTTTTTCGTCCCAGACGTATTGCCGGTGACCCTCCACCACCATGAGCGGCTTTTTGTAGTAGAGGAAAATGCCGGGGTTCATGAACTGCTTGCGCAGAGCCAGCACTTCGTCGGCCGCAGGCCCGGTGTAGGGTCGCGGTTGGTGATCGCACGGGGGGAGGACGGGTTCTTTCATCGGTTGGGAAACAGTGGTCGAATGACAATATACAGCAGAAAGGACAAAGCGAAGCCGACAAACCATGCGTAGTGGTAGCTGGCCACCAGCCACGCGGGGAACAGGTCGGCAGGGAGAACTTTGATCGTGACGAGAAAGCCGGGGAGGTTCGGCAGAACCGAGGCGAAAAGGACGCCGAAGCCGACAAGGCTGAATCCGCCAGTGTATCGATAGACGCCGTGGCGTTCGTAAAGTTGAGCCGCGTCGAGCTTCTTGCGCCGCCAGACGAAGTAATCGGCGATCATGATGCCGGCGATCGGTCCGAGCAGCGCGCTGTAGCCGATGAGCCAGGTAAAAATGTAGCCGCTGGGGTCTTGGTAGAGTTTCCACGGCATCATGAGGATGCCGAGGAAGGCGGTGATGAGTCCGCCGGTGCGGAAGCTGATCCGTTGCGGGGCGAGGTTGGAGAAGTCGTTGGCCGGCGAGACCACGTTGGCCGCGATGTTGGTCGAAAGCGTGGCCACGGCCAGGGTGACCAGCGCGATGGCCGAGACCCAAGGGCTACCGAATTTGGCGATGACCTGCACCGGGTCCCAGATGGCGGATCCGAAAATGACGATGGTCGCGCTGGTGACGAGGATTCCTATGAAGGCGTAAAATGTCATGGTCGCCGGCAGGCCGAGGGCTTGGCCGACAATTTGGTCGCGTTGCGAGCGGGCGTAGCGCGAGAAGTCCGGGATGTTGAGCGAGAGGGTGGCCCAGTAGCCGACCATGGCGGTGAGCCCCGCGCCGAAGACCGGCCAAAATTTTGCCGCAGTGTCGAGAGTTGCCGGCTGGGTGAAGATGGGACCGAATCCGTCGGCCGCCTGCCATGCCCACCAAACAAGGACTAGTCCCACAAGGAGAAGGAAAGGCGCGCTCAGTGTTTCCATCCACTTGATCGACTCCATACCGCGCACGATGAAGTAGACATTGATTGCCCAAAAAATCATGAAGCAGAGGAACTCGCCGGCCGAGATACCGAGGACGGGGAGGTTTTGTTTTGTGCCGGGATCGAAGCCGAAGATGACCGCTGCTGTGGCGTAGATCGCCGCGCCGCCGACCCACGTTTGGATGCCGAACCATCCGCAGGCCACGAGGCCGCGCATGAGCGCCGGGATGTTCGAGCCGAAGGTGCCGAACGAAGCGCGGAGCAGCACGGGAAAGGGAATGCCGTAGGCCGTGCCCGGATGCGCGTTGAGCGTCATGGGGATGAGCACGATCAGATTTCCGAGGAACACGGTGAGCGTGGCCTGCCACCAATTCATGCCCTGCTCGATCAGGCTGCTGGCCAGCGTGTAGGTCGTGATGCAGACCGCCATGCCGACCCAGAGTGCGGCGACATTCCATGTCGTCCACGTCCGCCGGTCTTGCGGGACCGGGGCGAGGTCCTCGTTCCAGAGCCGTGGATCGTGGCTCTGCGGGTGGGCGTTCATGGCTTAGCGAAGCGTGAGCAGGGCTATTCGACGCTCGACTTGTCGATCTCCACAGTGAGCGGTCGATCGACGACGGGCTCGGCTTTGTTCACGGCTTGCCAACGTTCGACCCTTTGGGTGAAAGAAGAAAGCAGATAGATGGCGGCAGCGATGGCGGCCGGAATGGCAAGGCTGACCAGTAAGAGTTGGAACGGACAGGGGAACTTGGCCTCGCAGTGCGGGCAGCGAAAAAACGTGGCCCATTGCGAGTGGCATTTTCCGCAGCGCGGCATAAAGGAGGTCAAAGCATCCCGCTAAGGGCCTATCTGCTCAAGGCCAATCGGAGGGGTGAGTGGCCGCTAAAAATGCGAGGGCTTCCGTTTGACGAAACGTCCGCGTCCAACCGTGCCGCAGAATTTGCCGTCGCGGACGGCGACCTCCCCGCGCACGGTGACCACGGACGGGCGTCCCTCGATTTCCCAGCCTTCGAAGGCATTGTAGTCGACATTTTGCGTCTGGGTTTTGACCGAGAGTTTGCCGCGGTAGTTCGGATCGTAAACGACGAGGTCGGCATCGGCCCCGGGTTGGATGACGCCTTTGCGCGGGTAGAGGTCGAAGATTTTTGCGGCGTTTGTGCTGGCCACGGCGACGAGCTGCTGGAGGGTGAGACGTCCTTTCTTCACGCCGTGGGTGTAGAGGAGATTGATGCGGTCCTCGATCGAGGGAATGCCGTTGGGGATCTTGGTGAAATCGTCTTTGCCCATCGGCTTTTGGTCCTTGAAGTCGAACGGTGCGTGGTCCGTGCCGACCGTGTTGACGAGGCCGCTGGCCAGGCCGTCCCAAAGGACTTGCTGGTTGGATGCATCGCGCAGCGGCGGGGACATGACGAATTTGGCGCCCTCGAAGTTCGGTTTCTCCGCGTAGGTTTTGTCGAGGACGAGGTATTGGATGAGTGTTTCGACGAAAACATTGACCCCGCGCTCGCGCGCGTTGATCGCCTCGCGGAGGGCTTCCAGGCAGCTGAGGTGAACGATGTAGGTGTGTGCGCCGGTCAGCGCAGCGAAAGACATGAGATGGTGGACGCCCTCGGCTTCGACGTAAGGCGGACGGCTGTCGTGATGCGCGTCTGGTCCGGTGCGTCCGGCGGCGAGGAGTTCCTTTTGCAACTGCGCGACGAGCGTTTCGTTCTCGCAGTGGGCGGTAACGATAACGCCGAGTTCTTTGGCGAGTTTGAGGGTTTCCCAAAGTTCGGTGTCGTCGACCCCGAAGGCACCTTTGTAGGCGAGGAAGACTTTGAAGCTGCCCACGCCTTGCTTGACGATCTCGCGCAGTTGCTTGGCCGAGTCTGCGTCGAAGCGGGTCACGCCCATATGGAAGGTGTAGTCGCAGCAGGCTTTGCCTTCGGCTTGTGCCTGCCAAGTGGCGAATCCTTCGGCGGGGGGCATGTCGCGCGAGGGACAGACCATTTCGAAAATCGTCGTCGTCCCGCCGACGAGCGCGGCTTTGGTGCCGGTTTCGTAGTTGTCCTTCGAATACGTGCCCATGAAGGGCAGGTAGATATGGGTGTGCGGGTCGATGAAGCCGGGGAAGACGTGTTTGCCGGTGGCATCGATCACTTCGGCGCCGGCGGGAGGGGTGATGTTCTGATCGATGCGGGTGATGGTCTCGCCTTCGCACAGGATGTCGGCGGTGTAGCGAGTGTCCGCGTTGATGATGTCGGCGTTTTTGATGAGGAGGGGCATGAGTGCGGAGTTTTGGCTAGGGCCTGTCTCGAAGACTCGGCTCAGTGTTCAGTTTTCGGTTACAAGAGTTCGGAGTAATTGATTCCGCCGATTTTGTGGACTATGCTGCCATGCGATGAGCACGGTGCAAGAATTCGAGCGGGCGGCTGAGCGACTTTCGCGCGCGGACTTGATCCATCTTCGGGCGTGGCTCGACGACAAGATCGAGGACGACCTCGTCGTCCGCGATGAAGTGGTGGATGCCATTGCGCGGGCTCGTGGTGAAATTGCTGCCGGACGGGCAACAGTTCGCCAACCGGACGCTGTATAACTTTCGGTATGCCGGCGGCCACACAGGTTTGGTCGCAGACCTTTGCAAAGGGATTTGATGCCCTGCCGGTCAGGGTGCGGACCCGTGTTGGCGAGGCGATCGATTCGTTGGGGCGCAACCTTTCGTCGGTTGGCCACCACAGGCTCCAAGGAACGGATGCGTTTCGGCTTCGCGTGGGAGACCACCGTGTGATCTACGACTTTGACGTGAATGAGCAGCGGGTAGATCTGCTTTTCGTCGGTCATCGCCGCGAGATTTACAAGGGGCTTTGAGCCGCAGTCACTTGTCACTCCAGATGGAACCTTCCCCGTAGCTGAACCACCGGGTCGTGGTGGTTTTCTGCTGGGTGTAGAAGGCCACGCTTTCGCGGCCTTGGATGTGGAGGTCGCCGAAGAAGGACTGGTGCCATCCGCTGAAGGGGAAGAAGGCCATGGGGGCGGGGACGCCGATGTTCACCCCGACCATGCCGGCTTGGATACGGTGGCGGAATTCGCGGGCGGCTTTGCCGCTGCGGGTGAAAATGGCGGCGCCGT
>CAZJGQ010000054.1:0-11196 GCA_964545425.1 uncultured Chthoniobacter sp. | reverse complement strand
CCGGCTCTCGTTGGCGCAGGAACCGAACGCGATGCGGGAGAGGGGTTCTTCGGCGGGGAGGGGAGCGGCGGCCGTCAAGGCGAACAGCACGGCACAAAAGAAACGGGGAGTCGGCATAGGATCGTGATTTCAGCGCGAACTTACACCGACCTTGCCCGTGTCAAAGCGCAATCGCCCGGCTCCGCTATTGCCAAGCAGGCGCGCTGCCATTAACTACTCGGCATGCAAGATCCCTACGTGAAATCGGTCATCCGAGGCCTCGTCATCGGCCACATCTGCCTCGGCTTCGCCGGCGGCGCCGCCCTCACCTTGTTCGGACTTCTGGCCTACACGCAGGCTTATCCTCTCGTGGTCTGGGTTCCGACCATCGCCTTGGGCGTGGTCACGCTCGGAGCGCTCGTCCTCCTGCAGATCGACGCAGCCGCGCGCAAGAAGAAGGGAGAATAGCCGCCCGCCCGGTGCGGACAGCGGGTGAGAACGAAAGCCAACCGCGTCCTTGTCGGTCTCGCCGGTTGGAGCGAGGCCACCAGTCGGCAAAGCAGCTTCTTCCCCGCCGCCAAGTCATCAGGTCTCTCCTCCCTGGCTCGCTACGCGTCTGCCTTCGACTTCGTCGAGATCAACTCCAGCTTCTACCGCCAAGTGCGACCGTCGACCTACGCGCAGTGGGCGGACGACGTCCCCGACGGCTTCCGCTTCTCCGTGAAAATGCACCGCCTGGTCACGCATTACACCCGCCTGAAGCGGCCCGACCTGCTCGATCCCTTCTTCGACTCGGTCGCCGGCCTCGGCGAAAAACTGGGTGCGGTCCTCGTCCAACTCCCTCCATCGCTCGCTTTCGACCCGGAAGTGGCGGAGAGTTTCTTCCATGCCCTGCGCGAACGTTACGACGGCCCCGTGGCTTGCGAGCCGCGCCACGCCTCATGGCAAGACCCCGCCGTCACAAAGTTGCTCCTTCGCCACCATATCGGTCGCGTGCACATCGAGGTGCCGGTCGCTGCGGCCGAGGCCGGCACCGCCAAGGTTCCGGTCTACGTCCGCCTTCACGGCGCGCCGCGGCGTTACTACAGCGCTTACAGCACCGACCAACTCCGCCAACTCGCCGCATTCCTTGAGTTCAACAGCCGCCGCCAGCGCTTCGTCGTGTTCGACAACACGGCCAGCAGCGCCGCGGTGCGCAACGCTGCGGAACTGCGCACCCTGCTTCTTCCCGCCTGAACCCCGCCTGTGATCTCGCGCCGCAAAGAGAAATACCCGGTCAGTCCCTCGCTGATGCAGTATCTGCACCACTTCGGACGCCGCGCCGAGATTCCCGTGGTCTATGACGATCTCCTGCGCTTCACCACGGCCATGCCTTACGAGAATCCGGCCGGTGAGGAAACCCTCTGGCTCACCGTGGCCTACGCCCCCGAGGTCATGGCCGACCTCCAACCGAAACTCACCCGCCTCTACGCCATGCTCAAGATCGGCGGCGACCTGTCCCGCACCGAGCATCTTGCCGTCGAGCGCGTCGACTTCGGCGACTTCGGCAACTCCCGTCCTTTCCGCATCCGCATCATCAACCGCTTCAACGGCAATACCGACCATTATTATGTCAAATATGCCGATGCCTCCCGCATCTACGGCTTGGAGCTGGAGCACCTCCTCTCGCCCTTCCGCATCAACTACTTCGTCCGCGAAAACACCCTCATCGAGGAACACATCGCCGGCATCCCCGGCAACGACTTCATCAAAAACTACCTCGGCCGCGACGACCTCAACCGCGTCCGCCTGGCCAAAGAATTCGTCAAATTCGCCGAGCGCTGTTACCTGCGCCTCCTCGGCGACATGCGCGCGGTGAACTACATCGTCGACATCACCCCCGACTTCGAGGAGGTCCAATACCGCGTCCGCCCGATCGACTTCGACCAGCAGTGCTACGAAGGACGGCTCGAAGTCTATCGCCCGCATCTCTTCCCCGACAACAAACCCGTCGAGGAAGTGGTCCGCGCCCACCTCAACGTTCCTACCATCGTGCAATACCGGCAGGAAGAGCGCTCGCAGACCGCTCGCCGCATCCAAGCCGAAAGCCGCCGTTACACCGCCTTGCTTTCAACCATGCGCCGCACCGAGGTCGCGCCCGCCCCCCACATCGAAGCCCTCGCCGCAGAGCTGAACGCCTACCACGAGTGCCAAGACTTCACCGGACTCCCCACCATGGCCGACCTGGTCATCCGCCACCTCCAGCGCCTCCTCACCGACCAAATCCACGAATAGCGCACGGGAAGCTGGGTAGGGGAGAAAATGGCAGCGCGCACCCTCGAAGCCCGAATAGGGCTGCATGGCAGAGGACAGAAAGCCCACGGCACGATTGAGGTTTACCGCAGCAACGCCAAGCGGAGTTGGAAGCTTAGCAGGCTCAACTCCATGCTGAAAGATGCTGTGGCGAGCGAGTAGAGCGCGAAAACTTTGCGCGGGGCTTGGTGGAGAAGACGTGTTTTCTGCGCGTTTGTGGTAATCGCTACTGCCGCTTTTCCTCGGTCCAAACCCTCAAGGCCCTAAACCTTTTGTCAGAGGATCTGTAGTGGAAGGTGTTGGAAGTCCGTCGAGCATTGACCTTCACCAATTCTCCGTCAGCCATTCCTCCCCTGTTTGTTTGAAGGAAGATCACACGACTGTCCCCGAAGTGTTGTGGCACAGCTTTCTTGACCTCAAGAATCACGCCCGGGCCGACGACAGAAATAACCACCCCCATGATTTCTGACGTTTTGGACTTCACCTTATCTTTTTCGGCTGCGTCAGAGGATTGAGGGTGAAATTTGGTGGCAGGGGCTGCAGGCCGCTTAGCGAAGTCGGTGCTTTCAATGTTCACCCATCCTTCGCCAAGACCATATGCAACTTTGACCTTTCCGTCTTGAGCAGATTTTACGGATACCTCTGTTCCCGCCTTAACTGGTTGCACTGATGGAATGACCGCTGCAACCACAGGCAACTCAGCATCAACAAGCAGGGTTACTTTTTCTGGATGCGCCATGCTTTGTTGGCCGCTGGCCACACTGGTTAGGGCTACGAACGCGAACGCACTTTTGAGGAGGCGAAACATAGCAGTTTTCAATTCTTGAGAACACTGCGGCTGTTCGGCAAGCCGTATGTGCCGCCTACAGCCAAACTGCCCCGTCCGCACCCATTTGATGACGAGGCCCGCGAGGAGGGCAGCGACCACGAAGGCAACGATATACCAAGCCGGGTGAATTGGCGGGCGCATGGGCAATACCCCGATCAAAGAACGTTGTTCACCAAGAACACATAGTTTTCGACATCAGCGGCGACTTCATCGCTAACATGGTGCTTTTTCTTGATGTTTGCGGATGCCTCTAAAGGCTGAAGGTTAGTCCAATGGCAAGCAGCGCGGAGATGTTCGGGCTTTGAAAGATCAAAGGATGCGAGAGGAATGATATGGTCAACGTGCCAAAGAGTCCCGTAGTTGTCCCAGTTCATGCTGGGCGAAAAACGCGATTCAAGATGAACAATCAATTCATCAACAGAGCAACCGAGTAGGCGCATTGTGTATGCGCTTTTGCTCTTTTTGCGTAACAAGCGATTAAGGCGGCTCCGCAAGTTCATCGCCAACTTAAAAGCGTGGTCTTTGCTGCGCCGCTTCATCGAATACTTCCGATTGGTTTCTCTCTTGCCTGCGCCGAGGTGCTTAAGTTGAGCGGCCACATACTGCGGATCGGCTTGCACACGCGCGACAATCGCACCTATACGGCTTTCCGCTGTTGGCTGCTCACGCCACGGCCTCGGCCAGCCTGCATGTTCCGTTGGCGGCTTTGATGGCGGCTTGGGGGCGGGAGGCTTGGGGCTATGCTTTACGGGTTTCCCGCGCGTCCACCCGTGCGTACGGCAAAGGTCGCTGATATATCTGGCGTGGACATCGTAGCGGCCAGCGATTGAGGTGAAGGTTTCTCCCTGCTCAAGCTCGGCTTGGATCTTGGCATACGCCTCGACTGGAACCTTTGGCTTTCTTTGCGGGGGCTTTGGCTTCCACCCGTGCGCCCGGCACAGTTTGCTAATGTGAGCAGTAGTAACACCGTAGCGTCGAGCGACCGAAGTGAAAGCTACCCCACTTTCAAGTTCCGCTTTTATTTTGAGATATTCTTCGGGGGGAACCTTTGATCTTGTGCGCGAAGGCGGTGAGCGGCGGAAACAATTCTTGCTCATGGCCGCATCAATCACCAGAGGGCGAGGGGAGGGCAAGAAAAAGGCCAATTCTTTTGCCACAATTTGCCACAAACTTGGCGCAATTCTTGGCAACTCATTGCAACTCGCTCTTTTTCATCAAACGCCCGCGAAGCCAGTATTCATGCGGGTTCACAGGGTATTTGACCCAAAAAGGAATTGGCAGCGCGCACGGGATTCGAACCCGTGTACCAGCCTTGAGAGGGCTGTGTCCTAGGCCTCTAGACGAGCGCGCCGTCTCTGGAAACTGGCCAAATCTATACTGGAGAAGCATTTCCTGCGCAACGGGGAACTCGTTTTTTTGTTCCCGATCGCTTTACACGGACCATAAGCGGTGCTTATTTTCCGCAGTTTCGTGGCGCATGGTTCGGTCCATCGTCCGGATTCCCCCCACATGCTCACCTACGCTTCCCTCCGTCGTGCCGTGCTTTTTTCACGGCAGTTCCTCGCCCTTGTTCTTCTCTTCGCCCTGACGCCCGGTCTTCGGGCCTTGCCGCAAGATCCGTCGCTTTACTTGGACCCGACCTACGGGCTGCAGCCCCGCCCGCAAGGCCATCAATACTTCCCTTCGCCGCAGGACTGGCGCGACGTGAACATTTACCAGCTCTTCACCGACCGTTTTGCCGACGGCGATGCGGCCAACAACACAACCAGCGCGATGGGCATCAACCGCACCTCGTGGTTCGTCAACAACAGCGGCCGCTCGTTCCCGCACAACCGCAACTTCCACCACGGCGGCGATTGGAAGGGGCTCAAGGACAACCTCGATTACCTCACCGGCATGGGCGTGAACGCGGTGTGGATTTCCGGCGTGCAAATGAACGCCCAAGGTCGCGACCCCCGCTACACGCCGTATCACCAATACCACCCGACCGATTTCTTCAACGTCGACCCCGCGCAGGGAACTTTCCAGGAACTGAAAGACCTCATCGATGCCTGCCACGCCCGCGGCATCTACGTCATCCTCGACGTGGTCATCAACCACACCGCCGACCTCAACGGTCTCTGGGGCAACAACCGCGAGCAGGACAAACAATACTGGCCCAACGGCAACGATTCGTTCGGTTGGTGGGACAACAACCGCAAGCACCCGTATCCCTTCGGCGAACTCACCTCGTTCCACCGCAACGGCACGATCAATAACTGGGACGCCTTCCCCGAAACGCTCCTCGGCCAGTTCCGCGGCACCGACGACCTCGCCACCGAGACCGGCCACGTCACTTATTGGATCACCGAGGCCTTCAAGAACCTCATCGACGCCACCGACTGCGACGGCTTCCGCGTCGATGCCATCAAGCACGTGGAATACAACTGGGTGAAAAAATGGGCGGACGACATCCGCAAGCACGCCGCGACCAAAGGCAAAAACGACTTCATCCTCTTCGGCGAACTCTTCGTCTACGACAACAACGCCCTCGCCAGCTACTGCAAAGAGCCCGGTTACTCGTTCAACTCCGCGCTCTTCTTCCCCATGAGCCAGACGATCAAGAGTGTCTTTGTCGATGGCGCTGGCACCGGACAACTCACGCAGGCGCTCAGCGCGAAGGCTCAATACGGCGAAGGCGAAAACCGTCTCGTCACCTTCATCGACAACCACGATGTCAACCGTATCAGCATCCAGAACGGCGGCGACACCGGCAACGATGTCTGGAAACTCCGCCCCGCCCTCTCCTTCCTCTACCTCGCCACCCCCGTCCCCTGCCTCTACTACGGCACCGAACACGCCTTCAACCAAGGCAACCACTTCAACGGTTCGGACGCTTGGCAGCTTTACGAAGGCCTTCCCTACGATGACGCCGACTGGCAGCGCGAATGCATGTTCGACCGCGGTTTCCAGCCCGGTCCCGCCCAAGGCAACAAACTCGCCGCCACCGACGCGCCGCTTTACCAGCACATCGCCAAACTCAACGCCGCCCGCAAAGCCCACCCCGCGCTCACCCGCGGCAGTTTCGCCGAGCGCTGGCAGAGCGGTTCCGCCGGGGCCTACGCCTTCACCCGCGTGCTGCAGGATCAGGAGGCGCTTGTTGCTCTGAATACCTCCGACAACGCCGTTTCCTCGATCAACCCGCAGGTCAACAAACCCAACGGCACCGAGTTCACCAACGTCCTCAACCCGACGGAAAAGGTCACTGTCAATGGCGGTCGCATCACATTCACGCTCGCCGGCAAGGACACGAAGATCTTTGTCGCCGGCTCGCTATCCAAACCTTCCGAGGCCCGCGCCACGTCGGACGCGACCAACGTGACCATCACCTACACGCCGAACGACGGACCGCTCAAGACCGCGACCGCACCGGTGCAGGTCGGATCGAAGATCGACGGCGGTGCCGAGCAATTCGTCGATATGGCACCGGGTGCGAATGGAACGTGGACCCACACCCGTCCCTATGCCGGCATCACCGCCACGCTCGCCGTGGCTTTTCGCGATTCCGCAGCCATTCCCGTCGTTGACCGCACGGGTGGGGCGGCGTGGACCTTCGACGCGACCAAGTTCGGCCAATCGCTCATCACGTGGGTCGGCAACACAGTGACTTTTCCGGCCGGAACAACGTCCAATGCCATCACCGCCACCGACGACTTGTGGATCGACGTCGAGGCTTATCCCAAAGACGTCGCGGGCGGAGGCAAGGTCATCTACACGACAAACAACGGAACGACGTGGGAGGAAACTCCGCTGGCCAAGTCCCGCGTTGTCGGGAACAACGATCTGCTCAACGCCAACCTCGGCAAGTTCCCCGGCGGCACCGCCCTCAAGTTCGCCGTGCAAGTTGTCGATACCAACGGCGTCGCCCGCTGGGACAACAACAACGGCGACGACTACAGCCGCAACATCCAATTCGGCACCTTGGCCATCGGCTGGTCCGGTCGCGCCAATCATTGGCCCCTGAACGGCGAAATCGAGTCGACCTCCGACCTTTGGATCAACATCGAATCCTGGCCGCAGGGCGCGGGTATCGGCGGCGAGGTGATCTACAGCACGGACAACGGCAGCACGTGGCAGAGCCAGCCGCTAACCTTCCGCGTCGCGCAGGACAACAACGACTTCTGGAATTGCAACCTCGGCACTTTTCCCGCGGGTCGCACTGTCCTCTATGCGGTCAAACTCACCGACACCACGGGCACGGATCACTGGCAAAACAACGCAGGCGCCAACTTCTCCGCCACCATCAATGGCAACCCTTCCAGCCTGACCGAATTCGACGAGGTCACCACTGTCGGCCGCACGCCGGCGACTCCTCCGGCCAAGGTGGACCTTGTTTTCGGTGAGAACGGTTCGCTCGCCATCGAGAGCAACGGACGCAACCCGTCCAACCAATATGAAATCCAGCGCACCGATGAGCTCGGGAACTGGACGAAATACCCGGCCATCCCGGTCGCCGATCCCGCGGTCGATGTCTGGGAAGTCATGGGCCCGGGCGAGGCGAACAGCGCTCCGCGTATGTTCTATCGCATCAAAGCCACCGCCGGCACCACCCAGCAGGTCTACGCCGGGGGGCAAGCTGCGGTCAGCATCCGCACCGTTCCACCCGGCGGCGCTGTCGCGGCCAATCTCGTTTATTCCATCGATGGAGGTCTCACTTGGACGCCTTCGCCGATGAGCGTCAGCCCGGGCACAGGGCCCGGCGACTTGTGGTCGGCGGAAATTCCGCAGGAGCTTGCCGCGAATAGCCGCCTCAAGTTCGCCATCGAGTTGGTTGACCAGGAAGGCAACAGCACATGGGCCAACAACGGCGGTGCCGATTACGTGGTCAACGTCGCGCGCCCCGGCCAGACCGATTTCGAATCCCCGGCGGCCAGCCACACTCCCGCCAACACGACGACGAGCGCCGCCTCGTTGCAGGTCATGCTCAGCGCGACGGACAACGCCGATCCGGCCCCGGTCATCCACTATACGCTCGACGGCAGCATCCCCACGGACGCGAGTCCGGTTTATGCGTTGGCTCTCGAATTCACGGCCAACGCGACCCTGCGCTATTTCGCCGTCGATGCCTCCGGCAATGCGTCCGACGTCACCACGGTGGAGATCGTCGTCGGACAAGCCCAAGACTTCGGCCCGAACAAACCGTATTCGACGAACCCCTCGCTCGGCAAAGCGGTGGCCAACAACGGCATCATCATCGACGGCGCGAACACCGGCAACGAGTGGACCGACGACCAACTCGTCGCCCTCGGCATGGCCAACGACGATCCGCGCAGCCTCGGGAGCAATTGGACCATGCACGAAGCGCCGATCAATCTCACCCACATCTGGGCGGCGTGGGATGACAACAACCTTTACCTCGCTTGGCAGTTTGTCGATGTGACCGACGTCATCGACGGCGCCAACGCCGGCGGGGCGGGGAGCGGTCGCATCGGATCGAATGACGGCATTCTCCAATGGATCGCCCTCGATACCGACCGCTCGGCCGGCGCGGCCAAGGACATGTGGAAGAAAAATCAAGACACGCCGCTCTGGACCGGAGCCGACAAGCCCGACTACCAGATCTACCTCGCGGGCAGCCTCTGGCAGGGGTTCGTCTCGCGCGCGGTCAACAACGTCTTCCCGGTCGATGACGGAGGGGTGAATTATTTCCCCATCGTCGGCGCAGGCATCACCGCGGGCAAAGGCGCGACCTTTGCCGGCACCAGCCTCTGGGGAGTGGGCGATGCCGACGATCGTCGCGCGGCCGGTGCACCGACCCGCAATTTCCTCACTGAGGGCCATGCCTCCAGCCGCGATTCCTTCTACGAGATCAAAATCCCGCTCGCCTTCCTCGGCCTCACCAAGGCGCAACTCGAATCGCAGGGCCTCGGTGTGATGATCGGCGCAGGATCCAACTCCACCATGGATGTCCTGCCGCAGGATGACGGTGCCACCCTCGATGCGCAGGGAGTGGAAACATGGAACTCGTCCCTCGAGTGGGGCGACATCGATTCCATCACCGCGCCCTTCGCGCGCATCGGCGCGTGGTAGAGCAATCGTCACTCGTCACCATCCTCGGATTGGTCGCCGGCACGCTGACCACGCTGTCGTTCCTGCCGCAGTTGATCAAGGCGTGGAAGTCGCGGTCTACCCATGACATTTCCATCGGCATGTTTTCCATGCTCGCCGTCGGGGTTTTGCTTTGGCTTGTCTACGGTCTGATCACCGCCGACGCACCCGTCACTGCGGCCAACGCCATCACGCTCGTCTTCGTCGCCCTCATTCTCGCCCTCAAGCTGCGTTACCGCTGAGTTCGATTGAGGTGGATCGCGAAGTCCCCATCGCGATTTTGTCTGCATCTATCGCGCCTGGAACGGCGCGATCCACCTGTCTGTCCTTGCCCGCAAGCCAACCCTGCCGCATCTTCATCGTCCCATTATGACCGTTTACATCAAAAGCTTTTGCCCTTGGTGCAAAGAGGCCATCGCGTGGCTCGACCAGCATGGCTACACCTACGAAGTCCGCGAAGTGCTCGAGGATCCCGAGGCCATGGCGCGGATGCGTGAGATTTCCGGCCAATCGCTCACCCCGACCATGGAAGTGGACGGCAAAGTGCTGGCCGATTTCGACACCGGCCAGCTTTCCGAATTCCTCGAGGCCAACGGCATCAGGCCATGAACGATGTGCTCCTCTTTCTCGGGCTCCTCGTGCTCACCGCGGCGTTCCTGAGTTACGGGCATCCTGTTCTCCGCCGTCTCGGCATTCTCTGCGTCGGCGTCACGTCCTTTGCCGGCGGCTATCTGCTCTCGGGCAATGTTTGGGTCGGCGCCGCGTGCGCCGCGCTTTGGCTGCTTCTGCCGTGGGTCGAGATTCTGCTCCGTGTGCGCAAGCTGCGCCTCCCGCTGCGCAAAGAACTCCGCCAGTCCACCCCGCCGAACCGCGACATGTTCCCCGAGTTGTCCGATCTTTCCGACGAAATCGAATCCGCCGGTTTCGAGCACGTGGCCGATCTGGGTTGGGACATGGACGGCTACCGCCAGTTCCTTCGCCTCTTTGCCAACCCCGAAAAACGCGAAGAAGCGGCCATCACTTATGTCGAACAAAACCAGCTCGGCTTCCACTTCGCCAGTGTGACCAGCCGAGGTGCGGGCGGGGATGTCTTCACCACGTGGAATTGCCCGGTCTCCTCCAGCCTCAAAACACCGCCCACCGTGCACCTGCACCGCGTGGCCTCGGAGTCACCGTTCAAGACCCTGGTGGCCGGACATGGCGAATTCCTCGGTCAGCGCGGTCTGACTGCCGCCGACCTTCAACCGGTCGATCCGGACACCGTGCGTGCCGCGGTCGAGCGCGATATGGAGACCCAGATGCAGCACAACATCCGCGAAGGCCTCCTCGAGCCGGCCGACGACGGCCACGGCCGCTACTCCTGGCGCGGAATGCTTTACTTGTGGTGGCAGTTCGTGCGGGATATTTTCCGATTTTCGTGAGTTCCCTCTTTCCCATGACGCGGCAATCGCCGTCTTTCGGTCGCGTCGACCAAATCATGGTCGAAGAACGCGCCGCCTCGTTCACCAAGCGGAGCATCAAGACGGAGTCCAAGCTGCAAGGCCTGCGCCTTGCCTTCTCCATGCTGGACCTGACGACACTCGAAGGGCGCGACACGCCGGGCAAGGTGATGACCCTCTGCCACAAAGCGATGCACCCCGCGCCGGAGCGCTACAAGGTCGGCCCGGTCGCCGCGGTCTGCGTCTACCCGAACCTCGTCCCCGCCGCGAAAGCCTTCCTCCGCGGTTCGAACGTCAAAGTCGCCGCGGTGGCCACCTATTTTCCGAGCGGGCAGTCCTCGCTGAAAACCAAACTCGAGGACACGCGCGTCGCGCTCCGTTCCGGGGCCGACGAGATCGACATGGTCATCGACCGCGCTGCTTTCCTCCGCGGCGAATACGCCAAGGTCCACGATGAAATCGCCGCCGTGAAGCAACTCTGCGGCGACGTCCACCTCAAGGTCATCCTCGAAACCGGCGAACTGGTCACCTACGACAACGTCCGCGCCGCCAGCATGATCGCCATGCAGG
>CAZJGQ010000053.1:0-11754 GCA_964545425.1 uncultured Chthoniobacter sp. | reverse complement strand
TGCATGGGACTGCGAATTTAGCGCCAATCCGCAGGCCGCCCCAATGTTTTTGCGGGGGAAAGGAGATTTACAGAAGGTAACGAAGCACACGAAGGTGGGTCACGGCGGACAGGCTTGCGACGCTACATAAGGTGGATCGCGATGTCCTCATCGCGATTAAGCCAGCGATTTGACGGGCCCGCGGTCCCTACGCGAGTTCCTTTTTGAGATCGGCTAGCTTGGTCCACCCGCCCTCGGCCTCGGCTTTGTCGGTCAGAGCATTGTCCTCGATATCTTCGAGAATCTGCATGAGTTCGTAGCGCTCTTCGGAAGTGAGGCGCTCGACTTTGTCCTTCAACTCGAGAACAGCAGTGCTCATGGCAGCAATATAAAGCGCGCAAGCACCGGCCGCAAACCGGATTCCATGTCCTGTTGGCGTGCGGAGGGCAGGCGGGCGGCTAGGGCCAGCCGCCCCTACCGAGGGGTTGCATTCTCATGGTAGGGACGGCTGGCCCAGCCGTCCGCACGCTTCTTCATCCGCGTTAATCGGTGGCTTGTCTTTACCCCCTTAGAACTTGTAGCCCAATCCGAGATACAGGTTCTGGCTGTTCTGATTTTGTCCTCCGACGAACGAGCTGTAGGTCGCCGTGGCCTGCCAGCGGTCGCCGACACCGACGGTCACACCCACGCCGCCGTAGAAGCTGTCGCGGGCCGGTGTGCCGGTGTTGTAGTTGAACGGCGCGGCCGGTCCGCCGGTGTTGAAGCTCGAATTGATCGTGTAGCCGTTCTGCAGGAACTCATGCTGCCATCCGGCAAAGATGGTCGGAGTGACAATCACGTCCTTCGAGATCTTCCAGTTGTAGGCCGCTTGCGCGCCGAGAGTGTAGAGCAGGCTGCTCGCGTTGTAGGGATCGACGTCGAGGTTGAGGGCACCAGCGCCCGTCTCGGTGAAGCCCTGCACCCCGAGGTAGGTGTATTGCATGGTGGTGAACGGACCCCAGCTGAAGTCGCCGATGTCGAAGTCGTAACCGGTGCCCAAAGCGAGGTTGAACTCACCCGCACCCGGACGTCCTGTCGCCGTGCGGTTCAGCCCACCGAAGTTGATGTTCCGGTTGACCGTGTAGCCGTGGTAAGCGCCGCCGACCAAGGCGTTGAAGTAGAAGTCATCCAGGTCGTAAGTGCCGAAGACCCCGAAGCGCACCGCGTTGTCGATCGTGCGCCCGTTGTCGTATTCGGCCTGCAGGCCCTGATAGCCGACATAGACGCCGGTCGAGAGATTGTCGTTCCACGCGTAGGACGCACCCGTGCTTACCCCGCCGCTTTGCGAGCGGTAGTTCTGCAGATAGTTCACGTCCCCGCCGTTGGCGAAGACACCGTTGCCGTCGACAAACGTGCCCCACTTGGTGTCCTTCGACGGATTAATGGCGAAGGCGCCCATGTCATCCGTCCCGCCCATCTCGGCCTGCATCGGGGCGAGATTCATCCCACCGGCCGAGAAGCCCTTGCCGTTGATGCGGATGACCCACAGACGCTGGAACATGCCGCTGTTGAGCGCATTGGCCGTGTTGAAGGCCATGTTGGGCAGCGAAGCGTAAGCGTTCGGCAACGTCTGCTCGAAGGCCGCCGGGTATTGTGCTGCGGTTAGCGTGTCGAGTGCCGCACTGACCGTGCCCCGGTCGCCGCCGGCACCGATGAAGTTATCCAGTGCAGCTGCCACGTTGAATTGGTTCGGCGTCAGCGCCATCGAGGTGTAGGTCGCCGGTGCGATGAGCAGGGTGCCGAGGTTGTTGTTCACGCCGCTGACCAAGAAGCTGCCGCGCAGGCCGGACGGCATAGTGATCGTGTCAAACGTGCCCGAGATGCCGCCATCCGCGGTGAGGAACTGGTAGCGGTCGCCCACGCTCAGCGTATGGCCGCCAAAACCGGTCGCTGTCAGATTTCCGGCAAGGTTCGCCGCCCCGGTGACATTCAGGCGGTCAAAGACCGACAACGATCCGGCTTCGAGCAAGAAGGAGCCGGATGAGGTCTGGGTGAAGTCTCCCGCGATGCTCAATGTTCCCGGCGAATTGCCAGGCGACATAATTCCATTGTTCACCAAGTTGCCATTGATGCGTCCGATGCCCCCGACCGTGCTGCCGTTCATCACAGTGAACGATCCGACCGTGGAGGTGAATTGTCCGTTGACGATCGTGGTGCTGTTGTTGCTCATGACCACCGGCGCGGCGATGACGACAGTTTCGTTGCTCTGGATTTCCAGTTCTCCGTTGGGCTCGTATTGAATCCACGGGAACTCATTCACACCCGGATCGAACACGTCGGCCCCGGGGTAAACGATCAGACCTGGCATCCAGTTGAGGACGAGGTTGTTGTCTGCTGTGGTGAGGTAGAAATTCCTGAGCTTGAAGCCGTTTGTCTGGCTGCCGGGAGCCCAGGCGATGGTGAAGTTCGTTCCACTTTGCAATTCACCCAACTCCCCGCCGGCCATGACGATCCACGAGTTGGTGGTTTCGGCGGCCCAGAAGCTGTTCGTCGAGTTGACATTGTTTGTGAAAAGCACTTGGAACTGTGCGCCGGAATTCACGGTCATGCTGGCGTTGAGTGAGACCGGTGCCGAGAAGTTGGTGCCCGGCCCGTTGGTCGTATTGTCGTAAAGCGTCCAGAGAAAACTGCTGCCGGAATTGAAGGTGAGATCGTTGTTGATGGTGAGTGAACTGTTGGTCACTGCCGGCGCAAAAGTTCCGTTGTTCACAATTTCGCCGTCGATCGTGCCGCTTCCTCCGATCGTGCTTCCGCTTTGCACGGTCACACCGCCCGGAGCGACAAAGCTGCCATTGATCGTTGTGGTGCTGTTATTGCTCATGACCACGGGGTCGGTGATGATCAGCTCTGCTCCGCTGGTGACCAGAAGCAGACCGTCGGTCTCATAGCTGACGGATGCGTAGTTGGCACTCGCCGGGACGGTGGTTCCGCCCGTAAGCGCGTTGGAGGCAACCAAGTTAAGGACAGTCTTGAGGTAATTGAGTTCGAGGTAGCCGTTGGCTTCATCCAGCGTGAAGAAGAAGTCCGCCAAATCGAAACCGTTTGTCTGACTTCCGGTTGCCCAGACCGGCTTAAAACTAAAGCCATCGGCAAGGTTGTTGCTGTTGCCCACGCTTTCCATCACGCGCCAAGTCCTGCGCGTATTGACAGCTGTCCAAAAGGGGTCTCCGGAGCTCACCGAATTAGTGAAGAACAGAGCGAACGGTGAATCCTCCGCAACGCGTAGATCCCCGGTGAGAAGCAATGGTGCGGTGAAGTTTACCCCCGGATTACTATTTGTGTTGTTGTAGAGGCTCCAGAGGTAGGTTCCGCCCTCTACGATGAGGTCGCCGCCAACTTTGAGGGAAGAACTTCCCTTCGCATCGAGAGCGCCGCCAGAGTTGATCGTCACGTTACCGCTGCCCAGCGCATTGGCATTTGTTGTCACGAGGCGTCCGTCATCGATAACCGTTCCACCGGTAAAGGAGTTGCTTCCGGCCAGTGTCGTTGTCCCCGCCCCGACCAGTCGCAGGGAACCGACACCGCTGACACTGCCCGCCAAGAGCAACTCAGAGGTGGTATCCAATTGCAGATCTGCATCGACCTCGACCGCATTCGAAAGGGTGTGTGATCCGGCCGCGGTGGTAAGGCTCGGGTCCGTGTCGCCGGACCTTGCAAAAGTCAACGTGCCAGTGCCCTGCACCGTGTATGAAGTTGTATTGGAGAAGGTCATCGCTAACAGCGATGCATTTGTATCGAGGGTAACCGTGCCGCTGCCATCGGCGCCAAAGGTGGCCGTGTCGTTGCCGCTCAATTCGCCATCCAAGCCCGGCGTTCCACCTGGCACATCCCAGTTATCGAAGTTAGTCCAGTTGCCGTTGCCGTTATTTGTCCAAGCGCTCTTGCCCGAATAAACATAGCCGGAGATGACAATGTTCGTCGTGCCCCGGTTGGTGCTGGCGCCAAGAAGGTCGGAGTCGTCGTAGAAGGTTAGGGTGTTGGTAATGCTGAACTGGCCGGCCTCACGGCCAAGGAGCAGTGTTGCCACCAAGTTGGAAGAAGTTCCCTGCGCAATATTGGTCGCACCGGCCAAATCCACAAACGTATCGTCGAGGTCGTTGGCCACTCCGAGGGCCACACGGAAATCACCGACCGTGGCAACCGCATTGCTGATGGTAAGGCTATTCGTCGTGGTGAGGGCGTTGGTGTAGCCTTGGTGCACACGGGCAAAGCCCAGATTGGTTCCACCGACGAGTGAACCGGACGCCCCGGCATAGATCGTGGTCACAACCTTCAGCGTGTTGGTGCTGTTAGTGGCCGCTCCGTTCAGGGTGGAATCATCACGGAACGCAACGTCCACATTGTTGGTGATGCGTCCGATTTCCTGACCATCGTAGTTCACCACCAAAGATGCCGATGAACCTGCTTCGACACCAACCACGTCCTGCACGGTGATATTGCTGTTGGTCGTGGAGCTAGCGGTAGCCGCGTCGACGCGGAATCCGTTGCTGTTCGTCACGGCGACAGTGCCCGAAATAAAGGGCGAAACGTTAGTGTAGCCAGCAATGGCGCTCTGCAGCGTCAAGTTGTTAGTCAGCAAACTGCCCGCAGCGTGGTCGTAAACGATCACGGAGAGATTCACGTTGGTGGTGGTCGTGCCGTATGTCACACTGAAGGTTCCGGTATTCGTGTTAGTCGCCGTGCCGTTCCATTGGAGGCCGCTAAAGTTGGTGCTGTCGTTTGTCGCGACTGTTACCGGGCCGATGCTTCCGGTTATGTTCAAGCCGCTTGTTGCGGTGAAATTGGTGACGGCGGTGGATCCTGCATTAACCACCGCAACTTCAAAGGGCAAGAGGCCGCCGGTGATCACCTCGTTGCCTTGGTCGAAAACCACGCCCACGTTGACATCCACCGTGGATTGCCGCAGGAAGATGGTCTTGTCGTTGTCGTCGTAGAAGAGCGCGTAGTCTCGCGGAAGTTGGTTGGTCGAACCGAAGAAATTCGAGCGCGCTCCAGTATAAGCAACGAACGTATACAGCGAGGCTGCGGGCGTCGCGTTGGTGATGAAATTGACCCCGCCACCGAGAGTGACATTGCCGTTCACATCAAGAAGACTGGAGGACGTGGCATTGAGGAATATGTTAAGCGTGCCGCCCGTATTGAGGTCCAAACCTCCGACGGCAAGCACATCGCCGGCAGCCGCACCGGGTGTGATCTTACCGCCGTTTTCCACCACGGCGGTCGATGCAGTCGATCCCGTGCCGGTGAGCGTTGCTCCGGACTTCACAGTGTAATCAGCGCCACCCGTGTGCGTGCCGTTGAGCACGAGGGTGCTCGCTTCGATCGTTGTTGCACCCAAGTAGGTATTTCTGGCGGCCATTGTCGTGGTTCCGTTGCCGCGTTTGATCAGAGCGCCGGTCCCCGAGATGTTGTTGGCAGCAACGATTGCATCGCTGCGATTGAAAATCAGCACACCATTGTTGATCACATCCCCCGTGCCGATGGCGCCCGCTGTGCCATTGGCTCCGATCTGCAGAGTCCCGTTACTGATGGTTGTTGTGCCCCTGTAAGTATTTGCCCCGAGAAGAGTGACCGTGCCGGCGCCGAGTTTGCTCAAGCTGCCGGTGCCCGAGATTGTGTTCGCGACGGAAAAAGAGTCGCTGCGATTGAAGGTCAGCGCGGCATTGTTGACCACATTGCCGCTGCTGAGACTTCCCACCGTGCCGCCGTTGCCGATGATCAGAGAGCCGGCGGAGATGGTCGTGGTGCCTGTATAGGTGTTGTTGGCCAGATAGTAGAGCGTGCCGGCTCCGACCTTGTTGATTCCGCCGGTGCTGGAAATGACACCGGTGAGACCGTTGCTACGGCCGGCCGCAACCCCGATCGGTTCGCTCGCCGTTTTGGTCTGGATATTGTTGCTAATGGCAAAGCTGGAGGAGAATTGCAGCGAGCCGTTCGGGTTCAGGTTGCTGTCGAGAAGGATGAGCGAGGTGCCCGCGGCTTGGGAATTACCGAGAATGAGAGGACCGCGGAAGACCTCGAGCGTTCCGGCGAACGTATTGGTTCCGTTGAGCGTGAGCGCACCGGTGTTCTGTCCGCTTTCGCCGCCGGTAAATCGCCAAAGCACTTTGGGGCCACCGCCGCTGATGGTGCCGTTGAGAACGAGCGAGCTGTTGTTGGGTAAGCGGAGGTCGAACATGCCGCTGAAGTTGGAAAAGACGACATTGTTCGGCAAAACCACATTCGCCGAAGCGTTGCTTAGAACGGTGCCGGCGGCGCCGATCGTGATGGCGCCGCTGCCGAGGCTGTTGGGTCCGAAATTCAGCAGACCGCCATTGAGCAATGTTCCGCCGGAGTAGGTGTTGTTGCCGGTCAGCGTTGTCGTGCCGCCACTCGCCTGAACGACCGATCCCGCTCCGGAGATGGCGCTCGTGACGCTCAGCGAGCCCGATTGATTGAACACCACGCTGCCCGTGCCGCTGCCAAAGGTAATGGTGGGAGATGCCAGCGTGCCGCCGTTGAAATTGAGCGTGCCGGTGGAGCCGGCGGCCGAGGCGATCGTGACATTCGAGGCTGTGAGCGTGCCGCCACTGGTCAGCGTGAGATTGCCGCCCGTAGAGCCGTTCGTGCTGCCGATGACCACCGCACCCACCGTGGCCGCGCTGCTCAACGTGCTTGTTCCACCGTGATTGATGAAGGCGGTGTTGGTCGCACCCGGGACCGCATTGCCCGACCAGTTGCCGGCGGTGGTCCACGCCCCGACCACATTGGTGTTCCAGTAGTAGTCGATGGGCATCGGAGACGACCCCTGCCCGATTGTAAATCCGACCGTGTTACCACCGTATATGTTGGGTGGATTCCAGTTGTCGATGAAGTTAAAGACGAGATTCGTGCCTGGGCCGAAACTCCCGTCTATGTTGATGAGAAAACCCGAACTGGCGAGGTTGCCGGCGCCTCCGCCGATCACAACCATGCTATTGGATCGGGTCGCATGAGTTGCTCCAAGCAATGACCAGTTGTAGCCACCGAAATCAAACGCGGTGTATTCGTCGGTATAATTGAAAAAGAGATAAAGCGAACTGACTGGCTGCGAAAAAGTGAAGGTCTGCGCCGTGCTGCTATTATTGATTGAACCGATTGCAACAGCCTTGTTCACCGACGTGGTGTAGCCTTGAGCAAAGGCATAGCTGCTAAAATTTGGAGCAAACACCGCACCGGCATTGATTTTTGCCGCTGTTGTTCCCGTTACTCCTATGGGTGATCCGCTCCCCAAACTCAGCGTTCCCCCGAGTGAACTCCTCGGTGTTGATCCCTGCTGAGTCCAATCAACAGACCAAAGACGAATTCCAGTTTGAGCGCGAGAGTTGCTCACGAGGAGAAGCAACGCGGCGCACATTGCTGTAAAGATTCGGTGAGATGCTGGGAAGCAAAGGACGTTCTTGTTTTTCATGGGCACGGTGGGTTGGATTACCTGACGGCGCGATACGCGCAGACCGAGTAACTATCCAAAATGCGTTCCGGCGGATATACCCTCCGAAGGGTAGTAAAATACAGCGCGTTCCGACGACGTGTTATAGCGCGGGCCCGGACAAAAATTAGCGTTTGGCAAACGGTGAAGAGACGCCTACAAGGCGCGCACTATGAAAAAAACTTTCCTCTGTTCCCTCGCCCTTGCCTCCGTTCTCGGTCTTGCTGCCTGCAGCGACAATTCGAGCACCGCGATCGACGTCACCACTGCGCCGTGGGAATGCATCGCGGCGAAGGTGACGATCGGCACCAACTCGATCGACACCGTCGTGCGTTTCAACAAGGTGAATGGTGAAGCGCAGCTCCTCAACGCGGCGTCGTTCGCGTCGAAAGCGACCGGCGCGCAGGGCAATGTCATCGGCTGGGTTCCGCTTGGTGATTTGCGTGCGGCGGTGCAGGAACTCGTCCAACGCGAGCAAGCCGCGCAGCAACAGATGCCGGCTGCCACCCCGGAGCCGACACCGGAGCAGAAAAAGAAAAACTGAGGGAAATCCTTGGCCACCGATTGACGCGGACGAAAGCGGACGGCTGGGCCAGCCGTCCCTACCGGGGACTTTTTGGTGACGGCGGGTCCAACCGGAACGCAGTGGAGATGGCCCATAGGCAAAGGCCCCGCCCTACCATTGGAAACCGCAAGGTAGGGCGCGGCAGCCTGTCCGCCGTGTGCGGATCCCCGACGCGCCGGGAACATTCATCGCGGATTGGCGCGTAGGGAAGGCAGCAGCACGCTAAGCTCGACGAGCCGGAGGACCAGCAGGAACTACCGATGCTTTGCTGCTCCGGTTGCCCTTGCAATCGCGCGCTGGGCCCTTACGGTCCGCTCGAATTCCCGCCCGGCCGGCGCCGGTTGGACCATTGATCAAGGTGATGGCGCGGCGACCGCATCTCCACCTTCACGCCTCTCCTCCGGCAGGTGTCGCGAGAGAAAGGCCAGTTCCTCGCGCGTGAGTTTTTCCCGGTCTAACGCGAGAGCCAAGGTGTCGGCTTGTTGTTGCTGGCCATTGGCGGAGAGCACGGCAAGCAGGACGGCGATTTGCGAGGCGTTTAATTGGTCGGACTTGAGCGACAAACCTTCGAAGAGTTTCAACGCTTCTTCTTTTCGCCCGTCCTGCAGCAAAGCCATCGCGTGCACGATGAGCGCCGCCACGTCCTGCGGGTGTGCTTCCGCCAGTCCGCGGGCTTCCGGCAAGAGGCCGGACTCGCCGAGCACCAAGCGGTAGTGCATCTGCTGCACGGCGGCGCCCGGATCACCAGCGCGCTTGGCCGCGAACGCGCTCCAAAAATCCCGCAAGCCTTGGGCGCTTCCGCCACGCGCGGCGCGTTCGAAAAGCACCTGCCGCGCCACGCCCGCAGTGGCAGGTTGATCGAGACCCGACCACAGCGCGGCCTCGAGCAGTTCGGTCTGTCCGTCGTTTTCCAGAAAATCCACCACCACGCCGACGAGTCGCGGTTCCAGCAGCGCGCCCCGCACGGCCCGCTGGTAATGCTGCCGGGCCGCGCCGTCGCGTCCAGCCATGCGCGCGGTGCGTCCACGAAACACATCGGCCAGCGCCCCGCGCAGCGGCAAGCCGTCGCGCGAAAGCGCTTCATCCGCCATCACCCAATCTCCCGTGCCAGCCAGCGCATCGAGCCAGAGGACAAACGCGTCCGTCGAAGTGATGGCCTGCCGCGCCGGCAGCAGCTCCAACGTGCGGGCAAATTCCCCGTGGTCGTTGAGCCAGCGCAGAGCCGGCATCTTGCGCTCCGGCGTGGAACCGACAAAACGCGCCATGATCTGCGGAACGACAACCTCCCGTGCGTCCGGATCGAGGGCGACCTTGGTTTGCTGCGCGAGCAGAAAAGCGAGGTCGTTGGCCGCCGGATGCGATTCGAGCTGCGCGGCCCACTCAGCCGCCTCGTCGGACGGCACCAGATCGGTCTCGAGCGCCGCGGCCGCCGCTTCGATGGCAAGCGAGTCCTCGCGGGATTTGAGTTCGCGCAAAATGGCCAAGGCCTCCGCTTGGCGCTCCGCGTCGCCGGCCAGCAATCGCGCCGTGAGCAGCCGCGCCCGCGGATGCGCCGAGGAATCTGCGGAGACCGAAGCCAGCGCGGCCAGCGCGCCTGCCGTGTCCCCGCGCCGCCGCAGCACTTCCGCCTCGACCAGGCGGGCGTAACCCGGATCGCCCGAGCGCTCCAAGCGCGCGGCCGTTTCGCCGGCCAGATCCAGCCGGCCGAAGCGCACCGCGGCCAACGTCATCTGCCGCCGATCGTCGTCGTTGGCCGCCGACAAAACATTCAGCCGCTCGTAGAAGGCCAGCGCTTGCGGATCGTCGTTCGACTCGAGCACCTGCGCCGCTTTGCGCAGGACGACCGGTTCATCCGGACGCATCCCGAGCGCCGACTGGATATGCAGCACCGCTTGGCGCAGGCGGCCTTCGGACATCAACGCAGCCGCCTCGTGCGCCATGTGCCGCGCCTGCCTCGTGCGCCATTTTTCCAGCAGGACATACGCGGTGGCGGCGAGCACCACGCCCGCCAGAGCAATCACCAACCAAAGGAAGCGCTTCTTGCGACGAAGATCCGCCGTTTCCCAATCCTGCTGCTCCATGAGGTGGTCCACCTCGTCGTATAAGCTGGAAGGATCTTCCGGGGAGGCCATTGGGCGGCGAACGTAAGCCCAGACCACCAAGACTTCAACCGAGTCTGGACGTGCTGTTAACAACAGTTAGGGCCGATTCAGCACTCCTTTCTCTTACCAAGAGCAAGTTGCTTGCAAACACGCGAATTAACAGTATCTTTCCTATTAACTTCACCGCATTCATGTCGCACCCCGCCAAAAAAGCCTTCTTTAGCTCCCTCGCTGCCCTCTGCACGCTGGGGTTTGCTTGGGGTCAGTCGACGATTTCTTTCACGAATAGTGCGACGGCTCAGGGGAACAACTCATACGTCAATATATCCTTGGGAAAGTTTGATACCGGCTTGGGAACCCTGACTGGTGTGAATGTCACAATCAATTTCGTGACGCTGGGGGGAACTTTCACAATTTCAACGCCCGTCGATTCTTTTGCCGACGTTGAGTTTGATGCCGCTGCTGCAAGGGTGGTTGTGCGTGGTGCCTCAAATGCTTTGGGATTCACTCAATACGGAGAAACCAGTTTTTCAGTCAATACCACGCCAGGCCCAGGAACTATCGTCGCGGGAGAAGGCGGCTCCCAGCAATTCATCGTCAATTCAACAAATGTTCTTACCGCCCAAACACGGACTATTGCCACAAACTTTTGGTCTGCTTATGAGTCTGCCGGTGGGTCTGGAACGGTTAATTTTCAGGTCAAAAATCGTCCCGATGTGTCCGCATCCGGTGGGGATTTTACTCAGAGTATCACACCGTTCACGTCGCTGGCCAATATGACAGTGACCTACACCTACACTGGGGCCGAGCCCATTCCCGAACCTTCGACGGTTGCCGCCGGCGCGTTCCTCACCATGTTGGCTGCCGCCAGTTACTGGCGCCGTCGCCAAAAATCCGCCCCCCGCATCGATCAGGCTTAAGACTCGGCGCGCTACGTCCGCGGTATCGGCGGTGCGGCTCCTGAGGTAAAGCAGCGGGCGATTTTATGGTAGAGACAGCTGGTTCAGCTGTCCGCACGCCATCGATGGAAAGGCAGCGGGCGGCTAGGGCCAGCCGCCCCTACCGGGGGGTTTTTTGGTAGGGACGGCTGGGTTGCCTTGGGGCCATCTCCGCTGCGCTGCGGTTCAGCCGTCCGCAACATGTCATCGAATTCGAAAAGGCGCGGTCAGGCCGCGGCGAGTCTACGCACGTGAGGAACGTCACCGCGACTGAGGGTGCGGATCTGATCCGGCTTGAGCGTGAGCAGCGCGATGGTGTGGCCATCGTAACCGACGAATTCGACTTCGTAGGATTCATCGTGGCCGTAGACCATGACCACGGTGCCGATATCGCCGGCTTCAAGACCTTCGGCCGGAAGGTCTGCGGTCAAGGCGACGGCATCGAGTTCTTTGATCGGGTTCATGATTTCGGCAAGGGATGTGCAGTGACGAATCGCGGTGTCTCTGCATCTGTCTCGATAAACCAGACGGATCGGACCTACAAGCGCGAGGCAGCGGACGGCTGGCCCGAGCTGTCCGCACGCTTAGGACCGCCCGCCGAGGGTGGACTGGTAGTGCTTGATGGCGATTTGGACGAGTTCGAAGCCGGTGGTGCCGAGTTTGCCGGCGATCTTGCGGCGGTGG
>CAZJGQ010000052.1:0-12104 GCA_964545425.1 uncultured Chthoniobacter sp. | reverse complement strand
CCGCCCATGGTGTAGTGCACCGCCGGATAAATCCGCATCGGCGTCTTGTAGGCGTTCTCCCCGGTGATGTTTTCATACATCTCGAAAAGATTGCCGTAGCGCTCGCGCACCGTGTTCTCGCCGAGGCGCTTGATCGCGTCGGCAAAGTCCATGTAAACGCCGAGTCCACCCGGCCCCACCCCGCGTCCCTCGTCGCAGACCTCTTTGGCCGAGCGCGAGGAAATGTCGCGCGGCGCCAAGTTTCCGTAGCTCGGGTATTTGCGCTCCAGGAAATAGTCGCGGTCTTCCTCCGGAATATCGGACGGCTTCTTCCCGCAGTCCTCCTTGCGCTTCGGCACCCAGACGCGGCCGTCGTTGCGCAGCGACTCGCTCATCAGGGTGAGCTTGGACTGGTATTCGCCGCTGACCGGAATGCACGTCGGATGGATCTGCGTGAAGCAAGGATTGGCGAAGAGCGCACCGCGACGGTAAGCGCGATAAGTCGCGGTAACATTGCAACCCATCGCGTTCGTCGAGAGATAAAAAGCGTTGCCGTAGCCGCCGGTGGCGAGAATGACCGCATCCGCGGCGTGGGCTTCGATTTCGCCGGTCACCATATTGCGGGTGATGATGCCTTTGGCGTGACCGTCGACCAAAACAAGGTCGAGCATCTCATGACGCGGATACATCTTCACCGTGCCCGCGGAAATTTGGTGACTCAGCTCGGAATACACGCCGAGGAGCAACTGCTGTCCGGTTTGGCCGCGCGCGTAGAAAGTGCGTGAGACCTGCGCCCCGCCGAAGGACCGGTTGGCCAGCATGCCGCCGTATTCGCGGGCGAAAGGCACGCCTTGGGCCACGCATTGGTCGATGATGTGGTTGCTGACTTGAGCCAGACGGTAGACGTTGGCCTCGCGCGAACGGAAGTCACCGCCCTTGATCGTGTCGGTGAAGAGTCGGTCCACGCTGTCGCCGTCGTTCTGGTAGTTCTTGGCCGCGTTGATCCCGCCCTGAGCTGCGATGCTGTGCGCACGGCGCGGACTGTCCTGATAGCAGAAGCACTTTACGTTGTAGCCCTGCTCGCCGAAGACGGCGGCCGCGGAACCCCCGGCCAATCCGGACCCGACAACGATGAGCTCGTAGCGGCGCTTGTTGGCCGGGCTGACCAGCTTGCTCGCCGCTTTGAAATTGGTCCACTTGTCGGCCAAAGGACCGCTCGGGATTTTCGGATCGAGAGTGATCGTGCTCATGATTGGACGGACGCAGTGAGTTCCGGTGCGACCCGGCGCTCATCCGGGAGGACCTTCAAATATCCGGTTATGGCCGCGACAGGGATGGATGCGAAACCAAGCATGAGTGCCCACGACACAACCAGCGCCCCGTGCTTGATCAGCCCGGCCGACTTGCGGCCGTTCAGGCCAAAAGTTTGGAAGATACTCGAGATGCCATGGCTCAAGTGCATGCCGAGCAGACCGAGGCTCAGCAGGTAGAATCCCGAAACCCAGGGATTGTGAAAACTTTTGATGATCATCGCAGCGACATCATGCCGCCCCTCCAAATCGTAAAGGTGCGAATGCGGACTGAGCCCCGCGGCAAATTGCAGCACGTGAAAAATCAAAAACGAAAGGACGACGAGTCCGCTCAAGGCCATCGTCCGCGCAAAGATAGTGCTCTGCACCCGCGCATTGACCGCGTAGCGCTGCGGACGCGCGCGGCGATTTTCCAAGACCAGCGACAGCGTGGTGAAAATGTGGACAAGAAAAATGACCAGCAACCCGATCCGCGCCGTCCACAGGAGAAGCGGACTGGCGTGCAAGGCCTGCGCATACGCGTTGATCCCCTCGCCATAAGGTCCGACGTAAATAGTGAGGTTGCCCGCGAGGTGCGCGAGGACGAAGAGCACCAAGAGCGCCCCGGAAATGCCCACGATCCACTTCTTGCCAATGGAAGACTTGGCAAAAGCCAGCAGGGGATTCGGCTGGCGGGGACCCTTGTAGACAGAGGCCACGGACATGATTTCTGAACACTATTAGATTTCCTAATAGTTGCAACGCCTAACCGCCCCGCGCCGGATGCTGTCGTTGTCCAGACCGGCACTTGCGCGGACCGCCCGGAGGGTTTAACCGTCCTGAGCTATGAAAATCCTCACCCTTCTCCTCGCCTCCGCCCTCCTCCTCCCAACCCACGACCTCTTCGCCCGCGGCGGAGGCGGCGGGATGCACGGTGGCGACTTCGGCGGCGGCGAATTCCGCGACGATGCCATGGAAGACGATGCCTTCCGCCAAGACGCCCCGCGACTCGACGAGAATGTCGACCCGGCCTTGCGCGCCGACGACGTCAACGTCGACCGCACCGGCGACGACAACTTCCGCATCAGCGACCCGGACGGATCCGCCGACATGCGCGTCCGTCCGGAAGGCGACGACACGGCGAACGTCAACGTCCGCACCGCCGATGGAAAAGACTACGACGCCAACGTGGCCGGTCCGGACGGCTACCGCAACGGCTACATCTGGCAAAACGGCGGCTACGTCGCGGTGAATTGCGATCCCTTCGTCCCCTACGCCGCCCCCTTCGGCGCGTGGGCCGGTTGGAACATCGTGACGCAACCCGATTACGTCCAATACCCCGTCTACGCCAGCTACCCGGTCGAAACCGCCGTCGAAGTCGCCCTGCAAAAACTCGGCCTCTACACCGGCCCGATCGACGGCAACGCCACCTCCTGCGCCGGCGCCATCGAGCAATACCAAATGCAAAACGGCATGCCCGTCACCGGCACCATTACGCCCGAACTCCTCACCGCCCTCGGCATTCAGGCCACCTTCCAATAGGTGGATCGCGATGTCCTCATCGCGATAAATCCGAAACACAATCGCGCCCGGAGGGCGCGATCCACCAATTGTAGCGGCGGCGGAGACGTGGCCGGACGTATTCGGTCCAACTGACTATCGACTGAACACTGAAAACTGAAAACTTCCCCTACCCCACAATCCCCGCCACCGCCCCGGTCATAAAGCAAGCCAGACTGGCCCCCAACAACGCCCGCCAGCCGAACCGCGCCAAGGTCTCGCGCTGCGACGGCGCCAGACCTCCAATGCCGCCGATCTGCACGCCGATCGAGACGATATTGGCGAAGCCGGCCAGCGCGTAGGTCAGAATCATCAAGTTCCGCGGATCGGCAAAAGCCCCCGTCGCTTTCAATTCCCCGAGCCGGACAAAGGACACGAACTCATTCAGCACCGTCCGTTCGCCGAGCAGCGCCCCGCTGATCATGACCGCGTCCCCGCTGATCCCCATCAGCCACGCCACCGGCGCGAAAATCATCCCGAGCAGAAAATCGAGCGAGATCCCGTCGAACACCCCGCCGCTCCAGTTCGCAACCAGCACATTCAGCCCCGTTGCTTCGCCAATCCATCCTTCGAGCACAAAATTCACCAGCGCAACAAGAGCGGTGAAGACCAGCAGCATGGCCCCGACATTGACCGCCAACTTCACCCCGTCGGTCGTCCCGCGGCAGATCGCATCGAGCAAATTCACCCCGTTGCTTTCTTGTGCCAGATGCAACGACGTATCGACCGGCTCGGTCTGGGGCAGGAGAATTTTCGCGATCATCAACGCTGCCGGAACCGTGATGACTGACTTGGTCAGCAAATGCGTGGCAAAGACCAACTGCTGCTCCGGGTCCCCGCCCCCGAGAAGGCTGATGTAGGCAATCATCACCGCGCCCGCCACGGTGGCCATGCCGCCGATCATGACGCAGAGAATCTCGGACTTGGTCATCCCCGCCAGCCAAGGACGGATAAGCAACGGCGCCTCCGTTTGACCCAGGAACACATTGGCCGAGGCCGACAGCGTTTCCGGTCCGCTCAACCCCATTGTCTTGGAGAAAATCCAAGCCATCCCATGCACGATCTTCTGCAGGATTCCGAGGTAATAGAGCGCCGCGCTGAAGGCCGAGAAAAAGACAATCGAAGGCAGCACGCTCAACGCGAAGATCACCCCGTGTGACTGTTCATCGAGCAGGGATCCGAACAAAAACCGCGTCCCCTGCGCCGTGAAGCCAAGCAGTTCCACGAAAAACATCCCCACCAGCTCCACCCCGCTCCGCACGAGCGGCACGTGCATGACCAAACCCGCCAGCACAAACTGCAACAACAGCCCGACACCCACCACCCGCCAAGGAATTCTCTTCCGGTCCGCGCTGAACAAGACCGCGATCCCGACGAATACCCCAATGCCAAGCAAGCCGCGCAAAATATCCAAAGGATCACTCATGAAAATACCTTCAGCAGACGATCAGTGCATCCCGCTGTCCCCAGCCAGCGTCTTGGCCATGTCCCCGACCACCGCTTTGGCGTCGCCGAAAACCATCAGCGTTTTGTCCATCGTGTAGAGCTCGTTGTCGATCCCGGCAAACCCGGGTTTCATCGAGCGCTTCACGGCCAGCACGGTCTTGGCCCGGTCAGCTTCGATGATCGGCATGCCGTGGATCGGTGACTTCGGATTGTTCTTCGCCGCGGGATTGACCACGTCATTGGCGCCGAGCACGAGAACAACATCGACCTGCGGCATCTCGGGATTGATCTCGTCCATTTCGATCAGGTCATCGTAAGGGATGTCCGCCTCAGCCAGGAGCACATTCATGTGTCCGGGCATACGCCCGGCGACGGGATGGATGGCGAACTTCACATTGATCCCCCGTTTGGTCAGCTGATCGTAAAGCTCGCGTACACGGTGCTGCGCCTGCGCCACGGCCATGCCATAGCCGGGCACAATCACCACGGTGTCCGCCTGTTCCATAATCTCGGCCGCCTCTTCCGGCGTGGCGCTCTTCACCGCGCCTCCAGCTGCGCCGCCCGCCTCCTCCTGCACACTGCCGAAAGCGCCGAAGAGCACATTGCTGAAGCTCCGGTTCATCGCTTTGCACATGATGATCGAGAGGATCAACCCGGAGGATCCGTCGAGCGCGCCCGCGATGATGAGCAGCGTGTTGTCCAAGACAAACCCCATAGCAACGGCCGACAAACCGGCATACGAATTGAGCAGCGCGATGACCGTCGGCATGTCCGCCCCGCCGATCGGAATGATCAGCATCACTCCGAAAGCCAGCGAAAGGATGATCAAAATCGGGAACAGGAACGTCCATTGCGGATTGATGACCAACCCAACCGCGCAGGCGATGGCCCCGCCGAGCGTCAGGAAATTCACGATCAGCTGTCCGCGATAGGTAATCGGGCGCCCGGGTAGAATTTCCTGCAGCTTGCCCGCGGCCATCAGGCTTCCGGTGAAGGTGAGAAATCCGAGAATGACCTCGGCCGAAATGGCAAACATGCGGAACGTGGTGAGGTTGTGTCCGCCCTCGTGGATCCAGAGATAATACTTCGCCGTGCCGACCAACCCGGCGGCCAGTCCACCGAAAGCGTGCGACAAGGCCGTCCGTTGCGGCACCGCGGTCAGCGGCACCTTCGAGAGCGGCACGCCGATGATGCCGCCGACCATCACCGCGATAGCGATCCAAGGAAGACTCGACACCGCCACCGCCGGATTGAGCAGCGTCCCGCCCACCCCGAGCACCATGGCCCAAACGCCCGCCCACACGCCGCGCCGCGCGCTGGCCGGGGAATTCATCCACTTGAGCGAAAAAATAAAAAGAACGCTGGCCGCCAAGTAGGCCAGCTGCACCACCGCGTCACGCCACTCCGGACTCACGCTTTGTCCTCCGGCTTGCGGCTCTTGAACATCTTGAGCATGCGATTCGTGATGAGAAATCCGCTGACGATGTTGACCGAGGCCGCGGCGATGGCCACCAGACCGAGAATGCTGATCCAAAGCGGATGCTCATCCCCGACCTGCGGCCCCGCCACCAGGATCGCCCCGACAATGACAATGGCCGAAATGGCATTTGTCAGCGACATGAGCGGTGTGTGCAGGAGGCGCGACACATTGCGGATGACGTCCAACCCGATGAACGTGGCGAGAATGAAAACGAAAATGAGCGGAATATAAGCGCTGAGCCCGGCGGGTTCGGCGGCGGCGAGGAATGGAGTGATCATGACGGGTTGCGGAATTGCGGGTGCACCACTTGGCCGCCGTGCGTGAGCAGGCAGCCGGAAAGAATTTCCTCGGAAGGATCGACCTTGAGAGCCTTGGCCTCCTTGTCCCAAAGGTGCTCGATCAGCGCGAGGTAGTTGTTCGAGAGCATCTGGCTGGCATTGACCGCCACGTGGTCGGCCAAGTTTCGCCCGCCGATGAGCAAAGCGCCGCCGACCTTTTTCTCCACGCCGGGCTCGGAACCCTCGACATTTCCACCCGTGGCCGCCGCCATGTCGATGACCACGCTTCCCGGACGCATCGCTTCGAGCATCGCCGTGGTCAGGATGCGCGGGGCCGGACGCCCAAAGACCTGTGCCGTGGTGATGACCACATCCGATTGCGCCACTTGCTTGGCCATCACTTCGCGCTGCTTGGCCAACTGCTCCTCGGTCAGCGCTTTGGCATAGCCCTGCGCCGTTTGTCCGGTTTCGCCGAGGTCCACTTTGATGAATTTGGCCCCCAGACTTTGCACCTGCTCCTCCACCGCCGGCCGCGTGTCGAAGGCCTCCACTTTCGCGCCAAGCCGCTTCGCCGTGGCGATGGCCTGCAATCCCGCGACGCCTGCACCGATGATGAAAACCTTGGTCGCAGCAATTGTGCCGGAGGGTGTCATCATCATGGGGAAGGCACGGTCAAGTCGTTCCGCGGCGAGAATGACCGCCGCATACCCGGCCAGACTGGCCTGCGAACTGAGCACGTCCATCTTTTGTGCAATGGTCGTGCGCGGGATCATCTCCACGCTGATCGCCGAAACGCCATCCGCAGCGAGACCATCGACCAGAGCCCGTTCGCGGAAGGGATCCAGACTGCTGATGTGCAACGCCCCGCGCGCTGCCGCACCGGACGCCGGAGGCTTGTCGACCCGCACGACCAAGCCAGCCTCGGCCAGCGCCTCCGCTGAGTTGTCCGTCAGCTCCGCGCCCTTGGCCGCATATTGCTCGTCGCTCCACCCCAAAGACTCCCCGAGCCCCTTCTCGACCACCACTCGGAACCCGGCATTGACCAGCTTGCCGGCATTCTCCGGCGTCAGCGCAACACGCGCTGCTCCGGGTTCACGGGGGAAGTAAACCGTCATGAGCTGAGCACGGCTTATAGGCCCGGCCACCTTCCGCGGCAAAGAGTTTATTGTCCGCCTTCAGCCGGTGACTGCAAAAGCCGGCGCATCGTGTCCGTGGAAACACAGTCCTTGAAGATCATCTGCACATCCTCCGCTTTGGCCGGCGCATCTTCGTCCGGATCGGCGAGCAAAGCCGCGGTGCTCGAAACCATAGCAACAACTTCGCCGGCGCCATTGAGCACCGGAGCTCCGGAGCTGCCGCCACCGTAGTCGGCGGTGATACTCACCCACGTGCGCTTGGTCCCGTTGTCGTCCGTTGCTTCGGCGAAGACACGCGAGACAATGCCTTCAGTCAGGCTGTAGAACCTTCCGTCCGGATGACCGACCACGCGAACCGCCTCGCCGGTTCGCGCGCCATTAGCCAAAGGCAAAGCGGGCAACTCCGCGCCACCCGCATCAATGCCAAGAATGGCGGCATCACCGGCCCGGTCCGCGGCGTAGACCTTGGTCACGGGAAAAACTTTCCCATCGAACGTCATGACGCCCAACTCCCCCGCTTCCTTGTCCTCGATGACGTGGTGATTGGTGGCAATGCGGCCGCCGGACCCGAGGATCCAACCCGTGCTCACGGAATCCATGTGGTAATCGTTGCAGTCCTTGCAGTGCGCGATCGACCCGACCACGACGACGGAACGGCAGGCACGGTCGTAATCGAAAGCGGGTTTAGCTTGGCCATCGCTGGTTCCTGCGGTCTTTCCCTCGGCAGCAACCAAAGCCTCGATCGCCGCCGGTCCGTCCATGCCGTCCACTCCGGGCTTGCGCAGCCCCTCGATGAAAGCCTGTTCCAGAGCCGCATCATCGATCACCGGTGACGCGTGCGCCGCCGCGAACGAGACGAGCAACAAGACCACGCCGACCTTGGCTCCGCGCATCTTTCTCTCAACCCTCATCTCCCTTCAGCTTCCCGGCCGGTGGATGATTTGCTCGCGACCGAGGGTTACCACACGCGGCGGTGATCCATCCGTCGATTGCACCTGCAAGCTGACTTGCGTTTGCGGTTGTCCTTGGATCAATCGCACCACGTCCCCGAGAGGCATGGCGCGCGAATTGACCCACGACCCGTTGCCGTCCGCCACCGCGACCACGCGGTCGCCGGAACGCAATTGACCGCTGTTGCTTGCCGGGCTCCCCGGGACAAAATCCTGCAAGACAGGCACGCCATCCTCGCCACGGGCCAGACGCGCGCCGATTCCGACCGGAGCCACGCTGCGGATGCCTTGGTAAGCAGCGCGACGGTCTTCGTCGGTCGGCAAATTGTCCGCCCACTGCATGGCCGAAAGCGTGTCCTGCCCTGCCCAGCCCGCACCGATTTGACGCGCGGTCCGCTGACGCACCTGCAAATCCTCCGGCGGCGCTTGGGCAAAGGTCTGCGCCGCAGAGGCGGGATTGACTTTCACCTCCTCGCCCAGAATGCGCCCCATCGAAACGGACCGCGTTCGCTCATCCGGAACCTGCGCCGCCCACGAACGCGCGGCGTCGGGTGACGCCGAGGCCCAGCCCGAGACAAAGCGGGACAAGAACCGGACCTGCTGCCAGTCGGCCAGCCCCTCGCCCATGGCCAAAGCGGTGGTCGGATCCGTGGCGGCCAATTTTTCCGCGGCACGGGCCAGCACCCCGACGCGTTGGCCGTCCGAGAGGAATTCGTTGGCCATGGCCGCCGTCTCCTGCGGTGTCATCTTGCCCTCGTTCATCAAATACAGGCCAAGCGCTCCGGCCACCCCGAACCGCCCCACGTCTCCGCGCTTGGCCAGCTCGGTCACGCTCATGCCCGACCACTCCCCGAGCAAAGCCAGCATGGCCATGTCCCGCGAATCGGCGTCGGGCAGCTTCCGGACCTGAGCCATGGCGGCCTGCACTCCGAGTTGCGCCATGGGCCGGAATTGCGCATTCAAGTAGTCCTCCCTCGCCCTCGCATTCTCCGTCGCCAGATCTCCAGTGTTCGACCCGCCTGCGCCATCTACAGAGCCCATTTTCCATTCGGGATCCGGATCACTGCCCTCCGTCGCGTTCGCCAGATCCTCTTCGGAGGCCGCATTCCCGGTCCGGACTTCCCCCGAACCAGCCGGCAATGTGCTCGGAACCGGAGTCTCGTCGGCCGGAACCAAAAAATAGATCCCCGCAGCCGCGACCACCGCCGTGGCCAGCAAAACAAGGATCGCCGTTGCTCTATGCGTATTCAAAGGACACCCAAAGGTGTCCACGCCGCGTCGCGGATCAAGTTATTAAAGCAAAGTTAACGAAGACCGGAGACTGCGTGGCATCAAGGCTCTTGGTGTGCGTGCAACTTGTGCACCGCGGCAAACTGATCCCAGAAAGCCTCCGACTTCCCTCCCAAGGCAACCCCGTAAAGCCGCGTATCGTCTTCCTCCCACACCATAGCGACGCAGTGCGAGGCTGCCGAGGTGTAGCCCACTTTGCCACCGCAACAGTGGAGGTGCCGATGAAGAATGCCGAGCGGGTTGCGGATAAATTGCGTCCGGCCGTCCGACTTGCGCCAAACGATGAACTTGGAGGCGTTCGCCTGCCGGATCAGCGGATTGGCGTAGGCTGCCCTGAGTATCTTGATCATGTCAGCCGCGGTTGTGTGTTGGCCCGCCACCGTGAACCCGGCGCTGTCTTTGAAGACCGAGTTCGTTGCCCCCAAACGACGCGCCAGCGCCGTCATCTTCGCACCGAAAGCCGCCTCGCTGCCGCTGTTGTCGCGAGCGAGGGCCCGCGCTGCGTCATTGGCACTCACGACGAGCATGGCCTGCAACAACTCGCGGCGGGTGTAGGTGCCGCCGACCGACTTCGGCAGCTTTACGGCCGGGCACTTGGCATCGCCCGCCGTCACCGTGACCAGCTTGTCCAAGTTTCCGGCCTCGGCAATGACCAGCGCGGTGACGAGCTTCTGCAAGCTGGCTGCTTGGCGGGGTTGGTAAGCGTTCTTTGCCGAGAGCACGCGTCCGGAAGAACCCTCCACAATGAGAACCGACGCCGCCTCGACACGATGGGCAATATTGCGATCAGGGTAAGACCCTCTGACTTTGTGCTGAAAAGGTCCAGCAACCGCGCTGCAAACAGAAAGAATCAGGACAAACCAAATCGTGAGTGCGACACCGGGCCGAGGCATGCCGCATGAAAGGCCGCAGAGGTGCGGAGGGCAAGCCTCGCCGCCGGCTCTGCCGTTGGCGAGCCACACTCGCCGAGTGAGTGGCCGAATAGGACTGTCAATGGGCAGAGTCAAGGTAGTTCGTGGCATGGACGCATGGACCTTCCGTTTCTCCGAAACGTCCACTTTTCGCGATAAAGGTGGAAGGCTTGCCATAAAACTGGGTGCCAGACCTTACCGCGTGCTCCGGAGTAGCTCGGCTGCGGCCTGAACGCTTTCCGCCATAGACCAAGCCAGCCCACACTCTTCGGCGAGTCGTCCATAAGGAGTTTGCCATGTGTCGGGAGGTTGAGTCAGTTCGGCCGGCAGATCGTGCGTGCCACGGCGGGCGAAAGTCAGGCGCACCGCCTCTTCAAGCTTTGACCGATCGATGCTCGCCATCTGGATGAGCAGCGCCATATCAACGAGGTCTTTCACTCTGCTATTGGGGCCGGCTTCGCGCGGCATGGTGAAAGCATGGAGCTTTTCGGCGAATTGCTGCTCCCGGGAGATCGCCGGACAAACCACAGGCGCAATGCCCGCAAAATCAAGCCAGTCGCGGGAACTGATGTGTTCGATCGGTGGCACGACTGCGTCCCCGAGCCCCACGTCCAAGTGAAACTTAGTGAACTCCCGGCCAGCCAGGGACGCAGTGACCGGATATCTGGCCCCGCCTTCCGGTGCACCTTCAAGATCCATGACCGAAGCCCCGATAGTGAAACGAAAGAAGTCATCGTCGATCATGACAGACGCGCTGTCCTGCAGCAGGGCGAGCACCCTGGCTTGTCCTCCTTCCATCCCGGCAGCGACGGTCAAGTCGATGTCCTTCGTGGTGCGTGCTCTTTGCAGACGCAGTTCCATCGCATAGCCGCCTTTGAGCAGCCATGGCGCGTTCTTGTCGGCGAAGAGTCTGACCAGCAAGCGATCGAAGGAAACTTGCCTGCGTAACCGCTGCAGATCGATACCCTCGGCTTTGGCGATCGTTTGAAGCCTTGCTTCGAGAGCAGCACGAAACGCCGCGGCCGATGCGTATCGGCGTGGAGGTTTCATGGTCTCGGCGAGTCGATCACACCGGAAAGCGCAGATCGGTGCTGGGCGATTTCACTCTGGGTGATCAGACCTTTTTGCGAAGCCTCGGCAAATATGCTGCGGAGTGTTTCCTCTGGAAGCGTTTGCGCTTGGATTAGATCGATCAGCGTCTTGAGCGGGCGCGTGACCTTGTAACCCTGCCTTTCTTCCACCTCGGCCGGTTGGAGGTTCGCCCGGTGCAGCACCAGCACGTTGGGAACCGGTGCGTTTCGGCGGAAACTCTGTGGCACCGTCATGTAGAGCTTCGCGGGCATGACATCGGAAAGATCGTAAACCCTTAGCGCCGTTTCGTGGGAGTAAACGCCGGTGGGCCGATCCGAGCGATCCCGCGACCAAAGAGACCACAGAACGAGGTCCGCCTCCTCCGCAACGGGAAACTGCTTCAGCCGAAAGATACCGCGCCCCTCGCGGACCCAGTTCCCCGCGCGGACATGGTAGGAGTGGTTGCGGCGCTGAAAACCAGCAGCCTCGGCTTGCTTGGCCGTGAAAAATCCACTCTGTCCCTCTGCGACTGCAAAGAGCTGAGCCTGACTCTCGCTGCATTTCGCTTCATTAGGCATGGCACGATTTCAGCTAGCATAGCTGCCAACATACTGCACAAATAGCATAAAATCTACGCTATCGGCGCAGAGTAGATTCCGCCTGTTTCCATCGCTAAGGCTGCTCCCCGTGGCGATCGCCAATAAGTGGCGACCC
>CAZJGQ010000051.1:0-12142 GCA_964545425.1 uncultured Chthoniobacter sp. | reverse complement strand
CTCCTGCCGTCGTCCTCACCGCCCCCGGCACCAACCGGCAAAACGACGCCGCCTTTGCCCTCGAGCAAGCCGGCGCCGCGCCGGTTTGTGTCGATCTTCTCGACTTGCCGGAACGCCGCGCCGAGGTCGAGCGAGCCAAACTCGTGGTCATTGCCGGCGGCTTTTCCTACGGCGATGCGCTCGGTTCGGGTCGCGTCTTCGCGCTCGAGACTGAGCGCCTGCTCGGCGACTTGCTGGCGCGGAAAATTTCCCAAGGCACCCCCGTTCTCGGCGTTTGCAACGGCTTCCAAATGCTCGTCCGAGCCGGACTACTCCCCGGCGCGCTGCAACACAACGAACGCGGACACTTCGAATGCCGCTGGGTCGTGCTGCGGCCTGCGTCCGCACGCTGTGTTTGGACGCGCGGTCTGACCGAACCTGTCCGTTGTCCGGTGGCCCACGGCGAAGGCCGCTACACCTGCACGCCGGAGGTCCTCGGGGAGCTTCGCGCGGACGACCGCATCGCTTTCCGCTACGAGAATGACGCGTATCCGGCCAATCCCAACGGCTCGGTGGACGCCATCGCGGGCGTGTGCGATTCTACTGGTCTCGTCCTCGGTATGATGCCGCATCCCGAAAACCATGTGACCGAACGCCAAGGCCGCGCCATCGTGCCGGTCCCGGGCGCAGGGTCTGCCCTGCCTCTCTTCCGCAACGGCGTGGCCGCCATCCGCTCATGATGAAACACGCCGCCTCACTCACCGCTCCCTTCCGCGATCATGGCGCGCGCGAGGAATGCGGCGTCGTTGCCGTGTCGTCGCCGAGCGGCGAAGAAACCGCGCAGCTTGCTTTCTTCGGACTCTTCGCCCTGCAGCATCGCGGACAGGAAGCGGCGGGCATCGCGGTGTCCGACGGACAACGCGCGCGCCTGCACAAAGACGTCGGCCTGCTCTCGCAAATTTTCACCCCCGAAACGCTGGCCCCGTTGACCGGCTACCAAGCGATCGGGCACACGCGCTATTCGACCATGGGCGCATCGACTGCGCGCAACGCCCAACCGTTTCTCGTCGAGACGATGCACGGCCCGCTCGCCCTCGCCCACAATGGATCGCTGGTTAACGCCGCCGAGCTGCGCAGACAACTCCTACAGCGTGGCTTCGCCCTCACCGCAGCAAGTGACAGCGAAGTGATGGCCCTCATGCTCGCCGCGGCGAGCGGTGAGACCTGGGAAGAACGGCTCGAGCGCACCATGCCCTCGTGGAAAGGCGCCTACTCGCTCGTTATTCTCGGCATCGATTGCTTCATCGCCGCGCGCGACCCGTGGGGATTCCGTCCGCTTTCCATCGGACGCACCCCCGAGGGCGGTTGGGCCGCCGCTTCGGAAACCTGCGCGCTGAACACGCTCGGCTGCACCGACATCACCGAAGTGAAGAACGGCGAAATCATCGTGGTGCGCGGCAAGGAAATCACCCGCCGCCGCACGGCTGGAGCCCCGGGTGGACCGGCCCGTTGCTCTTTCGAATTCGTCTATTTCTCGCGTCCGGACAGCGAGTGGGACGGACGCAGCGTGCACGAGGTGCGGCAAAAACTGGGCGAGCAGCTGGCCATCGAATCACCGGTCGAGGCCGATGTCGTCGTGCCCGTGCCGGACTCGTCCATTCCCGCGGCCATCGGCTACTCGCGGCAATCGGGCATCCCTTTCAACGATGGCTTTATCAAGAACCGTTACATCGGACGCACCTTCATCGAACCGACGCAATTGCTCCGCGAGCGCCGCGTGGCCATGAAGTTCAATGTCCTCCCGGCCAACCTTGCCGGCCAGCGCGTCATCATCATCGACGACTCGCTCGTCCGCGGCACAACCTCTGCGCAGCTGATCAAACTGGTTCGCGACGCCGGGGCCAAGGAAGTCCACCTGCGCATCACCTCCCCCCGCGTCCTGCATCCCTGCCACATGGGCGTGGATATGGGGACCTATGACGAGCTGATCGCCGCGCGTTTCGACCCCGAGCGCTTGCGGCAGCATGTCGGAGCGGACAGCCTCGCCTTCCTTTCCGTCGAGGGCATGATGACCGCTATCGGCAAGAAGTCGGGTTACTGCACCGCCTGTTTCACCGGAAAATATCCGGTCGACATCTCGGGTGTGACCGCCAAGGAAACCTTCGAGTTCTCCCTGGCATGAGGATCCTCGTGCTCGGTTCGGGCGGGCGCGAGCACGCCATGGCGCGCGCCTTGGAAGGCGCCGGTGACACCGTCATCGTGGCCCCCGGCAACGGCGGAACACCCGGCCGCCGCGACGTCGACCCGTGCGATCCGGAACAAGTCCTCGCACTTTGCCGCGGCGAAAAAATCGACCTCGTGCTCATCGGACCGGAGAGCGCTCTGGCCGCGGGCGTGTCCGATGCCCTGCGCGCCGCCGGGATAAAGGTTTTCGGTCCGTCCCGTGCCGCCGCACAACTCGAAACCAGCAAGAGCCATTGCCGCGCCTTCGCCGCGCGGCACCATCTCCCCTCGCCGCACAATGCAACTTTCGTTGGCGCGAACGCGGCGAAAGAAGCGAAGGCATGGGCCGACGCTCAGAAGTTTCCGGTAGTGGTCAAAGCCGATGGCCTCGCCTCCGGCAAGGGTGTGGTGGTGCCGGAAACCAAAGCGGAACGCGACGAGGCCATTGACCGTCTTTCCATGACCGGTCCGATCCTGCTCGAGGAACGGTTGACCGGACCCGAGGTTTCGCTGCTCGTTTTCACCGACGGCAAATCGGTCGCCGCCATGCCTCCCGCGCAGGACCACAAACGCATTTTCGAAGGCGACCGCGGACCCAACACCGGGGGCATGGGCGCGTATGCCCCGACGAAGATCTGTCCGCCGGAGATGGTGGACGAGGTTCTCGCGAAAATCGTCCGCCCGACCATCGACGGTCTCGCCGCCGAGGGAACTCCTTACGTCGGCGTGCTCTATGCCGGGCTCATGCTGACGGCGGACGGTCCGAAACTCATCGAATACAACTGCCGCTTCGGCGACCCCGAGGCGCAGACCGTGCTTCCGCTCCTCGAGACACCCTTGCGCGATGTCGCGCTGGCCTGCGTCGAGGGACGCCTCGACCGGCTTCCGCTCGATTGGCGCGATGCCACGGCCTGCACCGTGGTTCTGGCCACGGCCGGTTATCCGGAAAAACCGCAAACCGGCGACAAGATCGACGGACTCGACGCGGCGGCGGCGCGCGCGCAGGTCGCCGTCTGCCACGCCGGCACGGCGGAGAAGGACGGCGCGATCGTCACTTCCGGCGGACGCGTGCTCAACGTCACCGCGTTCGGCTCCGACCTGAAGGAGGCACGGGAGCGTGCCTACGCGGCGGCGGACGAGATCAAGTTCCGCGGGCGCCAGATCCGGCGCGACATCGGTTGGCGCGAACTGGCCCGCGGCGCCGGCGGCTATGCGGCCAGCGGTGTGGACATCGACGAAGGCAACCGCGCGGTCGAATTGCTCAAAAAGAAAGTCGAGGCCACGCACTCCGCCGGCGTGCTGGGCGGCATCGGTTCGTTCGGCGGCGCACTCGACGCATCGGCGCTGAAAAAATACGAGCACCCCGTGCTCCTCGGCACGACGGACGGCGTCGGCACCAAGGTGATGCTCGCCTCGGCGGCCGGACGCTACGACAGCATCGGGCACGACATCGTCAACCATTGCATCAACGACCTTCTCGTGCAGGGCGCCTCGCCGCTTTTCTTCCTCGATTACATCGCTTCCTCGTCCATCTCGGCGGCGCGCATCGCGGAGGTGGTCGGCGGCATGGCCGAGGCCTGCGCGGACGCATCGTGCGTCCTGCTCGGCGGCGAGACGGCGGAAATGCCCGGCGTCTATTGTCCGGGAGAATTCGACGTGGCCGGGACCATGGTCGGCATCGCGGAAAAGAAAAACCTTTTGCCGCGGCCCGATGTGCGGCCCGGCGACATCCTGCTCGGGTTGGCGTCGTCCGGATTGCATACCAACGGCTATTCGCTGGCGCGCCGGCTCTTCAGCGGGCTGCCGCTCGACGCCACGCCCGCCGGTTTGGACACGCCGATCGGCGAAGCTCTCCTCGCCCCGCACCGCTCGTATCTCAACGTGCTCCGTCCGGTGCTGGAAAAAAACCTGGTCAAGGCCCTCGCCCACCTCACCGGCGGCGGCATCTTCGACAATCTTCCCCGCGTCTTGCCGTCCGGTTGCGCCGCCGAGATCGACCGCGCCGCCTGGCCGGTGTCGCCGCTTTTCACCCTTATCGCGGAAGCGAGCGGATTGCCCGACGACGAACTCTTCCGCACCTTCAACATGGGCATCGGCATGGTGCTGGTCTGCGATCCGCAGGACGAAAAGGCCGTGCGCGATGCCATCACGGAGCCGGTGTATTCGCTCGGGCAGCTTGTCGCGGGACCGCGCACCGTGCGTTTGGTCTGACGCTGCGGCTTGGCAAAGCAGGTTGTCCGCCTACCATGCGGACACCTTTGAGCAGCGCGGCCAACATTCTTCTCGTTGGACTGGGCGGGTTCGCCGGCGCGATTGCCCGCTACCTTCTCGGCGGTTGGGTTCTGCACCACACGCTGTCGGCCAAATTTCCGTGGAGCACGTTCGCGGTCAATGTGCTCGGTTGCCTCGCCATCGGTGTTCTCTCCGGCTTGGCCGAGCGGTTCGAATGGTTCACCCCGCCGATGCGCCTGCTCCTGCTCACCGGGTTGCTCGGCGGCTTCACCACCTTCTCCGCCTTCGGGTTGGAAACCGTCTTTCTCGTACGACGCGGTGAAGTTTTTGTCGCCGCCGCGTATGCGCTCTCGAGCGTGCTGGTTTGCGTCACGGTAGTCTGGCTCGGACTGCGCGCGGTCGAGTGGTTTCCGCGGGCGTAAACAAAAAGGCTCCCGTTGCCGGGAGCCTTTTGTTGTTTGAATCTTCGCGCGCGGATTACTCGGCGGCTTTGTCGCCGGTCACGGCATCCTTGGCCGCCGAAGCGCCATCGCGAACGGCAGCGCCAGTGGTATGAGCAGCATCAACGCCGGTTTTGGCGGTGCCTTCGACCGCAGTGGCAGCCGTGCCAACCGTTCCGACGGCGGCGCCAGCCGTGGTGCCGACGGCTTGTTTGGTTGTGTCAGCTACGGTGCCGACCGCCGCACCGGTGGTGTCGACCACGCCGGTGCCGAGCGCTTGGGCTGCGTTGCCCACGCCTTCAACGGGATTCTTGTTGATCAGAGCCTTGCCCGTATTCACCGCCGTTTCGCCGGCGGTCTTGGCCGTGTTGCCCACGCCTTCAACCGCCGCTTTCGCGGTGTCGAGGATGCCCTTGCCGGCATCCATCACGGTGCCGCCGGCTTTTTCCGCCGTGCCGGTCACAGTGCCCGTGGCATCTTGGCCGGTCTTGGCCGCCCATTCGCCGGCCGTCGGCTTGGCTTCGGTCGCAGCCTCGGCGGTTGCTTCTTCAGCTTGGACAAAAGAGGTGCTGGTGATCAGAGCGGCACAGCCGAGAGCGGCCCACAGGCGATGACTTGCAGGGTGAATGTTACTGGAGTTGGGGTATGACGTTTTCATGATGAATTCACAATTTTAGAGCACGATCCGGCGGGGTCAACCGCTCGGAGCCGATTTTCTCAGCTTTGCCATTGTGCCGCATGCGCCAAGAGGCGCAAAATCCCGCACCCCCATGATCAAGCAATACAATGACCACGCGGCGAACGAGCGGACTTATCTGGCTTGGCTGCGCACCGGTATCGCCATCATCGCCTTCGGCTTTGTCCTCGAGCGCTTCGACATCTTTCTCCACACCATCGTGAAAACGCTCGGTGCCGAACCGGTGCACCACATCAGCCACGGCGGCCGCGAGGCTGGCCTTGCACTGGTCTTCTTCGGACTGGTCACGCTGGCCATAGCCACTTGGAGGTTCGCCGTCACCTCGCGGAAAATTTCTTCCGAAGAGGTCATCAGTTACGACCCGCGCAGCGCGATGCGTCTGGGCATCCTCATCATCGCACTCGGGATTTTCGTCCTCGCCTACATGACCCGCCTGCTTCTCTCCGCCCAATGATCCCATGAAACCCGACAAACTGGTCAAACGAGCCCGAGATCTGGCTGCGCCTTTCCGCATCACTTCCGGGAAAAATTTCCGCCTCAAGGATCACAACCCGGCTGACACGCTGAAATTCGACAGCAAAGACAAGGACCGCGCCAAGGAAGCGTTGGCGCAGGGCGTGCAGGCCCTCTCGCTTTTGCAGGACAAACTCTACGCGCAGGACCAGTGGGCCGTGCTGCTCATCTTCCAGGCGATGGACGCCGCGGGCAAAGACGGCGCGATCAAGCACGTCATGTCCGGGGTCAATCCCCAGGGCTGCGAGGTGCATTCGTTCAAAGCCCCGACGAGCGAGGAACTCGACCATGATTTCCTCTGGCGCTGCAGCAAGCGCGTGCCCGAGCGCGGACGCATCGGTATCTTCAACCGCAGCTACTACGAGGAGACGCTCGTCGTCCGCGTGCATCCGGAGATTTTGGCCAAGCAGAAAATTCCGCGGAAGCTCCTGACCAAAGACCTTTGGTCGCAACGTTTCGAGGACATCCGCGCCTTCGAGCGCTACCTCACGCGCAACGGGGTGATCATCCGCAAATTTTTCCTCAACGTTTCCAAAGCCGAACAAAAGAAACGCTTCCTCGCCCGGATCGACACCCCGGACAAAAACTGGAAATTCTCCACCGCCGACTCGCACGAGCGGCAGTTCTGGAACGACTACCAAAAAGCCTACGAGGAAACCATCCGTCACACCGCAACGAAGGACGCGCCTTGGTATGTCGTCCCCGCCGACAACAAATGGTTCACCCGTGTGGTCGTCGCCGCCGCGGTGATCGAGGCCCTCGACTCGCTCAACCTCGAATATCCGAAAATCGGCAAACGCCAACGCAAGGAACTCGCCGCGGCCAAGATGGAATTACTCGCCGAGAAGTAGCAAATAGCTCCTCGTCAGGAAGTAACTGGATCCCAAACAACCCCTTACGGTTAAAAGATTTCCCTTGCCCAGCAATTCAAACGGTCGTATGAATTACGGCTGTGCATCATAAATTCTTTGCCGCTTTGGCGCTGCTTCTCGGCGGCGCCGGCCTTGGCGCGGCGCAGAGCGACCGCGTTGTCTTCAATTTTACCGGCACGGATCCCGCGCGCGCCTTGCCTTGGACCGCGACCTCCGTCCTCGAGTCCGGGCTGACTACGCAGGGGTGGACCATGGGCCCCGGGCTTTCGCTCGTCTCCGCGCGGAGCAACCGGATCGCTTTCGCGGTCAGTGCGGGCGACCAACTCAGCACGCTAAACGAAGCCCGCACTTCCGGGGCGTATCTCAATGTCCGTTTCACCTCATCCGCCGGCCCGCTCGACCTCGCGTCGACCCGCATCCGCTTCACCATCCGCCGCGAGAGTTGGCATGCGCCGCTGAGGTTCGCCGTTTATTCCAGCACGGACAGCTTCTCCTCGCCGCTCTTTGTCTCCGAAGAAGTCGAACAACTCGACGATGGCACGCATGCCTTCAGCTTCCTTCTTCCCTCCGCCGGTTTCGCCGGTGTATCCGGTCCGGTCGACTTCCGCATCTACCCGTTCGCCGCGCGCTACAGCGGTCATGCGCTTTCGCTCACCACCTTTTCGTTGGGCGGCCCGGTGCAAACCTACACCCTCGACGCCACGGCCACCGCGGGCGGCACGGTGCAGGTGTCACCGCCCGGCACTGTCTTCGAAGCAGGCCAGACCGTGCAGATCACCGCCCGTCCCGATGCCGGCTTTGCTTTCTCCGGATGGTCGGGCGACGTCAGCGGATCGGCCAATCCTTTGAGCGTGACCATGACCGGCAATCTTGCCGTCACCGCCCGATTCCTGACCAAGCCCGCCCCCCGCATGGATCTCGGCGGCAACCTTGAAGCGCTCGTCGACTGGAGCACGGCATGGGTTTTCAAAGACTGCTTCAAAATGGCGCGCACGTGGATGACACGCGCCACCACGGACATCGGATGGGAGAGCAACCAGACTCCGCCGACCGATGCGAACGGCTGGCCGCTGGCGGTTCCCTTCACCGCGTCCGGCGCGCAGCATTATCTGCACACCATCGTCCCGCTCTGCGGTGCCGGGAACTACACCGTGCGTTTCGAAGGCACGGGTCGCATCGAATTGATCGCACCCAGTGGCGGCGGACGCCAAATCATCACGGCATCCGGCGGAACAACCACGCGGATCTTCAATTTCAGTCCGACATTGGCCGACAGCATCCTTTATCTCGAAGTGCGCCAATCCTCCGGCAGCGATCCGGTGCGCAACATCGAAGTGATCGCGCCCGGACAGGACAGCAACTTGCAAACGGAACCCTTCCATCCGGACTTCGTCGCGACCCTCGCGCCTTACCGCAATCTGCGCTTCATGGATTGGATGCGGACCAATCTGCTTCCGCATGAAACCGGACGCCAACCGCTGCGCACTTGGAGCGATCGCACCACCCGCGCGAGCTACACACAGGCCCGCGACAACGGGGCAGCGCACGAATACCTCATCGCGTTGTCCAACCAGACCGGCAAAGACCCGTGGCTCTGCATCCCGCATGAGGCGGATGACGACTACGTGCGCCAAACCGCGCGCCTCTACCGCGACACGCTCGATCCGCGCCTTGAAGTCTACGTCGAGTATTCCAACGAAACCTGGAATTCCGGATTCCTTCAGACGGCTTACGTGCAGGACCGCGGCGAAGCACTCGGGCTCGATGCCGCGCGCTGGACCGCCGGACAGAAGTTCGTCGCGCAGCGCTCGGCGGAAATTTTCGCCATCTTCGCGCAGGAATACGGCGCGGCGCAGCGCCATCGCTTCGTTGCCGTGCTGGCCACGCAAGCCGCCAACGCGGGACTGTCCGAAGAACGTCTCGCCGCGATCAACGATCCGTCGATCAATCCGACCGGAGAGCGCCCCGACGCCCTGGCCATCGCGCCTTACTTCGGGGTGAACTACGAACCCGGCAATCCCGTGCCGACGGCGGAGCAAGTGGTAACCACGCTTTCCAGCTCCGCCATCACGGAGGCCGTGGGCTGGACCCGCGACCAGGCTGCGGTAGCCGAAGCGAATGGACTGCGGCTCATCTGCTACGAGGGCGGACAGCACTTCGTTGGCATCCTCGGTGCCGAGAACAATGCCACGCTCACTTCTGTGCTTCACGCCGCCAACCGCGATCCGCGCATGCAGGACCGTTACCGCGAATACCTCATCGCGCTCGAGGAGGAAGGCGTCGATCTCTTCGTCAACTTCGCCCACATCGGCGAATGGTCGCAATGGGGCTCCTGGGGCGTGCTCGAATACCAGAAGCAACCCGCAACGCAGGCTCCGAAATGGCGGGCCATTACGGCGTGGCACGATCAATTGCAGCAACGCCGTGAGGAAATCCGCTTGGACGCCCCCGCCACGCCGGGCGGTCCGTGGTCAGCCAGTTTCCCGCTGCGCGCAGGACGCAGCTATAGCGTGATGACCGGCACCAACCTTACCGATTGGACTCCGGTGGCGGGCTTGGAAAATTTGCGAGGCGATGGGGTCACCACAAGCGAATTTCTCTCCAACTCCACCGAACGTCGCCGTTTCTGGCGCGTCATGGCCGACGAGTAGGCGCTACTCTCCGATGATTTTGACCAGCACGCGCTTGCGGCGCAGGCCGTCGAATTCGCCGTAGAAAATCTGCTCCCAAGGTCCGAAATCGAGGCGCCCGTCAGTCACCGCCACCACGACCTCGCGGCCCATGATGCTGCGCTTGAGGTGGGCGTCGGCGTTGTCTTCCGCGCCATTGTGACGGTATTGGCTGTGCGGTTTTTCCGGCGCGAGCTTCTCCAGCCACTTTTCGAAGTCAGCGTGGAGTCCGCTTTCATCGTCATTGATGAAGACGCTGGCCGTGATGTGCATGGCGTTGACCAGACACAGTCCTTCTTTGATCCCGCTGGCGCGGAGGCAGCGGTCGATGTCGGGCGTGATGTTGATGAGTCCACGCCGCGCGGGGACCTCGAACCAGAGTTCTTCGCGGAAGGATTTCATGACACCGCGTAGCGGGCGAATTTGGGTTCAAGCGCGGGGGGGATGTGGGCAGTGACGAGGGTGTCGTCGCCTTCGTACGCGATTTCCACGACGTGGCCGGCGCGGTGAAGTTCGGCCAAGGCGGCGCTGTCCGATTGCGGGATGCGGAATTTTTGACGCAGGCGCCAGGCGGAGAGCTGGTTTTGCAGTTCGTCGACGAAGTCTTCCAAGTTCTCGCCGGTCTTGACCGAGACGGCGACGCTATTGGGATAACGCGCCAGCGCGGCTTCGACCGCTTCGGGATTGGAGAGGCGGTCGATCTTGTTGAAGACGATGAGCGTGTGTTTGCCGTCGGCTTCGAGCTCGCGAATGACGGCGTCCGTCGCGGCGATGTGCTCCTCCCATTGAGGGTGACTGACGTCGACGACGTGGACGAGGAGATCGGCCGACTTCAATTCCTCCAGAGTGGCCTTGAAGGACTCGATGACGGTGGTGGGCAATTTGCGGATGAAGCCGACGGTATCGGTGAAGAGGACCTTCAGTTTGTTGGGGAGAACAAATTGGCGCGTGGTCGGATCGAGTGTGGCGAAGAGTTTGTCCTCGGCGAGGACGCCGGCTTTGGTCAGGCGGTTGAGCAGCGAGGACTTGCCGGCATTGGTGTAGCCGACGATGGCCACGACTGGCCATTGGTGACGGGCGCGTCCCTCGCGCTGGATGGCGCGGTGTTTGCGAACTTCCTCGAGATCCTTTTGCAGTCGCGCGATGCGTTCCTGCACGCGGCGGCGGTCGACTTCGAGCTGGGTTTCGCCCGGGCCCCGCGTGCCGATGCCGCCAGTCTGGCGGGAAAGGTGGGTCCACATGCGGGTGAGGCGCGGGAGAAGGTATTGCAGCTGGGCGAGTTCGATTTGCAGGCGTCCTTCGCGGCTGCGCGCGCGGCGGGCGAAGATGTCGAGGATGAGCTGGGTGCGATCGAGGATTTTCTTAGAGGTGACACTCTCGAGATTGCGGCCCTGGGCGGGAGACAATTCGTCGTCGAAGATGATCGAACCGGCGCCGGTCTCGGTGCAGCGGACGGCGACTTCCTCGGCTTTGCCTTTGCCGATGTAATACGGGGCGGTCGGGTGCTGGAGCTTTTGCGTGACGGTGTCGACCACGGTCGCGCCGGCCGTGGCGGCGAGTTCGCGCAATTCGCTGAGAGATTCCTCGAGGTCCCAACGGGTCACGCCGTCGTGCTCGAGTCCGACGAGGACGGTTTTCTCGGTGGCGCTGGGAGGAGGCGCGGTGATGATCATCCGGCGAGGCCCAGCGCGCGGGCGATGCGGTCCAAATGGTCGGGCGTCACGGTGCTCAAATTCTCTGATGGAAAAGTGGACTTGGCCCGGAACCACGTCAACTGCCTTTTGGCGTATTGGCGGGTGGCGGTGGTGACAAGTTCGGCACAAGTATCGCGGTCGATTTCCCCGTCGAGCAGCGCAGTGATTTCACGCCAGCCGAGAATCTGGCGGGCGGTGCCGCCCGCCGCGCTGCGGGCGGCACGGACTTCGTCGATCGCGCCGCCGGCCAAGCGGGCTTCGACGGCGGCGGCAATGCGGGTGTTGAGATCGTCGCGGTCGCGGGTGAGCACGAGTCCGCGTCGGCCCTCGGGCACGGACGGTTCGGTGAGGATTTGCGAGGCGGGTTGCCCGATTTGCAGGCACAACTCCAAGCGGCGGGCCACGCGGCGCGGGTTGTGCACGTCGATGGCGGAAAGGCTCGCGGGATCGAGGGACTGCAGTTGCGAGAGCATGTCCTTAAGGGTCATTCCCCTCACCTGTTCGCGGAGGCTGGGATCGATCGCAGGAAGTTGCGGGAGTCCATTAGTAAGGGCCTGCAAGTAAAGTCCGCTGCCGCCGACGACGATGGGGACTTTGTTGCGCGCGATGATATCGGCGATGACCACGAGGGCGCGGTCGGCATATTGCGCGGCGTCCATTTCGTCGGAGCACGGGATACTGCCGAAGAGATGATGCGGGACGCGCGCTTGATCGGCGGCGCTTGGTTGCGCGCTGAGCACGGGGAATTCGCGATAGAGTTGGAAGGCGTCGGCGCAGACGATTTCGCCGGCGTGGCGTTCGGCGAGAGCGAGGGCAATGTCCG
>CAZJGQ010000050.1:0-12264 GCA_964545425.1 uncultured Chthoniobacter sp. | reverse complement strand
CTTCATCACCGCCGGCATCCTCGCTTACCTCAAATCCTGACATGGCCACCGTCGTCCAACGCCCGAAGCTGAGCCTCCTCGAGCGCTCCTATTTCCCCGCGCTCCTCGGCGGCCTGTGGATCACGATCAAGCATTTCTTCAAAATGCTGGCCGGCCGCACCGAGGTCACCATGCAGTATCCCGAGCAGAAGTGGGACAGCGCCATGCCCGAATGGTATCGCGGCGCCCCGACCCTCGTCCGCGATGAACACGGCCGCGAACGCTGCGTCGCCTGCCAACTCTGCGAATTCATCTGTCCGCCTCGCGCCATCACGATCAAACCCGGCGAACTCCCCGGCGACAGCGTCTGGGCCAAGGTGGAAAAATATCCCGAAAAATTCGACATCGACATGATCCGCTGCATCTATTGCGGACTCTGCGAGGAAGTCTGCCCCGAGCAGGCCATTTTCCTGCGCAAGGACTACTCGATCACCGGCCTGACCCGGGCCGAAATGGTCCACGACAAGCACAAGCTCTACGAACTGGGCGGCGTCATGAACGGCCTCGTCCACAAGTGGAACGAAAAAAAGTGATCGAAAGGGGCCCGCGCGCCTCCTAAGCTGCCGGCTTCCGGCCTGAAAAAGCGGCGCATGAGGCGCCCCCGGCGCAAACCACCGCATGCTCACCATCCTGTTCTGGGTCTTTTCCGTGTTGATGCTCGCCTCGGCCGCGGCGGTCGTCCTTTTCCGCAACCCGGTGAACAGCGCGATGAGCCTCGTCCTTTCCTTCCTCGCCCTCGCCGCCCTCTTTGTCACCCTCGATGCCTACTTCATCGGCATCATCCAAGTCCTGGTCTACGCCGGCGCGGTCATGGTGCTCTTTCTCTTCATCATCATGCTCCTCGACCTCAAGGCCGAGGCCCGGCGCAAGCTGAACATCGCCGCGCTGGCCGGCGGACTCGCCGTGCTCGGCGGATTCGTCGTCCTCATCGTGCAAGTCATCAAGTCCCTCCCCACCGGCACCGAGCAATTCCCCGCCCTCGCCCGCACCGGATATTCCGATGCCTACGATGTCGGCATGACCCTTTTCGGCAATTTCAACCTCCCTTTCCAAATCATCGGCGTGCTCCTCCTCGTCGCCACCGTCGGCGTCGTCCTCCTCAGCCGCCGCAGCCTCCGCTGAGACCATGCCCACCCTCGGCGATTACCTTCTGGTCAGCGGGCTCCTTTTTTCCATCGGCCTCGCCGGCGTCCTGCTCCGCCGCAACCTGCTCATCATCTTCATGGGCCTCGAGCTGATGCTCAACGCGGCCAACCTCTCCCTTGTCGCCTTCGCCCGCCACGGCGTCACCGCATTCGGACTCCCCGACTACAACGCGCAGGTTCTCGTTTTCTTCATCATCACCGTCGCCGCCGCCGAAGTCGCCGTCGGCCTGGCCATCATCGTCGCCCTCTACCGCCTGCGGCAAACCACGCACGTCGAGGATCTCGACCGCATGAAATTCTGACGCCGCGATGGACCCGAAACTTTATCCCTGGATTATTCTTTTCGCCCCGCTCGTCGCGGCGGCATTCATCCTCTTTGTCCTCCCGCGCCGCAACGTCGCCGCCGGCGCCGTCGGCATCCTCACCGCCGGCCTGACCTGCTTGCTCAGCTGGAAGGTTTTCCTCGATCCCTCCCTCGCCGTCACCGCACAGATCAACTGGATCGAAATCCCCGGCGTCTTCACCGTCCCTATCGGCATCATCCTCGACAACCTCAGCCGCGTCATGCTCGTCGTCGTCACGACGATTGCCACGCTGGTCTTCATCTATTCCGCCGGCTACATGCGCGGCGACGAGGGCATCCCGCGCTACTACGCGTCGCTCAGTCTCTTCCTCTTTTCCATGCTCGGCATCGTCCTGGCCGACAACTTCGTCATGATGTTCATCTTCTGGGAACTGGTCGGCGTCAGTTCCTACCTGCTCATCGGACATTACTTCCGCAAGGACTCCGCCGCCGACGCGGCCAAGCAGGCCTTCACCGTCAACCGCGTCGGCGACTTCGGCTTCATGCTCGGCATCCTCATGCTCTGGCTGGCCACCGGCTCGATCATGTTCTCCGGCATCGAGGAAAACCTGTCCGCCCTCACCCTGCATCCGGGCTATCTCACCGCCGCCTGCCTCCTCGTCTTCTGCGGCACGATCGGCAAATCGGCGCAGATGCCGCTCCACGTCTGGCTGCCCAATTCGATGGAAGGTCCCACCCCGGTTTCCTCCCTCCTCCATGCCGCCACCATGGTCGCTGCCGGAGTCTACATGCTCGCCCGCATTTTCCCCATCCTCCTTGCCGCGCCGGAAATCACCCGCGAGGTCATCATGTGGATCGGCGCCATCACCTGCTTCGCCGCCGGACTCATGGCCATCCAGCAGGACGACATCAAACGCATTCTCGCCTATTCCACCATTTCGCAACTCGGCTACATGGTCGTCGGCATCGGGGTGGGCGCCACGGGTGACGTCGCCATGTTCCACCTCTTCACCCACGCCTTCTTCAAGTGCCTCCTCTTCCTCTGCGCGGGCTCGATCATCATCGCCCTGCACCACGAACAGGACATCTGGAAAATGGGCGGACTTCTCACCCGCATGCCCGTCACCGCGCTGTGCATGCTCATCGGCGGACTCGCCCTGGCCGGCGTGCCGTTCCTCAGCGGATCGTTCAGCAAGGACAACATCATCGAGTGGGCCTGGCTCAACAACCGCACCGGCTTCTGGATCACCGCCGGTGCCGTCCTCCTCACCGCCCTCTACACCTTCCGCCTCCTCTTGGTCGTCCTGCTCGGCAAACCGCGCGGTGACCACGCCGCGCACGCCAAGGAATCGCCGCTCGTTATGACCATCCCGCTGGTCATCCTCGCCATCCCCGCCGTCATTGCCGGCTACCCGTGGTTCATCGGACACTTCTTCGACATCCCCTACGCCGAAGCCCCGGCCATCGCGCACAAAATCGTCCTTGGCTTCCTCGCCGCCGGCGCCGTTCTCGCCGCGCTTCTCTACCTGCGCGGACCGGCCAAGGACCCCGTGCGCATCCCGCTCTTCGCCAACCGCCTCTACATCGACAATTTCTACAACTGGCTCGTCGCCCGCGGGCAGGGCGGACTCGCCGTGCTCTCTTCGTGGTTCGACCGCTGGATCATTGACGGGCTCTTTGTCACGGGCAGCGCCCGCACTGTCTGGGCCACGGGTTACGTCCTGCGCCTTCTCCAACTCGGCAACCTGCAGGCCTACGCCTTTTTCTTCGGCGCCGGCGTTTTGCTCGTCCTCTACTTCCTTGTCTTCCGCTGATGAGCCCGCTCCTTTCCCTTATCCTCATCCCGCTGGTCACCGCCGCGTTCTGCATGGCGGGCGCCGCGCCGCGCCGCATCTCGCTTTTCGGCGCGGGCGCCAACCTCCTTCTCAGCCTCTACCTGCTCGCGTCCTACAACCTCGAGATCGGCGGCTTCCAATTCGTCAGCGAAAACGCCCTCTTCCCGGCCTACGGCATCAGCTTCTCGCTCGGAGCCGACGGACTGAGCATGGTCCTGCTTCTCCTTGCCACGCTGGTCACCTTCGCCGCCGTCTGGGTCACCCCGCAGGTCGAAAAATCCCCCGGCATGTTCTACGCGTGCCTGCTCTTTATTTCCGCCGGAGCCATCGGTGCCTTCGCCTCGATCGATCTTTTCTTCTTCTACGCCTTCCACGAACTCGCCCTCATTCCAACCTTCCTCCTCATCGGCATCTGGGGCTCGGGCGAACGCCAGCGCATCGCCTGGAAAGTCACCATCTATCTCGCCTTCGGCAGCTTCATCCTCCTCCTCGGACTGATCGGCCTGTGGCTCGCCGTGCCCGAAGGACTCCGCACCCTCGACATCCGCCTCCTCCAGCAACTCGGCTACGCCGGCATCCTCACGCCCGGACCTGTCGTCTATCTCCTCATCCTTTTCGGCTTCGGCATCCTCATCGCCCTCTTCCCCTTCCATACGTGGGCGCCCGAGGCCTACGCGTCGGCCCCCGCGCCCGCCGCCATGCTCCACGCCGGCGTGCTCAAGAAATTCGGACTCTACGGACTCCTCCGCCTCGCCGTTCCCATCTTCCCCGAGGAAATCCAGCAATTCGCCCACCTCGTCCTCGTCCTGCTCCTCGGCAACATCCTCTACGTAGGCTTCGTCACCCTCGCGCAAAAACGCCTCGACCTCATGCTCGGCTACTCGAGCGTCATGCATATGGGCTACGCCTTCCTCGGCTTTGTCGCCCTCAACCAACTCGGACTGGCAGGCACGGCGCTCATGCTCTTCGCCCACGGACTCACCGTCGCCGCCCTCTTTGCCCTCTGCGGCGAGATTTCACGCCGCACCGGCACGCTGGAATTCCGCGAACTCGGGGGCTTGGCCGGACTCGCCCCGAAACTCGGACTCCTCTTCGGCTTCGCCGCCATGGCCTCGGTCGGACTCCCCGGCTTCGCTACCTTCGCCAGCGAAATCATGATTTTCTTCGGCGCCTTTGCCCGCGGCGCGGTCGGCGGCTTCAACTGGTTCCAAACCTGCACCGCCCTCGCCCTTTGGGGCGTCGTCATCTCCGCCGTCTACATGCTGCGCGCCTACCGCAACATCTTCTGGGGCGCACGCGGCTCGGCGGTCAAAGATGACACCGAGGACCTCGGATGCGACGCGCGCTGGGCCGTCATCCTCCTCATTGCCGTGCTCCTCCTCACCGGATTCCGCCCCGGCCTGCTGCTCGACTATCTCAACCCGGTCTTCGCCGCCTTGAACTGATGAACCCGCTCTACCTCGAAGTTCTCGTCGTCCTGCTCGGCATCGTTCTGCTCATCGCCGAAGCCTTCGACGGCGCCAGCGCCAAGCGCGGCATCGTCTATGCCGGCATCGCCGGATTGATCGGCATCCTCGCCGCCACTTTCTTCGTCGACCCCGCAGCCATGAACGCCGCCGCGCCTTACGCGCGGTTCTACAGCGCCGATGCGTTGGCCATCTTCCTCAAACAATTCGCCCTCCTCTCGACCATCGTCGTGCTCGTCATGTCGCTCGAATACGCGCCGACCGTCGAAGCGAACATGCCCTCCGAACGCCGAGGCGCCGGACTCGGTGAATTCTACGTCCTCCCCATCTTCGCCTGTGCCGGTCTCATGTGGATGGCCTCGGCCGTCGACTTCGTGATGATCTTCGTCTCGCTCGAACTCGTCACAATCGCCTTCTACATCCTTGTCTCCTACCTGCGCCGCAGCGAAGCCAGCCTCGAATCCGGCACGAAATACCTCGTCCTCGGCGCCCTCTCCACCGGCTTCCTCGTCTACGGCATCACCTGGATTTACGGAGTGACCGGACAATTCAACCTCGCCGCCATCGCCGAAAAACTCCCCACCCTCGACCAAGCCGCGGCGCCCGCCCTCCTCTTCGGTTTCGGACTCATCCTCATCGCCCTCGGTTTCAAAATCGCCGCCGCCCCGTTCCAATTCTGGGTCCCCGACGTCTACCAAGGCGCACCCACCCCGGTCACCGCCTTCCTCTCCGTCGCGTCGAAAGCCGCCGGCTTCATCGTCCTGCTTCGCGTCGTCCAAACCTTCCTCGTCGTTCCCGCCCTGCAGGAAAAAATCCTCCCGCTCCTCGCCGTGATCACCGGGGCCACCATGATTTTCGGCAACCTCGCCGCCCTCCCGCAGTCCAACCTCAAGCGCCTCCTCGCCTACTCCAGCATCGGTCACGCCGGCTACCTCCTCCTCGGCGTCGTCTCCATCGGCGCCCCCTTCGCCGGCACCGCCATTGTCTTTTACCTCGCGGCCTATTTGCTCATGACCCTCCTCGCGTTCCTCGTCATGACCATCGTCGCCCAAGCGACCGGCGGGGACGACATCGCCGATTTTAACGGACTCAACCAACGCGCCCCGCATCTGGCCTTCGCCATGTTGTTGGCCATGCTCTCCCTCGCCGGCATCCCCCTCACCGCCGGCTTCCTCGGAAAATTGTTCATCTTCGAATGCGCCGTCGAGCAGCAGCACTGGATCCTCGTCATCCTCGGCGTCATCACCGTCGCCGCCGGCTTCTACTATTACTTGAAAGTCATCCGCGCCATGTATTGGCAGCAACCCGCCAACCCGGATGCCCCGGAAATCGAAGTCGGCGCGCTGGCCAAGATCACCATCGCCCTCCTCTGCGCCCTCATCATTTGGCTCGGCGTCTACCCCGCCCCGCTCCTCGCGCTCCTGCCTTAATTCGCGACTTTCGGAATCCGGAACGCGGGACTAAAGTATTCTTATGTCCGACACCGACTATTTCGCCAAATACCGCGCCTATTTCGTCAGCCAGAAGGACCGCGCCCCTTTTGGCACGGGCCCACATCTGCCGTTCGTCACTCTCTCCCGCCAAGCCGGAGCCGGCGCGGAGACCGTGGCCCACTTGTTGGCCGAAAAACTCAACGCGGGCCTCGCGGCCGACGCGCAGCCTTGGACCGTCTTCGACAAGAACCTCATCGCCAAAGTTCTCGAAGACGCGGACCTGCCGCAAGAAATCGCCAAGCATGTTCGTGAAGACAAGGACACCACCGTGCAAGCCATCGTGGGCGAATTGCTCGGCCTTCACCCGTCCATGTGGACCATCTTCCACCACACCAGCGACACCATCCTCAAACTCGCGCGCCTCGGCCACTGCATCATCGTTGGACGCGGCGCGGAAATCATCACCGCACGCCTCAAATCCGGCACGCACGTCCGCCTCGTCGCCCCGGAAAACGTCCGCCTCGCCCATTTGGAAAAACATTTCGGTTTGGACGCCAAGGCGGCCGCCAAATACCTGCACGAACACGACGAGGGACGCCGCCGCTACGTGAAAACGAATTTCGACCAAGACATCGAAAGCCCGCTGCTCTACCACGCGACCTTGAACACCGGCCTGCTCGACTTCGCCTCGGCCGCCGACCTCGTGGCCGGCATGGTGTCTCGCCACGCCTGACCCACCACCCCACTCCGGGCTCCAACCTCCCGCAGATCCATCCTCTAAGAGGAAGGTTATTTCACTTTCTGCAGAAAGTCCATGTGTGCTAGAAGGGGTCTCTATGGCAAACACCGACAGAGGAAGGGCCCTCATGGCCAGCGGCTTGGCCAACCACCGCCGTATCGAAATCATCAGGCTGCTGCAGACCCGCGGCAGCCTGTGCGTCAACGAAGTTGCCACCGAGTGCCGTATTGACGTGGCTACCGCCTCGCAGCATGCCAAGCGCCTGCACGAGGCCGGATTGATCAAAAAACGGGCCGAAGGACGCAAGGTGCAGCTTTATCCCACCCGCCGCGCCGGAACCCTCCTCGGCACCATCGACCTGCTGTGGGAAACACCGGTTGATTGATTCGCCGCCACCGCCTCTTCGCCGGGCGCCCGAGCAATGACCGTTGCCCGCAAACCGAAGTCGGACGGATCACCCGGTCCACTACGTTGGGATTCGCCGCTCGCCGACCTGCCGCGCATGACCGCGGCCAAAGCTCGCGCGTTGCACGAGGCCGGACTGGTCACGGTGCATGATTTGCTTCGCCATTACCCGCGCCGCCACGAAGACCGTAAAAAGTTCCCATCGTTCCCGACCGTCGCGGGACCGGACGCGCTGTGCCTGCGCGGCACGGTGACAGCAGCCAAGTCGTCCTATTTCGGACGCCGCATGCAATTCACTCTCACCCTGACCGAAAACTCCCGCCTCGTCCCCGCCGCCACGGTGCAATGCCGGTGGTTCAACCTCCGTTACCTGCCGAAAATCCTCACCACCGGACAGGACCTCATCATCCACGGACGCCCGCGGGCGCTGAAAAAAGGCGGAATTGTTTTTGACCATCCCGACTTCGAGGTCTTGGAGACCGACGCGCCCGACAGCGCACTCATCCACCTCAATCGCATCGCGCCCGTGCACCCGTCTGTCGGCCCGTGGAGCCCGCGCATGCTGCGCCGCCTGATTTTCGAAACCCTGGCCCAACTCCCCAACGAAGACATCCCCCAACTCTGGCCCTCTCTTCCGGTAGGGTCGGTCGCCGGGGCGACCGACCGCCCCCTAACCACCGCCTCCGCCCTTTGCGCCATCCACTTCCCCGCATCGTGGGACGAACTCGAATCCGCCCGCGTCCACCTGGCCCGTGAAGAGCTCTTCGAAATGCAATGCGTGCTCGCCCACCAGCGCGCCCGGCAAACCGCCGGCGCGGCCCCGACCATCTCACGCCAAAGCGCGATGCTCTCGAAATTCCTCAAAGCCCTACCCTTCGATCTCACCGCCGCCCAAAAACGCGTCCTCGCCCAAATCTTCGATGATCTGGCAACGGGCCACCCCATGAACCGCCTTCTCCACGGCGACGTGGGCAGCGGCAAAACCATTGTTGCCGCCACCGCCATGCTTGGTGCGATTGCCTCGGGTCATTCGGCCGCGCTGATGGCCCCTACCCAAGTGCTCGCGCACCAGCACTACGAAAACTTCCGCAAACTCTTCGAACCGCTCGGAATTCCCGTCGTCCTCCGCACCGCCGCACGCAAAGAAAAGTCTGATGCAGATGGACCACGTATCGTCATCGGCACGCACGCCTTGCTCTTCGCCCCGCAAACCGTGGGACGCCCTGCGCTGGTCGTGATCGACGAGCAGCACAAATTCGGCGTTCGCCAGCGAGCCAAGCTTTCCGCGCAGGAACATCACCCCCACGTGCTCGTCATGTCTGCCACGCCTATCCCCCGCACCTTGGCTTTGACACTGTATGGCGACCTCGATCTTTCCCTGCTCGACGAAATGCCGCCTGGGCGCGTTCCCGTGCGCACCCTCGTGCGTCCCCACGACAAGCTGGACGAAGCCGCTGCTTTTCTTCGCCAGCAACTGGACGAAGGACGCCAAGCCTACCTCGTTTATCCGGTCATCGAGGAAAGCACGAAAACATCGCTCAAAGCCGCCACCGCCGAATACGAGCGATGGAACCGCCTACTCGCCCCGCATCGCTGCGCCTTGCTCCACGGCAAACTCAAGGCCGACGAAAAGGACGAAATCATGCGCGCATTCCGCGCCGGCGAAACCCGCGTGCTAGTCAGCACCACGGTGATCGAAGTGGGCATCGACGTGGCCAACGCGACCGTCCTGCTCGTCGAAAATGCCGAACGCTTCGGCTTGGCCCAATTGCATCAGTTGCGCGGACGCGTCGGACGCGGCGCCGAAAAATCCTGGTGCATCCTCCTCGCCGGCAAGGACGCCGAAGAAAAACTCGACCGCCTCAAAATCCTCGAAGCAGCCGCCGACGGCTTCTCCATCGCCGAAGCCGATCTTGAAATCCGCGGCCCCGGCGACCTGCTCGGCACCGCCCAGACCGGCTTGCCACCCGTCCGCTTGGCCAAATTACCCCGCGACCTCGCCATTCTCGAAGAGGCCCGCGCCACAGCCCAGCGCCTCCTCTCCAAAGACCCCGAACTTATAGACCATCCGACCCTCCGCTCTCGCTTGGCCTACTGGCAAAAGCAGCTCTTCGCCGGCGTGGCCTGATCTTGGTCTCTCGAAGGCGCGCGGGCTGGGACTGCAGGCCGATTGCGGCACCTCAACAGTGTGGCGCCGCGAGAACGCTTTGAGATTTTCTGTAGCCGCGGCACTCTGTGCCGCGAATCTCTTAATCCAACGCGCCACAGAGTGGCGCGGCTACACCGATCGCTGACAACATTTTTTTGAAGCTGAACGAAACCGCCCCGAAAGCATCACACATGGAATTTCTGCAGAAAGTCCATGTGTGATCGAATTCGAGGTTGAATTACAGAGAGATTGGACATTTCCAACTTAGGGCACGGGGCTGGCAGCGGGCATCGGGCTAGACCCGGGCTGCTCTCCCGCGGGCGATTCGGCCGGGCTTGGCATCGCAACCTCCTCCGGCCACGGGGGGACGATGTTTTCCCAGCGATGGAGCTGCGCGTTGGGCACGCCGATCTCGGCCAGCAATTCCGTGCAGCGGGCGTGCCACATGTCCAAGTCCGGAGCGGAGCGCTTTTCTTCGCGCGAGCCGGGGAACACCAGATAGGTCACCGCGAGGTCGCTGACCGGACGGGCCAGAGGCGTTCCGGTGTCCTTGATCTCGTTACACAAGCGCAATGAGGCTTCGCCGACTTTGTAGGACGGGCCCGCGTCGCCGACGATGGTCGGATACATTTTGTTGCCGTGGATGACCACGGCGTAGTCGCCGACTTCCGGGATATCCGCCCCTTCGCCGCGTATCATGAATCCGGGCAGCACGATGTTCGGGTCAGCTTTGGAAACGAGAAAACTCGATGCCTTAAGGTCGGCGATCATGCGTTTCGATGTTGCGATGCGTTCCCGCAACTGCCCGCGCCGCGCCTCGGTCGTTTCCGGTTTGGCCATCTCGGCCTCCGCTTCGGTGATGCGGTCCTCGTAGCGCTTGAGGAAAGGATTCGGACGATCGGTCACCTTGGGCCAGCGGTAGCTGGTTTGCGGTTGGAAGAATTGCCCCGAGCCGTCCACCTCGACGTTGCGGTCGCCGTCCGAGCCATCGACATTCACGTCCATATCGCCCTGAACGAAGATGGCGCGCCGTCCGGTCTGCGGGTCTTTGAGTTTCAAGATAGTATCGCAGTCGTAAAAATTATGACGCGAAAGGATCTGCTCGATTTTTTCCAACCGCTCTTTGAGCCAATCGAGCTTGAGATCGTATAGCTTGGCGAAATCAGGCGAAACCTGCGCTGTCTCGAGAAGCTGCGGCAACGAAGGCAGAAGTTCCGGCAATTGCGGGTTGGCCACCTTCACATCCGCGAGCGTCGTGGCCGGACGCGGCATGCGGATTTTGAGGTTCAGCTCGAGACGATAGGCATTGTCGATCTCACGGTCGCGCGCCGCCGTCTCGCCGGGCGCCGTTTCCACCGTCCACTTGTATTGTAGCCCGTTGAAAATCATCCCGGTGTCCATCGGTTTCCGCGACACGAAGGGCGTCGGAGTCGGCGTGGGCGATGGAACCGGCGTTGGGCTCGGACTCGGGGCCGGAGTTGGCGGGGGTGCAGGCGGCGGAGCCGACGGACCGCATCCCGCCAGTGCCAACGCGACAAAAAAGAACCAAAGACGGTAAAAGCTCACCTCGCTTATATGGATGCTTGGCCGTCGCCATGTCCAGCGCAGGAAGAAAAAAGCAACTTCGCGATCGACATGGACAATAACCCCGCTACCAGACAAGGGAATCCACCGGGAAGGTAACCGCTATGAAACTTACACCCAAAGCCCAACCCCTCCAAGACAAGCAGACTGCCACCAAGGACGGCGCGGTTATCACCGAGCTGATCGACGGGGTGAAAATCCGCGAGGCGCGCACGGTCATCGATTACCGCGGTGAATTGACCGAAATGTGGAATGCCGATTGGGCCTTCGACGAGGGGGATGTTCCCTACGTGTACCATGTCCGCTGCGCGCCGGGCAGCGTCCGCGCCTGGGTGGTTCATTTGAAACAAGTCGACCGCCTTTACTACCCGTCGGGCAGAATCCAAGTGGTGCTCTACGACGCGCGTGACGGTTCACCCACCCAAGGCAAAATCAACGAATTCTACTTCGGCGAAGCTCGGCGCGCGTTACTGCGTATTCCCCCCGGCGTCTACCACGGTGTGCGCAACGTGGGCAAAGACGATGCCTGGTTCGTCAACATGCCGTCGACCCCCTACCGTCACGAAGACCCCGACAAATACCGTCTCCCCCTCGACTCGCCCGACATACCCTTCCGCTTCAAAGCCCTCGGCGAAGCGAGGCTTCACGTCTGAACTACCCGGTCAATCCAGCCCCTTGAATCGCCGGATGGCGTCGATTTGGCGTCCTTTGCGAAGCCCGAGCCGACGGCCCAATTCCATCCGCATGAGCAGCGCGCTGCGCAACATGCGCAGTGCGCGCTTGGCGTCGGGTGGCTCGTTGCTCCGCTCCTGCAGAAAGGCAAGCAAGCGTTCTTTTTGTTCCTCGGCAAATCCGGCTTCCTCCCGGATCCGCCGGGAGAAACGCTCCTGCACATCGCTCGGCTTGGTCCGATAAACGTCCTTGCGCAACACGGCCGGGAATTTCACGGACGAGATTTCGGGCAGAAATCGCATCACCGCCCCCGACTCGAAGAAGCGCCACCACAGGTCGTAATCCATCGCCGCCCTGATTTCGTGGCGGCCCCGCCAGCCGCCGACTTTCTCCCAGAGCGAACAGCGATGCATCACGGTGGCCGGCGTGATGGCCATCGGCCGGCGGTAGTCCTCGAAAAATTGCGGCAATGCACCGCAAATTTCGTCCTCAT
>CAZJGQ010000049.1:0-12337 GCA_964545425.1 uncultured Chthoniobacter sp. | reverse complement strand
CGAGATTGAGCTTGGTTTGCAGTGCTTCTTTGAGCCGGAAGATGTCGCGGTCTTGAATGTGACGACGGTCCTCTCGGAGGTGAGCAGTGATGCCATCGGCGCCGGCTTGTTCGGCGATGAGGGCGGCTTCGACCGGGTCGGGTTCGACCAGGATGCTGTCCGGGTCGCGCGCGTAGCGCGCCTGACGCAGGGTGGCGGCGTGGTCGATGTTGACGCCGAGGCGGAGCGGCATGGTCAGACTTTCCCGCCGTAGGACGCGTAATCGTCGAGGTCGAGCCAGTCGAACCACGTGGAGATGTCGTCGCGGTCCGGGGCGGTGTCCTTGTGCGTTTGGTTGAAAAATTCGCGCATTTCCACGCCGGACGGCGCGCGGTCCTCCATAAAGCGGGACCAGAGGTGGATCTCGTGCGGACTGCGTTTGGTCCCGGCGTTTTGGCGGATCCATTCGAGGAGTTCAGTGTCGCCGAGTCCGGCAGCGACTTGCTTCTTCAGCGCCTCGGGATCAATCGAGGTGAATTCGAAAAATTCCATGTCGAGCGGGCAGGCGTAATTGAATTCGCCATTGGTGCCGGCGAGCACGGCGCGGCATTTGTCGATAATGCGCGGGAGGAGAACGTAGCCGCCGAGGCGGGCGCGGGTGCTGCGGGGAGGGCGTTTGGTCAGGTCGGTGGGCGGAGTGACGTTGCTCATGGCTGCGAGCATATTTTGCCAAAAGTGGCGGTCAAGCGGGCAACCCGGCGACGAGCGAGGGAAAATGGCACTGCGCGCACTCGCCGTGGTCGCGCAGGCAGAAGTCGGCGTAGATTTGCAGCAGTCCTTGGTGGACATACATGCGCTTGGGCAGGCTGCGCGGGAGGGGTCCGCCAAAAAGGCGCGCGGAGACGACGCGCAGCGAGGTGTTGGGTGGTCCGGAGGGGAGCGTGAGCCAGTCGGGATTTTGTCCGCCGGCCAAGGCGAGCGGCAGCGCGATGTTGGCGTGAATTTCGCGGATGCGATCAGGACCGATCAAAGCGAGCGGTGTCTTGCGATGCGGACTGCTCCAAGTGGTGTGGAACGACCAAAAGGGATGCTGCAAAGGCGAAAGAACTTTTTCCAATCGTCCGAGGTCGCCTGATTGCAAAGCGGCGCGGACGGATTTCCAGTTTCGGGCGATGGCGCTGAGGGCGCCGAGACGGCGCAACGGATGGTTGGCAGGGCGGATGCCGGTCAGCTTCCAGGCGTTGCGCGGGAGGATGGCGTTGGCCTGCGCGGCGCGCAGTTTCCACCACGTCGCCCAGAGCGTGGCCACTTCGGTCCGTGCCGCGCCGGTTGGCGGCTCGGGTTTTTCCAGAAATCCGGCCAGACCGAAGAGCAGGGCTTCGCCGCGCGTCGTGGCCGCGGCTTTGGCGGGGACGCGTTGGGCGAGGAGTTGGAAGGGTAGCTTGTTGTTTTTGTAGCCCAAAGCGATGGCCACCGCTTCGAAAAGCGCGGCGTCGGCTCCGCGCGAGGCAATCATGGTCTGCAATATTGTGCCTTTGGCTTCCAGTCGGCGTTGCGCGGCTACGGCGAGGAGGTCGGATATTTGGTTGGCCGACAAATCCCGCAGCGGCGCGAGACAGCGTCCGGGACGCGCGGCGGCGAAGCCCGTCCACTCGGCATCGGTCGCTGCATGGTCGGCGAGGCAAATTTGCGGCACCTCGCGATTGGCCGGTGTGCGGGTGAAGTGCTTCTTGGTCGGGCGGTGGACGACGACGTGGAGCACTACGTTTTCATAGGCCGGATTGACCGCATGCCGGTGCTGCTCCCATCCGGAAGCTTCGAGGTCGACTTCGATGGCACCGCGGTGTTCGTGTCCATCGATCTTGACCGTGGCGTGGGCGAAGTCCGGACCGGCTTCGCGGTTCCATTGTCCGAAGTCCGTGATGACGACTTTCTTCCCCGCCGACGTGGTGAATTCGCGTCCGCAAGCCCCGGAGAACCAGCGTGCCTGCCAAGCCAACTCGCTCTCCGCGGACGGCGTCGCTTCGGCGATGCGCGTTGTCTTGCCGCGCAAAGCTTGTTCGTAGGCGCGGCGGACAGTGCTCACGGCTTTTTGGGGGACCCGACCGGCGTGGGTGGTGGCGGTGGCGGGGCGATCTCGTTGCGAATGTCGTTGAGCAGCTTGGCCCGTTCGGCGGGTTGCGTGCGCTGCAAAGTGCGGTCGATGAGTTTGAGGGCGGCCTTTTTGTCGCCGAGACCTTGCAGAATGCGGATGCGTTCGACCACCGTGCGGAAGGCTTCGGCCGGATTGCGGTAGAGTCCGCCGGCCGACTCGAGGGACTTTAGTCCTTCCCGCGGTTCGCCGAGGAAGCTTTGCAGCATGCCGAGTGCCTCGTAGTTGAGGCCGGAGGGATTTTCCCGCGCGAGGCGTGCGAGGTAGAGAGTTTGGGTGAGTCCGGACCGCGAGCCTTTGCGCAACTCTTTGCTGATGGCCAACCATGGCTCGGCCGCGGCGTCGGGTTTGCGTTGCCAGCTGCCTCCTTGCGCCCCGGCGAACGGACGGTAAAGCGGGTCGCCGACCACGGTGGTCATCCACGAAAGCACCTTGAGGCTCATGTAGGCGCTCTCGGCGAAGGTGAACCCTTGGACCAGACGCTCGTTGAAGACGTCGAGATGCGGGGTCAGGTCGAGGTAAGGCTCGTAAACGTTCCCCATGGTGGCCGCGGCGCCGCGGGTGAGGAGCGGTCCGACCCAATGCGCATTCGGGTCGCGCACGGTGCGCGCACTGAACGAATGGATGTGCGCGGCCACCGCTCCGGGGACGAATTGCGGTGCGCCCATGGCGCCGCCGGCCTGCCAGTCATACCAACCATAATACAGCGCGGCGTCGGTGATGGCGAAGCCGGCCGGGAAGGTCGGCGGCATGTTGTCGAGAATGACCGGAATTCCCTGGTTCCAGCATTCCGCCGCGGCATTGCGCAGCCAGTCGTCGCCCTCGCGGTATCCGCTCTCGGGTGTGCTCCGCCGGTCGATGTAGGCCCAGCCGTAAAGACCGACGCGCTCGGCCAGAAGGCTGTCGTCGATCATGCGGCGGACGGTGTCCGGCGTCGGCGCATCGAGGCGCGCGACGAGGAGCAGTCCCGCGGTGACCGACGAATCGAGAATGGGCGAAAAGCGACGGAAGTAAGGATTCTGCAGGATGCCGAACGTGTCTTGTCCGAAGGCGCCGAGCGCGGTGAGTTCCGAATCGACCGCGGCTTCGTCGTGCCGGCGGATGGGATCGTTGGCGTTCGGTCGCGGGGGCGGTGTGGCCTCGGGCGAGGGAGGTTGGATGGTGGTCTTGATTTTCAGCGGGATGCCGCGCATCAGGGCGAGAAAGCGGATGCGGCTGCCGGTGATCTCCCGCTTGTCGCCGGACCCATTACGCACGCCCCACCATTCCTTGCGCTCGAAGACCTCGCGCAGGGGTTTTTCGATCGTGTCGGTGTATTGCTGGCGGCTGATTTCCTCCTCGAGCGGGCAATCGAGCCCGATGAGGTTTTCCGCCGGAATGCCGCGGCGCTCCGCGTAGTATTCGGCCAGGCCCCGCGAATCGGGATCGCGGGTGTTGAAAATGACCGCCGTCGCGGCGGCTTCGCGGGTGGTCCGCACCGGCGGGTCCGAGGCCCACGCCGCGGAGGCGAGCGCCGCGGCGAGCAAACTAGATTTCCACACGCAAGCCGTCATGGGCGAGGCGGACGTGGGGAGGGAGAAGCGTTTCGGTCTCCGCGTGTCCGAGGTCGTGTCCGATGTGGGTAAGGTAAGCGCGTTGCGCCGAGGCCGCGGCGGCCACGGCGAGTGCTTCGTTGAGCGAGAGGTGGCTGGGATGTGGTTCGTGGCGCAGGGCGTCGATGATGAGCACGGGGATGCCGAGGATTTGCTCGATGACCGCAGGCGGCACGTGGTGGCAGTCGCTGAAGTAGGCGGCCAGTTTGCGTCCGCCCCGCGCGAAAATGTAGCCGTAAACGAGCATTTTGCCGTGCGGGACTTCGGCGGGGATGATTTCCACGCTGCCCAACTCGAACGGCTCGGTCACCTCGTGCGGATCGGGGCGGACGTAATTGCGGAAGGCGTGTTGTCCGTCGAACGCGTAATAAAACGCCCGCCGCAGGTCGGCCATGGTGTGTGGCGAGGCGTAGATCGGCATCGGCCGGTCGGCCAATTCGCAAAACCGCCGCAAGTCATCGAACCCCGCCACATGGTCGGTGTGCGAGTGGGTGAAAATGGCCGCATCGATCCGGCGCAAGCCATGCCGCAGGGCCTGAGTCCGCAGGTCGGGGGTGGTGTCGACCAGAAAGGTGACATCTTCCGCCTCGACGAGGATGGACGAGCGCAGCCGCTTGTCCCGGGGGTCCTCCGACCGGCAGACGGGGCAATCGCAGGCCACGAACGGCACCCCTTGGGACGTTCCGGTGCCGAGAAAGGTAATGGCAAGTTCGGCCATGACTTGAATCCGTCAGATTTGCATAATCCGCCCCGTGCTCGCAACGCTGGCATCCCTGAGAATCCGCAACCTCGCCCTGGTCGAGGATTTGACCTGGCAGCCGGGAGCGGGTCTGGTTGCCATCACCGGAGAAACCGGCGCGGGCAAATCCCTCCTCATCGGGGCGTTGCAACTTCTTCTCGGCGAGCGGGCCGACAAATCGCTCATCCGCGCCGGAGCCGACTCCTGCACGGTCGAGGCGGTTTTCGAAATGGGCGAGACGCGCGAACTGGACGCGTGGCTCGAGGAACAAGGTGCCGAACCATGCGCCGAGGGCGAGTTGCTTCTCAAACGCACACTCTCGACGGCGGGCGCGGGTCGGCAATTCATCAATGGTTCGGCCTGCACACTGGCCGCGCTCAAAGCGCTCGGCGACCGCTTGGTCGATTTGCATGGTCCGCACGACCATCAGTCGCTCTTCTCGCGCGAAGCGCAAACACGCGTGCTCGATGCCTACGCGGGTGCCGCGAAGGTGGCCTCCGATTTTGCCGCGGCGCATCGCGAGCAAGGCCGCTTGGCCGACGAGATCGAGCGCCTACGTGGACTGGAGCAAGATGCGGCCATGCGCCGCGAGATGCTGTCGCACGCAGCCAAAGAAATTTCCGACGCCAAATTGCGTCCGGGCGAGGAAGAGGAAGTGATGTCCCGCCTGCGCGCCGCGGGCAACAGCCAGCGCTTGCTCGAACTCGGCGCGCAAATGGAGTCCGCCCTCGGATCCGACGGCGAGGGTGGCGTGCGTGCGACCTTGGCCGAAGCGGTGCGGGCAGCCCGTGAACTGGCGCGCCTCGATGACGGTGCGGCGGCTTTGCTTGAGTCCCTCGAAGACGTGGCTGGCCGTGTCTCCGACATCGAAAGCGAAACCCGGCGCTACGCCGAAAAGATCGAAGCCGATCCGGCAACTCTGCGCGAACTCGAAGCGCGCGCCGATCTCCTGCAGTCGCTCAAACGCAAATACGGCGGTTCGATCGATGAAGTGATGGCGCGTGGCGAGCAAGCGGCGAAAGACCTCGAAGACATCGAAACGCGTGGCGAAAAGATTGTTGCGCTGGAAAAGGAACAGGCGTCCGCCGCAGCCAAAGCAGCCAAGCTGGCCAAGTCGCTCTCCGCCGCGCGGGCCAAGGCGGCTCCGGCCTTGGCCAAAGCGGTGACCAAAGAGTTGCGTGAACTGGGTTTTCTCCGTGCCGAGTTCGGAGTGCAACTCGAGCCATTGTCCGAGGCGCGCGCACTCGGCGCCGAACTGGCCGAATTCGAGTTCGCGCCCAACCCTGGCGAGCCGGCCAAACCGCTGCGGGCCATCGCTTCGAGCGGGGAAATTTCCCGTGTCATGCTCGCACTCAAGTCCGTGCTGGCCGGACAGGATGGCGTGCCGCTTCTCGTTTTCGACGAGATCGATGCCAATGTGGGCGGCGAGGTGGCGGTGAAGGTCGGACAAAAAATGCGCGCGCTCGCCAAGGCCCATCAGGTGCTTTGCATCACCCACTTGCCGCAAGTGGCCGCGGCGGCGCACCGTCAGTTTGCCGTGACCAAGGAATTCGACGGCAAGCGCACGGCGACCGCGGTGGGCGAATTGCGCGACAAAGAACGCGTGGCCGAGTTGGCCCGCATGCTCGGCGGGCAGGACAGCGATTCGGCCGTGGCGCACGCACGCAGCCTGCTCGCGGCAGCGGGCTGACCATGCGCCTGCTTTTTTTCAACCGCTCGGCGCGTCCTCTCGGCGGGGGGATGAATCGCATGGTCATCGATACGGTGCGGCGTCTGCGTGCCTCCGGGCATGAGGTGGCCCTGGTCCACGCGCGCCGGGCCGGACAACTCGAAGGCACCGGCTACATCTATGACGATCTCGACACCCGTCTGCTCCCGCGCGACCGCAGCGCCTTGAGGCTTGAGGCCATCCTCGAGGATTTCGATCCGGACGTCATCCAGCTGCACGGCGTTGGCAACACCTTGCTCGACGGCTGGCTGGCCGCGCGCAAGCCGACAGTCCGTTTTATCCACAACCACCAATTTTATTGCTCCGGCAAACAGCTGACCTTGTCGCGGCCGACCGAGGCCTGCCGCTGCGCGCACGCACGCTCCTGCGCCGTTTCGCATTGGTGGCGTGGCTGCGGTTCGATGAATCCGGCGATCAATTTTGTCCGCTACCGCTTCGTCTCGCGCAGTCTGCACGCCCTGCGCACTTTGCACGGCGTGCAGACGATGAGCGAAACGGTGCGGCGTCAGCTCATCGCCAACGGCATCCCCGAAGAAAAGGTGATCAGTCTCCCGCCCTACGCGCCGCCGCCGACTGGTGCGCGTCAGGAGGGCTATTCCTCGGTGCGCACCATCCTCCATGTCGGTGGCTTGCTCGGACAGAAGGGCGTGTGGATGGTCGTGCGCATGCTGCGCGAATTGCCCAAGGATGTGCAGCTGGTCTTCGCCGGCGGCGGCAGCGAGCGCGAAATGCTCGAGGCCCATGTGAAGCGGCGCGGACTGGGCAGCCGCGTGCGCATCGTCGGCGAGCCCACGCCGGAACAATGGTCGCTCCTCTACCGCGAAGCGACCTTGGTCGTTATGCCCGTCCTTTGGAACGAGCCGCTCGGCTTGGACGGCCTCGGCGCCATGGCCTACGGCAAACCGGTCGTTGCCTTCGAGACCGAGGGCATCCGCCAATGGCTTTCCGACGGCGAAACCGGCGTGAGCGTCCCCTTCGGCGAGCGCCGCGCCTTCCGCGATGCGGTCACCTCGCTGCTCGAGGACCGTCAGCGCCTGCACACCATGGGCCGGCGCGCCCACGAAGTCTGGCAGGAAAAATTTCGTCCGGAAAACCATCTCGCCGCGCTGGTCGCGCACTACGAAATGCTGCAAAAAGGAAGCGCATCATGAAATGGCCCGTCCTCGCCGCTGTCGTTGCCGTGCTCGCCGTGTTCGTCGCATGGCTGCAGCGCGAGCACGCGCGCGGAACGTTCGATCCGGTGGAGCGCGGGTTCGTCTCGTGGTTGGCGGCCAACGCGGGGGGCGGTCCGCCGCTGCCGCCGCTGACCGTCGTCCTCTTCGACGACGAATCCTCCGAATTGGCGGGGAACGGACGTCTGGCCCTGCTCGACGGCGCGCTCTTCACCCGTGCAGCCTCGCGCCTCGGGGCCACCGCGGCGGGTGTCGAGGGCATTGCCGGCGATCCGTTGCGCATGATCGATGCGGCCGAGGGCATGCCGGTTTTCGGGGGATACGATTGGCAGGCTCCGCCGGGGCAGGGGTGGACACCGCTGCGCGGCGAACCGGGCGCCGCGTGGCCCGAGGTGCCCGGACTGGCCGGGCGGGGCGGACGTTTTGCCCGCGGCTTTGTCGCGCCTCCGGAGGGCGCGAGCGGAGCGCGGCGGATTTTGTTGGCCGGACGCAATGGCGACCGCGCCGTGCCTTCGTTCCTCGCGCTGGCGTGGGCTGCGGCGCAGGGCAGTCATTGGTCCGAAGTCACCGTCGCTCCCGAGGCCATCACGGCGCGGAAGGGAAAACTCAACTTGGCCCCCGACGGCGCGGCGCAATTCCTTCCGGACTCCGCACCGTCCGTGCTGACCATGAACGAATTGCTCGTCGCCTCGGAAAAATTCGAACGCGAGGGTGGTGCGTCGCCCTTCCGCGATCACATCCTGGTGCTGGCGCGGGCCACGGCCGACGTGGCCCGGGTGGCGGTCGGCGAAATGTCCGCCGTGACACCGGTCGAACGATGGGCTGCGGCGTGGGAGGCGGTGCGGACCAATCGCCTCTTTGTTCTCCCCGGCTGGTGGTATCCCGTGTTGCTGGTCTTGGCCGGCACGGTGCTCACTCTTGGCCCGGCCCGCCGCTCGTCCGCGGCCGCGGTCATGGCCGGACTCTTCGCCGTGCTCCTCTTTGCCCTAGCCGCCTTGGGGGCCTTCGGGACCGCGCGTGTTCTCTTGCCCGCGGCGCCGACTTTGTTGACCCTCGGTGTGGCCTTGGTCCTCGGTCGCGCCGGTTACCGCGCGGGCTGGTTCGGCAAGTGACGTCATGAAATTCACCAATCTCACCCGCGCCGAAGAGATCGGGGCCAATTGTTACCTGGTCGAATCGGGCAAATCCCGCGTGCTGCTCGATGCGGGTATGCATCCGCGCGAAGTCGGGGCGCTGTCCACCCCGGACTTCTCCCTGCTCGGCGGGCGCGGGTTCGATGCCATGGTCCTGACCCATGCCCACCAGGACCACGTGGGATGCTTGCCGCTCGCCATGCGGCAGGCGCCCGACGCGCCGGTCCTCATGACCGAAGCCACCGCGGGATTGTCCGAGGTGATGCTGCACAATTCGGTCAGCGTGATGATGCGCCAGCGCGAGGAACTGGGCAGTCCGGACTTGCCGCTTTTTTCCCACCGCGAAATCGACAATGCGATGGATGGCTGGGAAGTGGTCCGTTTGTCCGCCCAATTCGATCTGGGCGACGAGGTCACCGGGGAATTTTTCGATGCCGGCCATATCCTCGGTTCGACCGGCCTGCTTCTGCGCGCCGAGGGCAAGCGCGTCTTCTACACGGGTGACGTCAATTTCGAGGACCAGACGCTGATGCGCGGGGCGAAGTTTCCCACGGAAAACATCGACGTGCTCATCATGGAAACGACGCGCGGGGACAGTCCGGTTCCCGAGGGCATGACGCGCAAGACCGAGGAAGAGCGTTTCATCCGCACGCTGCAGGGGGCGCTCGATGCGGGCGGTCCGGTGCTCATTCCCGTCTTTGCCTTGGGCAAAACGCAGGAGCTTCTCGCCCTGCTTTACGAATCGAAAAAGAGCGGCGCGCTCCGCGGCGGGTTCGGACTCTACGTCGGCGGACTGAGCGCGAAGATCACCGCGGTGACCGACCGTTTGCGCGGGAGCGCTCCGCGTCGTCATGGTGATCTCAAACTGGCCGAATGCCTGCCGATGGAAGTGGTGGGGGGACGCGACATCGCGCAACTCCCTGTGCTCCCGCGCACGGTCTATGCCATTTCCAGCGGGATGATGACGGAAAACACGCTCTCCAACGTGCTCGCCCCGAAAATCCTCGAGAACCCGGCGGCGCATTGCATGTTCGTCGGCTACTCCGACCCGAAATCGCCGGCGGGCCGCTTGCGCGCGGCCAAGGAAGGCGACGAGGTCCTGCTCGACCCGCGGCGGCGTCCGGTGCGGCGACGTTGCAAGCTGGATGAATTCACCTTGAGCGCGCACGCCACGCGCGACGGGTTGCTCGACTACGTGAAGCGCGTGCAGCCGAAGAAACTCATCCTCGTGCACGGCGACCCGCCGGCCGTGGCGTGGTTTGCCCGCGAGGTGCCGAAGATCAGTCCGCAGACCGAGGTGATCGTCCCGATGCCGGGTATTCCGGTGGAGGTGTGATGGCCGCCGTGGCGGCCATCACGAGGGCGGAGACTTGAGGCTTGAAGGCTGAGTGAAATGTAGTCGCGGCACTTTGCCTTTGGGCCACCTCCGGTTGTGCCGCGAATGGGTTGGGTGAGCGCGGCACGCAGTGCCGCGGCTACAGGAAAACCATGTGCAGGTGAGTGACAAATCGCGCCAGGGACGGCGCGATCCACCTTTACGCCGGGACCGGCAAGCGGCGCTCGAGATCTGTGAGCAGGGCGGCGAATTCGCGGGTTTCGCGGCGCCAGTCTTCGATCATGTGACGGGAGACTTCCACTTTCTCGGCCATGGCTTTTTCCAGCGCGGCGTAGTTGGCCGCGAGGCGCTCGCTGAGGTGGTGGAACATGTCGTGCATCTGGTGACCGAAGACGGCGGCGATGCTTTCGTGCTGCTCCGTTTTGAGGGCGGCACGGCGCTTGGCCTCGTTCATTTCGGCGAGGAGGATTTTCTCGTCCGGCACGCGGCGCAGGTCGCTGACCAGGCCGAGTTTTTCCAAAGTCCAGATCGTCCACTTGGTCGGGTCGAAGTTGGTGCGCTTCACGCCGTTGCGGTAGTCGTGTTGGAACTCGTGGTGGTAGTTGTGGTAGCCCTCGCCGAAGGTGAAGAGCGCCATGAGCGCGCTGTCCCGCGCGCTGCAGCGGGTGGAATAAGGCTGATGGCCGACGCTGTGGCACATCGAGTTGATGAAAAACGTGCTGTGTTGCACGGCGAAGACGCGGAAGACGCCCGCGAGGAGAAAAGCGCCCAGTGCGCCGGCCGGACCGTTCCACCAGTAGCCGAGGAGGGCGGGCACGCCGAATCCGAGGACAAAGGCCAGCGGGATGCACCATTTGTGCTGCCACATGATGAGCGGGTCGCGTTTCAGGTCGTTGACATTGTCCATCGGCATTTCCGGTCCGAGCTTGAAGAGCAGCCAGCCGATGTGCGCCCAGAGGAAGCCTTTGGAGATGTCGTAAGGATCGTCGTCGTGGTCGACGTGCTTGTGGTGCTTGCGGTGGTCCGAGCACCAGTCGAGGACGGAATTTTCAAAGGCGCAGGCGCCGAAGAGCAGGGTGGTCAGCTTGACCGGCGTCTTGGCCTTGAAGGAAAGGTGCGAGAAGAGGCGGTGATAGCCGAGCGTGATGCTCAGTCCGGTGACGATGTAGAAAAAGAGGAAAAGGACGACCTGGAACCAGTCGAGACCGTAGTGCCAGAGGTAAAGCGGCACGGCGGTCACGGCCAAAGTGTTGATAACGGCGAGGAAGATGCTGGTCTTCCAATTGACGCGATCCCAAGGGATGCGCGAAAGGAGCGGGTTTGTCATGATGTATGGTTCCGCGCACGGGGGCGAGGAAAGGTAAAATATATGCGCGGAAGCCCCGGGTGGCAAGTTGCCGTTGCCGCGGACACTGGCCTCATCAGTGGTCAGCTAAGCCTGGTCAAACTCATGGGCTTCAGCACAGGCGGCCGGTTGCTCGGGCAACGGCGACTTGGTCTATGTGACCTTCGGCAGCGGAGAGCCCGTCCCCGGAGCCGGCACTTGGGATGCGGCGGTGATCTTGGGCCTGGCTGCCTATCATCGCTGGCGGCGTCGGCAAGCAATGCGCGCGTCGCTCCGAGCAATGCCGGCATCGGTCGGGAGCAATGGCGGCATTGTTTGGACCAATGACGGCATCACTCGAAGCGACGCCGTCATTGCCCAGACCGACGGCGGCATTGGTCACACCTATGACGGCATTGTTTGGAGGTATGCCGGCATTGGTTTAAGTAATGGCGGCATATCTGTGAGGTAATGCCGCCATTGCCCGGGACCTACGCCCGCATCGCTTCGAACTACGACCGCATTGCTCAGAGTAATGCGCGCATTGTTGGGACCGACGACGGCATCGTTTGGACCAATGACGGCATCGGTCCAAGTTACGACGGCATCGCTTTGACTCATGATGGCATTGCTCAGAGTGATGCCGGCATTACCCGGAACACCGGCGGCATTGGTTCCGACCCTCGCGCGCATACGGTGGGAACCTCTCCGATGACAACAAGAACACTGCCCGGACTTCAGGTGGGGCGCGCCGACTAGGCTCGATCGTCGTGTGGGCCGACCTCGGTGCCGCCGAGAGGATTCGGACCTCACGAAAGGTCCTGAATGGTATTGTCCGATGGGTCAGCCGTTTCCGTCGAGGACGAGCAAGATTCGGAAGACTTTCCGCGTTTGCTATCATGCCAGCTGCGCACCGATCGTGAAAAAGATTCTCCTCACCGGCATGAACGGCACCGTTGCTCCGGTGGTGGCGGAGGAATTGCGCGGGCGCGGATGCGAGGTGGTGGCGTGGGATCGCGGTGCGGTGTCGCCGGATGATCGCGAAGGCGTGGCGCGGTTCGTGCGCGAGGTGAAGCCGTCCGCATTGGTCCATTGCGCCATGGGCAGTCCGCAGTGGGCGGAGGATATGGCGCGGGTTTGTGCGGAGGAGGGGAGCAAGTTTCTCTACGTCAGTTCGGCCT
>CAZJGQ010000048.1:0-12488 GCA_964545425.1 uncultured Chthoniobacter sp. | reverse complement strand
TCGGCTCTAAGGTAGGGGCGCGGCGTCCCCGACGCGCCGGGATCACAAAACGCACAAAGATTGCCATGAGCGGCGGGTCGGGACGCCCCGCCCTACCCAATTCGCACCGCGCGCGTTTTGTCCAAACGCAAAATTCCCGATGCCGACAAATCCAGCATCGCCTTGGGATCGATCACTTTCTCGCCGCGCCACTGCACGCTGCCTTGCGTGACCAAACGACGCACATCGCTGCGCGACTTGTTTTGTCCGAAGCACTGCGCGTAAGCCTCGACCGCCGCGGTGATCACGTCGATGAGGGGGACGGCCGGTTGAAAAGCCGGTAGTTCGGCGTTCTCGAGGTCGCGTCCGCTGAAGCGTTTTTCGAATTCCTCGAGCGCCCGGGCGCCGTCCGCTGCCGAATGGAAGCGTTCGACCAAAGCCTTGGCCAATTCCTTTTTCGCCGCCATGGGGTGCGCATCCTTGGCCATCTCGCGCCCGAGGAGCAGCAGATACCAGCGCGCCATCAGTTCGTCCGAGATACTCATCACCTTGCCGAACATTTCGCCCGGCGCTTCGTTCACGCCCACGGCATTGCCCAAGCTCTTGCTCATTTTCTGCGTGCCATCGAGGCCTTCGAGAATGGGCAGCATCATGGCCACCTGCGGCTCCTGACCTTCTTCCTTCTGCAGGTCGCGTCCGACCATGATGTTGAAAAGCTGGTCGGTGCCGCCGAGTTCGACGTCGGCTTGGATCATGACCGAGTCCCATCCCTGCATGATGGGATACTGCACTTCGTGCGCGCGGATGGGCTGCGCTTTGTCCATGCGCTCGCGGAAGTCCTCGCGCTGCAGCATCTGCTGCAGCGTGACACGGCTGTTGAGCTTGATCACATCGGTGAAGGTCATCTTCTTGAACCACTCTCCGTTGAAGACGACCTTCGTCTTGGTCCGATCGAGCACCTTGAAAGCCTGCTCCTGGTAAGTCTTGGCATTGGCCAGCACTTCGTCGTGGGTCAATTGCGGCCGCGTGGCCGAGCGTCCGCTCGGATCGCCGATCATCGCGGTGAAATCGCCGATGATAAGGATGCCCTCGTGGCCGAGATCCTGAAACTGACGCAGCTTTTGCAGTCCGACGGTGTGGCCGAGATGGATGTCGGGCGCGGTCGGATCGACGCCGAGCTTCACGCGCAACGGGCGCCCGGCGGAGAGTTTTTTCTTCAACTCCTCGCGGCTGATGATCTCCGCGCAACCGCGGGAGAGAAGCTCCGTGGATTCGGCGGGACTCATGCGCTCAACGGTTGCGGTTGAGCAGCTCCCGGACCTCGTCGATGGTCAGCGCCCCGCCGGAAGGATAGGTCGCATCGATAGAGCCCTGCGCTTTGCCGCGCAGAGCGAAGGAGCGGGCGTTGTCCGCCTCGGTCGTATCGCGCAGAGCGGCGGCACGGCCCTCGTCCCGGGCGGCCTTTGTCTCCACGGCGCGGGAGTCATAGCCCCGATCGGCCAGCACGTAGCGGTTCAATTCACGCGCCGCCTCGGTGGCATAGACTTTTTTGCCGAACCACGGGTTGCGGATGCCGAGGAATTCGCGGGTGGCAAATTCTTTGGTCCGGGCCGACTTCACGCCGGTGAATTCACCCGTTCCGGTGAACTCGCGCCCCTCGAACGGCTTGGCCGTGAAAGCTTTTTCGCCCATCGGGTTGGCCCGGTCGCGGTCGGGGTTCATGATGCGGTCCATCATGCGCTGCTCCTGTTGCTGGGCCACCGCCGTCGCGGCGAAGATCATTGCCAGCCATGTGAGGCGACTTAGCATTCCCCCTGCATAACCGACCCCCGCCCCGCCTGCAACCTCCGCGCCGTCTGCCATGAGTCCGACCAACCCCGTGCCCTGCGTGGCCGCCGCCATTGCCACCCACCGGCGCGAGGCGGAGCTGGCCCGTTTGCTCGATGCCCTGCAGGCGAGCGATACACCGCTGGCCGGCGGGACCTTCGTCGCGGACAACGCCTCGTCACCCGGGACCGAAGCCGTCTGCGCGGCGAGGCCCGGCACGGTCTGGATGCCCCGCGCGGTCAACAACGGCCCGGGTCCGGCGTGGAACACAGCCATCGCCAAAGCGCTGGAAAACGCGCACGTCACGCACGTTCTGGTCCTCGACGACGACGTGGTCCCTCCGCCTGAGACCTTGCGGCAATTGCTCGAAACCATGCAGACGGCGAACGCCGCCGCGGCGGCCCCCCTCCTCTTCGACGAGAAAAACCACCTCTGGGCCTTTCCCGAACCGGAGGAGAAAAATTTGCGCACCGTCATCCGCCGCTGCGTCGACGCGGGGGAATGCCACCGCGCCTTGGGCGACGAGCCCCACGCGTTCTGCTGGGCCACCGGTGCGTGCATGCTTTACGCACGACGCGCCTTCGAGACTTGCGTCGTCTTCCGGGAAGACTTTTGGATGCTCGGAGAGGATCTCGAGTTCTCCATGCGCGTGGCGTCGGCTGCAGGCGGTGTTTTCACCGCACGCGCCATGGTCCCGCACCTGCCCCCGCCGCCCGATGCCGCGACGGCGCAGACCTCGCACCGCCTCAAATTTCTCGCCCTGTTGCAAAACCTCTCCTACCTCGCCTTCCACTCCCCGCACAGCGCACATTTACGTTCCTACTTGGCCGGGAACTTCAAACGCTACGCACGCACCGAGGGGCTCGCCCCGGGAACATTGTGGGACGCTTGGTGCGCCTTCTACCAAGGCGCCCTGTGCCGACAACCCGCCGGCACACCGGCCGGAGCCCGCCTGCGCGAGCGGGCCAAGCGGCGTTTGTCAGCGTCATAAAAATTAAGTCTCCCGTCTGATCCTCCTCCCCTCAACCCTCAACTCTCATCCCTCAACTTTCCCCTACCTCATGAACCACCACCAAACAGCCCGCCGCGTCGTGGTGGAAACCCTCCACCGCTTGCCCGAAGAACTGCGCCAAGCCGCGCGTCAGGTCCCGGTCTGCTTCGAGGATTTCCCCGCGGAGGTTTTGGTCGAAGACGGACTCGATCCCGGCATCCTCGGACTTTTCGTCGGCGCCCCGCGCCACGAGCACGCCAACGACCCCGGCCCTCCCCCGCAGATCATCCTCTACATCGAGAACATCCTCGAAGAATGCGCGGAAGCCGGCACCGGCTTCGCCGAAGAAGTGCGGCGCACCTACCTGCACGAGCTCGGCCACTATCTCGGCTTGGACGAAGAGGCCCTGGCCGAGCGCGACCTGGATTGAGCCGTTCAAGACTTAGTGCAGCCGCGGATCCGTGTGCCGCGAACCGGTTGGCTCCACGCGCCATCGAGCGCCGCGGCTACACTAAAGGGCTGCCGACTCGGCGTATTGGACGGTTTCCTTCACCACCAAGCCAGTTTTCATCGCGCGGTCCAGGACGAAAGACATATACCTGTGGCGGGTCATTCCCGACTTCGCGGCGAGGGCGTCCAAGCGCTTTACTTCCTTGGCGGTCAACCGCACTGTGACCGGCTTAGCCGTATCGGTTTTTTCTGTCATGGCGTGTGAACATGTGAGCATTCGCAACCTAATCGATACCGATGTTGTTTCAACAAGTTTCCGGTTGCGTGCGTATTAGGGAAGTAATACAACCGAACCAATGTGCGAATTGACCAGTGCTCCAAGCGGCGGCGAAGATCTGCATTGCGAACGATTGTCGCCGGAGACGCATCAGGCACTCGCCGAGTCCGCCCGGAGCAAAGGTCGCACCGTCCATGAGGAAGCCGAACAAATCATCAAGACCCATCTGGCTGCCTCCGCCCAAGACGCCGATTGAAGCCGCGTTCACGGTGCCCGCGGCCGCGGTCCTCATCCTCCTCGCAGGCTGCGCGACCAATCCCAACAGCGACGTCCTTGTTGATCCCCTCAAACAGCGTCTTCTCGCCCGCGAAGACATTGCCCTGCAGAACCTGCTCTTCGCCCGCACGCCCGCCTACAGTTACGCGAGTGGTGGTGCCTATTTGGACGCTCCCTACGATGGTCCGGTCATCGAGCCTCCGCTGCCCGACTTGAATCTTCTGCCGGCAGACATGCCGCCGTGGGAAGAGTTGGAGCCGCTGCCTCCGGTGCCCGGTTCTGCTCCCGTCGGTTCTCCCCCGCCCGAACCCGCGCCTCCGCCCACCCCGCCCGAAGACGCGCCCGTGGTGGAAACCCCATCCCCCGGCGCCGAATCGTGAAAAAGTCCCCTCTGCCCACTAACTCGGAAGTTATGGCCACAACCCAAGGAACGGTGCATCGCGCCGTCCCGGCGCGATTTACAACCGAGGAGATCGCGATGGGGACGTCGCGATCCACCAGTCTGGAAGTCCACGCGTCCTTGCTCTTCCGCCGTGCCGCCGACGCCCTCAGGCACTCTCTCGGCGCGCCTGCCCGCGCACGGATTCAACGGCTTCCGAAGATCCTGCTTTTGCCTCTGCTCGCCATGCTGCCGGGTTGCTTGGCCACGCAGACCGGAAGCCTCGAGGTGCTCAACCCCAAGCAGGCTTACGGTCAGACTCTCACCGTGGTCAGCGACCTCCACCGCGAGAACGAAGCCATCGAGAAACGACTCGCTTCCGACCTGCAGTCGGCGCTGTCCAAGCGCGGGCTGACCATCACTGAAGATCCGGCCAAAGCGGATCTTGTTGTCATTCCAACCCTGGGTCGCATGCGTGAGCGCGCGCCGACTCCCGTTGCGCCGGTGGAATCGGCTCCCGTGGAAACGAGCGAGCCCGTTGAGCCAAGTGAACCAGTCATCGCGGCTCCCGCCCCGGAAGCCCGACCATTCAATCGGTTCGGCGCCGCGAATGTGATCACGCGGGGAGATCTCATCTCTCGGCGTGCCGTCCCTTCGGCGCGTGTCCCCGCCACCGCGCAACAGGCCGGTCTCCTTCTCACGGCGTATCGCGCCGCGGACTACCAAGACTACGGCATGGGTCGCCAGAGCCTGCCGCCCGTCTGGCGCATCTATGTTTCGCAACCGGCCGTGCAGATGAAATGGAATTCGGTTGCGGTTCCGCTGATCAACGCCGCGGCCAGAGCAGCCGCGCCGCTGGGGAAAAGCCAGGAGCAGGGAGCGGGGAGCGCGGAGCTTGGAGAAAAGAAGGAAGACCAAAAGACCAAGAGCCGAAAAGACGAAGAGACGGCAGGAGAAAAAAAGCCTGAGACCTGAGCTGGTAGCAGGGCTTTGCCGCTCCCTTGTTTTTTCCGCTTCGTGACTTTTCTACTTTCCCACTTTCACACCCGTTACCCGCGACTGGTCACTCGCTACTCCACTTGCTCAAGTTTCCCACTCAAGTCTCCGCCCTCTCCTTGAACACTCCTCTCACCGCAGCCCGTTGGCTGCTTCTCGTTTCGATCGTTGTGTCTGCTTGGCTCTTCGGCGGCACGCGGGATTGGACTGTCGAGGTCATCCGCTGGCTCTTGCTCGCCATGACCGCGTTGTTTTTGCTCGGCCTGCTTTTCCGACGACGTGTGCCGCGCGTGCCTTGGCTGGTGGCGATTCCGAGTCTCTTCCTTCTTGTCCAAGGCTGGTTCATGGTCTGGAACGCGAGCCGTCGTTTCATTCGCCCGAACGATCTTTTTGTCGACATCCCCCAGCTGTTTCCGGGTTGGCCGGGCTTTTGGGATCGGGAAATGACCCTGCCTTCCATCCTGCTCATGACCGGATTGATTGGAGCGTTGTGGGTCACCTGCGATTTGGCCGCCAACCGCCAGTGGCGCAACCGCGTTTGGATCACCATCGCGGCGACAGGATTGAGCATGATGCTCTTGGGTTTGGCCCAGCGCTTCACCGATGCGCCGGGCATTTTCTGGAATCCCTACCGCTATGTCGGTGAGACCTTCTTCGCCACCTTCCGCTACCACGCGAACGCAGGGGCCTACATCAACCTTGTCCTGCCCTTCATCGTCGCGCTGGCCGTGCGGTCTTTTTACCGCGAAGGCGCGGAAAAAAGCCGCGTCTTTTGGACGTTGGCGTCCTTCGTCACCGCCGCCTGCGGATTCATCAATGTTTCCCGCGCCGCGAATTTGGTCTGCGCTCTTCTTTTGATCGGCATGACGGCCTGGATCGCAGCCGCCCGGCTGCGGACTCTGCGCACCCGCCGCATCCTGGCCTTCTCTTCCATCATGCTGGGGTTGGTCGCTGCTTCAGCTCTCATGGCGGTATCTTTCGGCATCGATCGCTCGGTCGGTCGATGGGAGCGCAGCGGGTTTTGGGATCAAGAGCGGGCGCTCAACTACGAGTTGCTCGTCTCGGACTTTATTCCCGCCGCCGGTTGGTGGGGCTACGGCCCGGGAACGTTCGAGCCGATCTTCAATCCCAAGCGCAGCACGATGGGGCGTCAGCCCCAAGGAATCTGGGCGCAAGCCCACTCCGATATCCTGCAGACGCCGGTCGACTACGGTTGGGCGGGCGCCGCCGCGTGGATGATTCTTCTCGGCGGAGCGCTGGTCTCCGCGGCACTCGGTGCACGTCGTCGCGGCCGGAGGCCTGATGAGTCGGAGATCTTTTCCATGGCCTGCGCTTTTGCGCTGGCCGGCGTATCCCTGCACGCCTTGGTGGACTTTCCCCTGCAGATCTCCTCGCTGCAGCTTTACACCATGATCATCGCCGGGCTGGCTTGGGGAGCGGCCGCAGGCCGCGGTGGCGGGTGGCGGGTTTAGGCCCTCCAGCGCTTTGCACTTACGGGTCGGGGGTCGGATTTCAGAGGTCAGAGTTCAGAGATCGGAGGTCACTGTTTGCCTGGGGCTATCTCCTTTCAGTCGGTTCGGTGGGAAGGAAGGAAGGGACTAAAGGACAAATGGACGAAAGGAGTAAGGGAGAGGCAGACAGAGGAGTTCTGAGCGGCGCCACCGGCCTGGTGCCGGTGGACCGCAACGGGCCAAAGAGCGTTGCCCGCTCCTCGTTCGGCGCGAGCTTCGCGCCAAAGCCCGTTGCGTTCGACGGCCACCGGGACCGTCACGACGCTGGAGATAAAGAAGCCGCGGCCGGCGCCTGCGATGCCTCGCATTGCTCCCGGCTCTCCCGTTTCTTACTCCCCGTTTGCGCTGGTCGCGTCGGCACTCCGGGGCGTGGTCTCCCCGATCTGGCCGGCCAGCATTTGGGCTGCGCGGGCGTCTCCTTGGTCGGCCGCTTTTTGCAGCCAGGCGCGTGCGGCTCCGGCATCGCGCTCCACGCCGCGGCCGCGAAGGTAGCGCAGGGCGGTTTCCCTCTGCGCCTCGGGATAGCCGAGTTCGGCGGCGCGCTGCGCCAGCTCCGCCGCACGCTTTTCATCCTGGGGGAAAAAGCGGCCCGTTGCGCTGAATTTGGACAGGAGCAGCAGGGCATTCCCCTCGCCGATCGCCGCGGCCCGCAGCATCAGTTCGAGTCCCTTCTCCCGGTCCCGCGGCACGCCGCGCCCTTCGAGGGTGCGCTCGGCCAGGGCATAGGCCGCCGGCAAATGATTGCGTGCGGCCGAGGCAACCAGCAGGCGCTCACCCTCCTTTTCGTCCATCGGCACGCCGGTGCCGGCGAAGTGGCACTCGGCGAGTTCGAGCATCGCCTCGCCGCTGCCGCGGTCCGCTGCGCCGCGCAGCAACTCGACGGCCTTCGCCTTGTCCTGCGCGTTCTTCGCCCCGGCGAGCAGTCCGCGGGCGAGGAGGACGGATGCCGGCAGGTCGCCGCGGGCCGTTGCCTCGGTGAGCAGGGCCTGCGCACGGGCGGGATCGCGTTCCACCCCGCGCCCCTGCAGGTGCAGTCTGGCCAGATACGTGAGGGCCTGACGGTTGCCGCGCGCGGCGGCTTTTCGCACCATGTGCGCGCCGCGGGCGGGATCATGGTCGATGATGCGCCCCTCCAAGAGGTAGTGCCCCAGCGAGAGCAGAGCCGCGCTATCTCCCGCTGCGGCAGCCCGACGCAGCAGTTCCAGTCCGCCCTTCGTGTCCACCGCCGTCCCGGCACCGTTGATGCGCCGTATACCGAGTTGTCCCATGGCGCGGGAGTCTCCCTGGTCGGCCGCACGGGCATACCAGTTCGAGGCCGCCCAGGCGTCCGCAGGCAGGCCGAAACCGTGGTCGTGGGCGAGGCCGATGAGAAGTTGCGCGAAAGGATCCCCGCCTTCGGCCCTCGCGAGCAGATCGGGGACGACCACCTCCCACAAATCCGGCGGAAGCTCGCCGGTGCGTCCGGCTTCCTGCGCGCAGAAGCCGAGCACGAAGGCGCCGAAGGATCCTCCTTGCCCGGCCGCTTCGCGGGCTTGGCCGAGCGCCGCGGTCTGGTCCACGGAAAACCCGCGGTCCCCGGTGAAGAGCCAATAGGCGTGCATGGCCATGGCGCGGGCGTCGCCCCCTTCGCTTGCGCCGAGGATCTCGCGGCGCGCTTCGGCAAATTGCTCGCCCGCCCCGGGCGCGGCAGCGGCCATCAGCGCAGAGACAACGGCAACGGCGGTGAACCGGGGCATTGCGACTTGCTTAGCGCGAGCCGGTGCGACGCTTCAAGATCTTCGAGCAAAGGCTGGCGGCAGCGCCGCTCGCTGTCGGACGGCAGCCGGCTGCCTGCTTCGACAGCCTGTAAGTCCCCAGCTGGCCTCCGGCGTTCTGTTGTGAGACCTCCAGCCTTACTCCCAGCTTCCCGCTCTCTGCTCTCAAAGGTTGGCCTGCCGGCGCAGGGCTTCCACTTGTTTTTCCAGGGCTTCGAGTCGCGCGTCGCGCTCGGCCAGGGCGGCGTCTTGCTCCTCGATTTCCTCGACCAGTCCTTTGATCGCCGAGAGGGTCACGCCGTCGGTGTCCAGCGTGGAGATGTGTTTGTCGTCCGCGCCGAGCCCGAAGGCCGCATGGAAATCCTGCGCCATCGGGCCGATGTAGCGGCGTTTCGGGTCGTGTTTGTAATTCCACGTGGTGACCGGAAGCGCGGCCAGCTTGCGCAAAGTCTCGCCGTGATCGATCGGCGTCACTGCGGTTTTCGCGTTGCTGTCGCTGAGCGAAGCCCAAGATGTGCTGTTGGGATCGAGAGAAACGCCGGCGCCCTGCGGGCTGATTTGGTCTTGCGACGGGGTCGGTGTGTTGGTCCAGTTCGACTCACCCGGTTGCAGGAACGCACCGGTGTTGCTGTCGGCGGTTGTAAGGATGTTAACCCCGCCTGGCGCCAAGACGGTGAAGTCGCCGTTCGTTGACGAGACCGTTTTCACCGTCGGTGAGCCGCCCCAGACGAAAGAATAGTCATGCAAAGCTTCCGCATTGACCCCGGCGGCGAAGGAGCCGACCCCGGTGGCCTTATTACTCATGCCGCCGGGGACCGTGGCTTTTTCGCCGGCTATGTTGTTGGCCCCGCCGGCGACCACGCCGTGCTCGCCGTTGACTGTGTTTTCGCTGCCGCCGCCGATGAAGCTGCCGCCGGCATTGGTCGAGACGTTTTGGGCGCCGCCGGCGATGGTGGCCGGCCATTGCAGATTGTTGGTCGTGAGGACATTGGTGTTGGTAATGAGATTCACCGAGCCGCCGCCGATGGTGCCGCCGGGGGCATTGAGCACTTGGTTGAAGTAGCCGCCGGCGATGGTGGAGATGTCCAAGGCGAAGCTCGGGATATTGGTCGGGTCGTAGATGGAGTTGTCGAGGCCGCCGCCGATGGTGGCCCAGTGGCCGCCGGCCCAATTGCCCGATCCGCCGCTCACCGTGGCCATAAGGCCGTCGGCGCTGTTGCCGGTGCCGCCGCTGACTGTGCCAAAGTGGTCGAAGACTTGGTTCCAATTCGTGTAGGCGCCGTCCACTTCATTGGAGACCACGAGCTGTCCGCCGCCCGCGATGGTTGCGCCGACCACGCCGGACCGGACGAAGTGGGTGTCGTATCCGCCGACAATGTTGTGGCCCGTGCCAATGTAGGTCGTGACCACATCCGGGTTGGTCAAGGCCAAGCTCGCGGTGCCGCGCGGCGTCACCTCGAAGCCGGTGTTGTTGCCCGGTTTGAGTTCGACGGGAGAGTCATTGGTCGTGACCAGCGAGCTGGCCGTGAAGTTGGTGATGGTTCCATTGATCGTGCCGTCGACCTGCAGATCACCGGTGATGCGGGTTGCGCCGCCAACCAAGAGCGCGTTGGTGCCGGGATTGGTCGTGTTGATGCCCACACCTCCGCTGGCGCGGATGAGGAATTGGTTGGTTCCGGTCGAGGCAAAATCAGCCGCTTGGGCATCCGCCCAGACAAAAGCGCCCTCGTTCAGGGCCTTGGCTTGGCGTCCGGCCGCGAAGGAGAAATTGCCCGCTGCGACATTGTTCGACCCGCCGGCGACGAACGAGCTGTTGCCCGAGGACGTGTTCTGGAAACCACCGGCAACGGTGGAGTCCTCTCCCGAGGCCGTGTTGTTGAACCCGCCCATCACACTGGCGTAGAAGGCCGTGGCGCGGTTGTCCGAGCCGCCGCCGACAAAAGAGTTGAACGCCGCCGCCTGATTCCTGGCCCCTCCGGCGATTGTCGCGCTCTGTCCCGATGCGGCATTTTCCTCACCGCCCCCTATCGTGCTGAGGAGCGCGCTGGCGTTGTTGCTGCGTCCTCCGCCGACCGCGGCGTTGCCAGGCCCGACCGTATTGCTCAGCCCGTTGGTGATCGGGCCGGTGACGGTGAGCGATGCGAAGGTCGCGTTGGAGAAGGTGCCGTTGATCGTGCCGGTGACGTTGAGGTTGCCGTCGACGGTCAGATTGGTCGCGACCCGTGCCGAGCCGTTGACGAAAAGCGCGTTGCCTTGCGGATTGTTCGTGTTGATGCCCACGCCACCAGCGGCGCGGATGAGGAATTGGTTGTTGGCGGTGGACCCAAAAACGTTTGAAGAACTGAAGTCTGAAAACACTCTGGCGCCCACGTTCGTTGCCACTGCGCGGTAGCCGGCCGTCAAAGTGTAGGGCTGCCCAGCAATATTTTCGTAGCCTCCGAGCACAATGGCCCCGCTGCCAACTGCGCTGTTAGACTGACCACCTATGACCGTGGCGTAGTAACCATTTGAAGCTGAGTTTCTATATCCACCCACAACTGTCGAAAAAAAACCATCTACTCTGTTCCCGTTCCCGCCAAAAATTGAGGCGTAAGTTTGAGAAGCAATATTATTTCCACCACCCACCACGGAGGAGGCAAAACCATTGGCACGATTGTACCAACCACCTGCGACAATCGCGTTCGTAGCGCCCACACCAACAATATTCCTCTCGCCTCCTGCCAAAAAAGAACCGTTCGCAGAATTTGAGATGATATTGAAAGAGCCAGCCCCGATAAAGCTATTAGTGACGTTTGTCTGTATCGTGTTGTTGGTGCCACTGACAATTACGCTGCGCGAATTGCTGCTGCTATTATTGTTGCCAGTAACTCCGAAAGCTTGGGCGTGGAGGGAGTTCTGGAGCGCTAGCGAAAGAACGAGCAGCGCAAGCGCTCTGTAACGGGTTACTGGTAAAGGGTGGCGGGAGGGGTTCATGAGTAAGCGCGGAGCTGGGAGCATGGAGCGGAGAGCAGGAGGAAGGAGGAAGCGGAAGGGGTTCATGGTTGAGCAGGGAGTTGGCAGATGTCAGTTGGCAGTTGGCAGTTCAGGGGCTTTAGGCGTTAGGCGAGAGGCGGTGGGGAAGGTCGGAGGTAGGGCGGTGCGGCAAAGCCGCGGTAACGAGTTGCTGGTAAAAGGTAAAAAGTGGGGAGGTTTTTCGGTAGGACAGTGTTGCGGTTTTTCGGTGTTTCGGTAGTTCGGAGATCAGATGTCAGATGTCAGATGTCAGAGATCGGAGGTCGGTGGGAAGGGAGGAAGGGACTAAAGGACTAATGGACGAAAGGACTAAGGGAGAGGCAGACGTCATAAGGTCGAAGGGCGGAGATCAGAGTTCGGATGTCAGATCTCGGAGGTCAGAGGGAGTTTCGATAACTTTTGGGTCTCTTGGTCTTTTAGTCCCTTGGTCTCTTGGTCCTTTGATCCCCTCCTTTCATTGTGCTGATAACATGATCTCTTTGCCGCGGGGTGCAAGGGAAAAGGAGCGGGCCGGAGGCCGGAGGTCAGTAGGCAGTGCTTCGGTAGGCCGGTTTTCGGTAGTTCAGTAGGAACGATTTCGGAGGTCAGAGGCTCGACGTAAGCTCATCGGCGATTGTGCGCGGATCGCGGCGGCAATCGAGAATACGGAAGACAACAGCCTCGCCATCGAGGATTTTGTAATAGATCGCGTAAGGAAACCGTGAGGCCAGGGCGCGGTGAAATTTGAAGTGAAGCGAATGAATGCCAGCCTGTGACACCAACGCGTCGATGTCGGAAAACAGGCTGTCGAAGAACTAGTCACCTATCCCGGGCTGCTGCAGGTCGTAGAAGCTTCGGCCGTCGGCGAGATCCTCGACCGCGGACCGGAGCAGGCGCAGCTTCATTCGAAGCGTCGGCGCAGTTCGGTCTTCGCGTCTTCCCAATCGACTGTTCCGATGCGGCCCTTTTGGAAGTCAGCCTCGGTGCGGGCGAGAGCCTCACCATGCCACGCGGGACTGGAGTAGCCTTCACGACCCGAAGCAAAATCGCCCCACAG
>CAZJGQ010000047.1:0-12564 GCA_964545425.1 uncultured Chthoniobacter sp. | reverse complement strand
GCGCGGGCGAATTGCTGCTGGATCATTGGCCTGACGGATCTGCGCAACCGGGCGGCGCACCGGCCAATGTCGCATTTCACGTGGCTCAGGCCGGTGTCGGTTCCATCCTGGTTTCGCGCGTGGGTGATGACGAACCGGGGAAAGGGATAAGCCGATGGCTTGAGGAGTCGGAAGTGGGCGCGCTGTTGCAGGAAGATGCGCAACATCCTACGGGCCGAGTCGACGTCCGTTCGACGAAATCCGGGCCGGTCTATGACATTCTGACGCCGGCAGCTTGGGACTTTCTGGAGGAGGACAGCCCCGCTGCCGATGCGGTGCGCGGAGCGGATGTTTTGGTCTTCGGCACGCTGGCGCAGCGACATCCCTGTTCTCGCGCGGCGATCCGGGGTCTGGTCGAAGCAGCGAGGTTTTCGCAGGCTATCCGGTTGGCGGATCTCAACTTGCGCGCCCCGTTTTTCGACGCGGACACCATCCTTTGGACTTTGCGCAACGCCGATGTTCTCAAACTCAACATGAATGAATTGCGCGTTGTTTCCGAGTTGCTCGGTGCGCGGGGTGACGACGGGAAACTTTTCATGGGGCTAGCGCATGAGTTCGGTCTGAGTCGGGCTGTCCTCACCGCGGGTGCGGACGGAGCTTGGGTCTTCGAGGAGGAGACATTGACGCATGTCCCTGTGCGTCCGACTGAAGTCGTCGATGAGGTCGGCGCGGGCGATGCTTTCACTGCCATGTTGGCCTGCGGTGTGGTCCGGGGACAGTCCCTGCGGGAGTCCGCCAAGGCTGGGGCAGAGTTGGCGGCGTGGGTTGTTTCGTCTCGCGGGGCCAAGCCGGCTTGGACGTCTGCGCTTCGGCTTTCATTGAGCATTTGATTTGGCGGGAGTAACCGCGCAACGTTCTCCACTCATGATTCGCGGATTGATCGTCCTTACCCTGGCCGCGGCAGTGAGCGGTTGGCTCCTATGGTTTCAGGCGACGCACGACTTGTGGTATTTGCATATCGGGGTTGATCCGGTGGTTTATTGGAACCGCGCGCTGTCTTTCCACGAACACGGGGGAACTTGGTCCGGGATGGGAATGAACGAATACCAGCCCGGTGCTCTGTGGTTCTTTGCCGCGGTCATGTGGGCGGCTGGACCCAGATCGACCTTCGAGGAGTTTTTCCCGATGCTGATGATGTCCAATGTTATCTTGCTCGCGGTTCACGTGGTGTTTGCGCGGGTTTTCGCTTCGGCTCGCGCGGCTTGGCTCATGTTGCTCGCCGCTGTCCTTATCGGCCCGATTCTTCTCTGCCGCTTCGAGTTGCTCGTCTCGCTTCTCGTGCTCGGCAGCTGGCTCTGTTGGCGGCGCGGGTTGTTTCTACCCGCAGGCCTGTTGCTCGGGGTGGCGACGGCGACAAAAATTTACCCGGTTCTGCTGGTGCCGCTTCTTCTCGTTTCGGCTTGGCGCCTGGGACGCTGGCAACGGGCTGCGACTGCGTTAGTCGGCTGGATGGCTGGCGGGCTGTTGGTCACGGGCGCGCTCGTTTTATTCGGCTCTTCGTGGACCGACATCCTGTCCGCCCTGCGTTTCCACTTCGACAAACCCTTTGGCGTGGAAGGCCTGCTCGGCAGCGGTATTCCTTTGGTTCAGGGCCTCATCGGCATCCCATTGCGTTTGGCTCCGCGCAACGGCATTCACGGTTTTGAATCGGATCTTGGCTCGCTGCCGACCTTTCTTCTCGAGTGGTGCTGGCTGGCGGCTTTTGCCGCGGTGGTCTGGGCGATTGTCCGTTTGCCGAAAGACCAGCAATGCGCGGCGCCGGGCGCGGTTTTTGTCCTTTTCGGCTGGTATGTCCTGCTCGGGAAACTGACCGCCCCTCAATACGCATGGTGGGCCCTTCCTTTCCTGGCCCTGACGCCGACTTCTTGGATGACGCGGAGCGAATGGCGATGGGTTCTCGCCTTGCTCACGGCAAGCCTTGTGCTGGCCCAGATTGTCTATCCGCTCAACTACTCGGAATTTCTCGAATGCTTTCGCGGCGACTATCTCGCCAATAGAATCTTCCGCCTGAACCTGCTGAAGAATCTGCTTTGGCTGCTCGCCTTGATCGTGGCTTCGCGGGCTCTGTGGCGCGCGGGAAGACCCGCCGCGTCGCCCCAAACTGCCGAGGGTATCCCATACCGAGGTCCCCAAGCTTTTTGACGTCTGGCGAGGTGAATCGTGCCGTCCCGGCACGATATTTCACTCTGTTCATCGCGATGGGGACATCGCGATCCACCGCGCGTGCCGGCAAGCAAAGGCGCGTTCGTACGATCAATCTTTCCGCGCGAGCAGGCACGCCGTCTCGATCGAGGCGGTCTGGGGAAACATGTCGACCGGCGCTGCGCGTTGCAGCTCGTAAGCCGGCGAAAGCGTGGCCAAGTCCCGGGCCAAGGTCGCCGGGTCGCACGAGACGTAGACCAGCTTGAATGGGCCTTTCTCGAGCAGACTTTGGATGACCGCCGGTGCAACGCCCTGTGCCGGCGGGTCGAGAAGGACCACGGTCGCCTGTGGATCGGTGAGGACGTGCGGCAGGAGTTCCGCCGCATCGCCCGTATGGTATTCCTCCGCAGGACCAGAGTTCGCTTTCGCTACCTCGATCGATCGCGCATCCCAGTCGATCCCGATCACCCGGGCGAATTGACCGCGCATGCGCTTGGCGAAAAAACCCGCGCCGCAATAGGCATCGACCAGCACATCGGCTCGGCCTGCCATCTTGGAAACGACTTCCGCGAGCAACTCGGCCGCACCATCGTTCACTTGCCGGAAACCAAGGGATTCCGGATTGGCGCGCAGGGTGGCCGGGCCGGGCCGAGGGCGCGTCTTCGAACGCAGACGGGCCAGCGCGTTGTTCACCGCAGCCTCGGCCAGCAGGCAGCGATCGATGTCGATCACCCTGCGCGGGTCGGTTCCGCGGAAACCGATGGCCGGCGGATCAACATGAACCGTGATGCGGTTGCGGTAGCCGTAGTCGAGCGGCGAAGCGAGCGCGGGCTCGACCGGCGGAGCGGCGAACTTACCGATGCGGCGCAGTGCCTCGGCCACCTGCTGCGTTTTGATCTCCAGCTGCCGCGGATAGGCGATGTGTTGATAGGCGCAACCTCCGCAGCGCGTGAAATAGGGACACGGCGGCGCGATGCGGTCGGGCGACGCGGTGATGATTTGCAAAAGCTCGGCACGGGCCCATTGCCGTTGGGCTTTGGTCACGCGCACCCGCACCTGTTCGCCGGGAATGACGAACGGAACAAAGACCACGCAGCCCTCGTGCCGGCCGATGCCGTCGCCGCCGTAAGCGACATCGGTGACATTCAACGTTATTTCGTCGCCGCGTTTCATTGCGCGCATTATGACGGCCACGGCCGCGCAAGGCGATGGACTTCGCACCGTCGCGGCGTCAGGATTGTCGCAATGAGCACCCGCTTTCCCCGAAGTCCCTACGATCGCGAGGGTGGTCTGATTTACTTTCCGCGTATGGTGGAAAAAATTCGCCTGCACCAGCGCGGTGAGTTGCCGGAGGACTATCACGCCAATCTCGGGGCGGGCTTCGACCTCCGCTGCTGCGAATTTCTCAACGTGGACTACGAAGCTCTCGCCGGGCAGGTGCGCGAAGGCAAATCCGACGGGGAATTGCTCGACTGGTGCTTCCGGAACGGGCGGCGGCCAAGCGACAGCGAGATTTTCATGTGGAACGAATACCTGCGCAAGTGCGGTTGGAACGACCACTACTCCGAACGTCTGCGCACGAGGCTCGAGGGGCTCGGACTGTCCGCGCGCTCGGACATCGAGACGATGCTCGACCTGATCGAGGTCGACGAAGGACGCGAGCCCGGTGGTGCCACGGCGGCGGGTCGGTGAACGCCGCGCCAAACCTGTGGCGCGGGCGCCTGGCCCTGCTTGCCACGATCGTCATCTGGTCGAGTCCGCCGATTTTCCAATATTGGCTGGCCTCGTCCTTCGATACGTGGACGCAAAATTTCTACCGCTACCTCGCGGGGTTTCTGGCCATGGCTCCATTTTTGCTCTGGATGGCCTGCCGTGCACCACGACGCATGCCGTTCCGCGATTGGCTGGGATGCGTCGCGGCGGCGGTGCCGAATGTCGTCCACCAGATCGCGCAAACCATGGCTGTGGTTCTGCTTTGGCCCGGCGTTTACGCGTTGCTCGGGCGTTTGTCCGTTGTCTTCACCGCGGTGCTGGCCGTGATCTTTTTCGCCGACGAGCGGTGGATTGCGCGGAGCTGGAAATTCCAGGCGGGCACCGTGCTCGCCCTGGTCGGAGTGGCCGGCTTGGTTTGGGCGCCGGGGCAGGGGATCTCCGGTGCGGAAACATGGACCGGGCTTCTCCTGGCCCTCGCTGCAGCAGTCGGTTGGGCGACTTACGGGATCCTGGTCAAAAAATTCACCGGACGGGCCGGCCCGACGCTGGGTTTTGGCGTGGTCAGTTTTTTCACCACCCTTCTTCTGCTGCCCGGCATGCTGCTTTTCGGTGATGCGTCCGCGCTCCTGCGCGTCGATGCGTGGACTTGTTTCGTTCTCTTCGCATCCGGCGTGATTTCCATCGGTCTCGGCCACTGGCTTTACTACATCGGGATTCGTGATGTGGGTGCGGCCCCGTCGCAGGCGGCGTTGTTGCTTTGTCCGCTCGGCACGATGCTCCTGTCGGCGGGTCTCTTCGGCGAAACCTTCCGTCTCGAGCAGATGGCGGCCGGTGCGGTTCTCCTCCTCGGGGCTTTCCTCGCTCTTTCGGCGCGGCCGCCGGTCATCGAAGAACCGGCCTGAGGGCCGAGAGGAAAATCGCTTGCGCGTCCGGGCAAGCGGCGGGATTTTCCCTGCATGGCTGTCTACGTTTACCAAACCATTCCCGATCGCGAAGGCGAGGCGGTGCAAACCTACGAGATTCGCCAGAGCATGAAGGACGCCGCGTTGACCAAGCATCCGGAGACCGGCGAAGCCATCCGGCGGGTCATTACCGGCGGATTGGGCGTGATGACCTCGTCCAAAGGCGGCCCGGCGCCCCGACCGTCCGCCGGGGGGGCGTGCTGCGGCAGCGGTTGCGGCTGCCACTAGTCTCGACGGGGTGCGTGGGGCGCGCTATAGGACCCGCATGATCATACGAGCCATTGGTTCTCTGCTTTTCTTGTCCTTGGCGGCGATGGCGCAAGATGCGCCGACGATCACGGTCCGCAAGGGCGACCGCGTCTCGCTTGCCGTGACCCCGATTGGCGGAAGTTCCGGCGCCAACGTGACCAAGGTCCTGCAAAACGACCTCGATCTTTCCGGTTGGTTCCAACTGGTGCCCGATGCGCGCGGCTCCTACGTGGTCGGGGGCACCGCCGGCGGCGGCAGCCTGCAGGGAAAAGTGACCGACAGTTCGGGCGCCACGGTTCTCTCCAAAAGCTACAGCGGCAGCGACCGCGATGTGGCCCACCAATTCGCCGACGACATTGTCGAGACGATCACGGGCAACCCCGGTATCGCCACGACCAAGATCGCCTTTGTCGGCACGGCGAGCGGGCCGAAAGAAATCTACCTGGCCGATTACGACGGCAACAATTCACGGCGCCTGACCAGCGACCGCAGCATCAGCGTGGCTCCTTCGCTCGGACCCGGCGCGCGCAACCTCGCTTACACGGGTTACCATGAAGGCTACCCGGACGTTTATGTCATCGACGTCGCCTCGGGCGCTCGCCAGCGCGTGGTCAAAGCCCCGGGCACGAATTCCGGCGCGGCCATTTCGCCGGACGGCGGCAAGATGGCGCTGACCATGAGCAAGGACGGCAATCCGGAGATCTACATCACCGGGCTGCGCGGCGGCATGGCGCGCCGCCTGACCCGCACGCGCGGTGTGGAATCCTCGCCCACCTGGTCGCCGAGCGGCGGCGAGTTGATTTATTCCTCCGACAATGGGGGGAGTCCGCAACTTTACCGCATCGGCGCGGGCGGCGGCGCGGGAAGCATGATCTCCACCGGCTTCGGCTACTGCACCGACCCGAGTTGGTCGCCGGACGGCAAAAAAGTCGCCTTCACCGTGCGCAGCGGCGGCGGATTTTCCGTCGCGGTGATGGAACTCGGCGGTGGCGGCGCGCGGATCGTGGCGTCCGGACAGAATCCGGTGTGGGGCCGCAATTCGCGCCACCTGATCTACAGCACCGGCTCGAGCCTCAATCTCCTTGACGTGCAAAACGGACGGACGACAACTATCGTTAGCGGCTTGGGCAAAGTGAGCGAGCCGACTTGGTCGTTCTGACGCCTGCTGAAACACCCATGAAAAAACCATTTTTCCTCGTTCTGGCTCTGGGTCTGGCCCTGCTCGCGCCTTCGTGCAAAACGAAGGACCAATATGCCGGCATGGACGGCGATTTTGTCGACGGCGTGCCGCTGCCCGAGCGGACGGACGGTGCGGCTTACCTCGGCGGCGGTGTGGCCAAAGGTCAGTTTCCCCCGGTCCAATTCGGCTTCGACAGCTTCGAGGTGAGCGGTTCCGAGACGGGCAAGGTGCAGGCCGTGGCGGACTTCATGCGTTCTTCCAAAAGCGACGTGATCATCGCCGGGTTCACCGACGAGCGTGGCACGGAGGAATACAACCGCGGACTCGGCGAGCGCCGGGCCTTGGCTGTTCGCGAGAAACTCATCGGCCTCGGCATCGGCGGTGGGCGCGTGCAAACCGTCAGCTTCGGCGAAGAAATGCCGGCCAACGCGGGCAGCGGCGAAGCGGCTTGGGCGGCCAACCGCCGCGCCGAGTTCGGCATCGTCCGCTAACACACCTCTTCCTCGTGGCAGTCCCTCTGCTCGATTTGCGCCTGCAATATTCGCAGGTGAAAGACGACGTGCAGCGTCGCATGGACGCGCTGTGCGACAGCCAGCAATTCATCCTCGGCGCGCCGGTCGAAGAACTCGAAACCGCCGTGCGCGATTACACCGGCTGCGGTCATGCCATCGGCACCTCGTCCGGCACCGACGCGCTGCTTGCCATTCTCATGGCCATGGGGATCGGGCGAGGGGACGCAGTCGTCACCACGCCCTACACTTTCTTTGCCACTGCGGGTTGCATCCACCGCACGGGTGCGGAGCCGGTCTTTGTCGATATCGATGCCGCGACCTACAACATGGATGCGGCCAAGCTCGACGAATTCCTGCGCAAGAATTGCCGCAGCGGTCCCGACGGCCGGCCGGTCACCGCGGCGGGCAACCGCGTCCGCGCCATCATGCCCGTGCATTTGTTCGGCTGCGTCTGCGAAATGGACCGCATCGGCGCGACGGCCAAGGAATTCGATCTGCCTATCATCGAGGACGCCGCGCAGGCCATCGGCGCGGATTATCCGTCGAAGACCGGTAAAACTTTGCGTGCCGGTGCCATCGGCGAAGCGAGTTACTTCAGCTTCTTTCCTTCGAAAAACCTCGGCGCCTTCGGCGATGCGGGTATGGCGACATGCCGCGAGGCGGAGCTCGCCGCGCAAATCAAACTCATGCGCAATCACGGGATGGGCGCGCAATACCATCACGAGAAAGTCGGCGGCAACTTCCGCATCGACGCGCTGCAGGCCGTTGTTCTCTCGGCCAAGTTGCCGCATCTCGACGCGTGGCACGCCGCGCGCCGCCGCAATGCCGCGCTTTACCGCGAGGAATTCACCAAACTCGGTTTGCTCGACCGCATCACCTTGCCCGTCGAACCCTACGCCGCCTCCGGCGTGACGAATCACCACATCTACCATCAATACGTGGTCCGCGTGCCCGACCGGGACAAAGTGCGCGAGAAACTCACCGCAGCCGGCATCGGCTGCGCCGTTTACTATCCGATCCCGCTCCATTTGCAGGAATGCTTCGCCTCGCTGGGGCATTCGGACGGTGACTTCCCGGAGTCGGAAAAAGCGGCCCGCGAGTCACTCGCTTTGCCCATCTATCCGGAGCTGACCCCGGATCAGATTCGTGAAGTGGCGGGGGCTTTGGACAAGGCGCTGGATTGATCAGTCGTTCCCAGAAGCGGGCTTCTGAAAAATTTTTTCGAAAATCTCTTGCCGAAGCGATTCGTTCCGATAGTCTCTCCCGTCCCGCACACTGTCGGGGGTTCGCGAAGAAACCACGTTCGCGTGGTTTTTTTGTCGCCGGAAAACGGCGGCGGAATTTTCAGAAGCAATGCCTACGATCAATCAACTTGTCCGCAAAGGACGCAGCAAAGTGACTTTGAAGTCGAAGTCGCCGGCGCTCGTCAATTGTCCGCAGCGCCGCGGCGTGTGCGTGCAGGTCATGACCCGCACGCCGAAGAAACCGAACTCGGCATTGCGCAAAGTCGCCAAGGTCCGCCTGACCAACGGCCAGGAAGTCATCGCCTACATTCCGGGCGAGGGCCACAACCTGCAGGAGCACTCGATCGTGCTCGTGCGCGGCGGCCGCGTGAAGGACCTCCCGGGCGTGCGCTACCACATCGTGCGCGGTTCGCTCGACACGCTCGGCGTGGACGGTCGCCGTCGCGGACGTTCGAAATACGGGGCCAAACGCCCGAAAGCCGGCGCTGAAGCCGCGAAGAAGTAAACACCCACTGATCTTTCCCAACCATGGCACGCAGACGCAGAGCAACGAAACGATCGACCCTCGGTGACAGCCGCTACGGCAGCCCGATGGTCACGCGCCTGATCAACACCGTGATGCGCGCGGGCAAAAAATCCGTCGCCGAAACCATCGTCTACACCGCGATCGAAAAATCGCGCGAGGGCAGCGAGTCGGTCGATCCGCTCGACGTCCTCACCAAGGCGCTCGACAACGTGCGTCCGCGTCTCGAGGTGAAATCCCGCCGCGTCGGCGGTGCCACCTACCAGGTGCCGATGGAAGTTCCGGCCGAGCGCCAATACGCGCTGGCCATGCGTTGGCTCGTCACTTTCGCCGCCAAGCGCAAAGCCGTCCCGATGAAAGAGGCGCTGGCCATCGAACTCAAAGACGCTGCCGCCGGCCAGGGCAACGCCATCAAGAAGCGCGACGAAATGCACAAGATGGCCCAAGCCAACCGCGCCTTCGCCCACTTCCGCTGGTAAACCTTTGTAACTGTTCTTTCTCATGTCCGCCACCGCCACTGCACCCGCCTCCGCCGCGAATCCGAATTCGCCCGATCGCGCGTTCCCGCTCGAGCGCACGCGCAATATCGGCATCTGCGCGCACATCGACGCCGGCAAGACCACGCTGACCGAGCGCATCCTTTTTTACACCGGCATGATCCACAAGATCGGCGAGGTGCACGAAGGCACGACGGTGACGGACTGGATGGAGCAGGAGCGCGAGCGCGGCATCACCATCACCTCGGCGGCCACCACCTGTTCGTGGCTGCAGAAGCCGGAGAAGGACGTCTTCAAGCTGTTCGACAACATCAAGCAGCGCGTCAACATCATCGACACCCCCGGCCACGTGGACTTCACGGCCGAGGTGGAGCGTTCGCTCCGCGTGCTCGACGGCGCCATCGCTGTGTTCTGCGGCGTGGCCGGTGTGCAACCGCAGTCGGAAACGGTTTGGCGCCAGGCGACGAAATACAATGTTCCGCGCATCGCTTTCGTCAACAAGATGGACCGCACCGGCGCGGATTTCGACGCTGCGGTCGAGAGTATGCGCACCAAACTCGGTGCCAATGTCTGGCCGATCCTTATTCCGCTGGGCAAAGAAGACCACCTTCGCGGCCAAATCGACGTGGTGAACCAGAAGGCCGTTCTTTATTCCGACAACGACGTCATGGGCTCCACCTACGAGGTGACCGACATTCCGGACGACCACAAGGAACTGGCCAAGAAAGCCTACGAAGACCTCGTCACGCAAATGACCGACCTCGACGAGGAAATCGGCATGATGTTCCTCGAGGAAAAACCGATCACCAAGGAAGACCTCAAGGCCGCCATCCGCCGCCAGACCATCGCGAACAAATTCGTCCCGGTCGCGGGCGGTTCCGCGTTCAAGAACAAGGGCGTGCAATATCTCGTCGACGCCGTGGTCGATTATCTTCCCGGTCCTCTCGACATCCCGCCGGCCAAGGGCCAAGACCCGGACGACGCCACACCGATCGACGCGCCGGCCGACGACAACGGCAACTTCGCCTCGCTCGCTTTCAAGCTCTGGAGCGATCCGTTCGTCGGCAAACTCGTTTTCTTCCGCGTCTACTCGGGCAAACTTTCCAAGGGCGACACGGTTTACAATCCGCGCACCCGCAAGCGCGAGCGCATCAGCCGCCTCATCCAGATCCAAGCCGACAAGCGCGAGGACATCGACACCTGTTACTCGGGCGACATCGCGGCCATCGTCGGCATCAAAAACATCACGACCGGCGACACACTTTGCGACGAAGACCATCCGATCCTCCTCGAGCCGCCGTCCTTCCCCGAGCCGGTCATCTCCATGGCCATCGAGCCGAAGACCAAGATCGACCAGGAAAAAATGGGCATTGCCCTCCAGCGCCTCGCCGAGGAAGACCCGACCTTCCGCGTCTTCACCCACGAAGAAACCGGCCAGACGATCATCGCCGGCATGGGCGAATTGCACCTCGAAATCATCCGCGACCGCATGATGCGCGAGTTCAAGGTCGAGGCGAACGCCGGCAAACCTCAGATCGCCTACAAGGAAACCATCCTCGCGGCGGCCGACGGCGAAGGAAAACTGATCAAGCAGTCGGGCGGACGCGGTCAATATGGCCACGTCGTCATCAAGGTTGCTCCCAACGAGCGCGGCAAGGGCCTCACCGTCGAAAACAAAATCGTCGGCGGTGCCATTCCGAAGGAATACATCCCGGCCTGCATCAAGGGCATCGAGGAAGGTGTGCTCAACGGCATCATCGGCGGCTATCCGGTCATCGATCTTCACGTCGACATCGTCGACGGCTCGTATCACGACGTGGACTCGAACGAAATGGCTTTCAAACTCGCCGCGATTTTCTCGCTCAAGGATGCGCTGAAGAAAGCCAAGGCCATCCTTCTCGAGCCCATCATGAAGGTGGAAAACATCACCCCGGATGAGTTCCAGGGCGACATCATGGGCGATCTCAATCGCCGCCGCGCCAAAATTCAAGGCATCGAGACCAAGGGCAATCTCAGCACGGTCAGTGCCGATGTGCCCCTCGCCGAAATGTTCGGCTACGCCACGGCCATCCGCTCGCTTTCCAAAGGTCGCTCCTCCTACTCGATGGAGCCGTCCCACTTTGAACAAGTGCCGTCGCAGGTGCTCGCCGCCGTGCTCGACAACCAGAAAAAATAACGACCATGGCCGCACCACGCATCCGCATCCGCCTCAAAGCTTTCGACCACATGCTGCTCGACCGCTCCGTCTTGGAGATCGTCGAGACGGCCAAACGCAGCGGCTCCGCCGTCGCCGGCCCCGTGCCGCTCCCGACCAAAGTCGAGCGCTGGACGGTCAACCGCTCGCCGCACGTCGACAAAAAGTCGATGGACCAGTTCGAGCGCCGCACGCACAAGCGTCTCCTCGATATCATCGATCCCACGGCCAAAACGGTGGACGAACTCCGCCGCCTCAACCTGCCGGCCGGCGTGGACATCAACATCCAAATTTAGTCGCACCATGAGCCTCGGATTACTCGGTAAAAAACTCGGCATGACCCGCGTCTATGACGACAAGGGCGTGTCCACGCCGGTCACGGTGATCGCCGCCGCGGGCAACAAAGTCCTGCAGGTGAAAACCGCAGACACCGACGGCTATGTCGCGGTGCAGGTCGGTTTCGACGATCAGAAGCCCTCGCGCGTTTCCAAAGCACAGACCGGGCACTTCGCCAAAACTTCGGCTACCCCGAAGCGCTTCATCCGCGAATTCCGCAACGGCGCGGCCGAAGCCGGAGCGGACGTTCCTGTCACCACCTTCGAAGTCGGCCAATTCGTCGACGTCATCGGTCAGTCCAAGGGCAAAGGTTTCCAGGGCGCGATGAAGAAGCACAATTACCAAGGCCAGCCGGCCAGCCACGGTTCCATGATGCACCGCCGCACCGGCGCCATCGGCAACCGTTCCACTCCGGGCCGCGTGTGGAAAAACATGGGCATGCCCGGCCACATGGGCGACGAGCGCGTCACCGTGCAGAATTTGCAAGTGGTCCAAGTCCGCGAGGAAGACGGTCTCATTCTGGTTAGCGGCGCGGTCCCCGGCGCCAAGGGCACCTACGTCGTGGTGCGCCCGTCGAAAAAGAAATCCGCCAAGAAGAAGTAAACCATGAGCGCCAAAGTTCTCACCGCCGCCGAGGCCAAGAAGGCCAATATTGCCATCATCGAAAATGGCAAGGGCACGCAGGCCGTCCACGATGTGGTCACCGCCCTGCGCGCCAACCGCCGCACCGGCTCGGCCAACACCAAGACCAAAGCCGAAGTGAATCTCTCCGGCGCCAAACCCTGGCGCCAGAAAGGCACGGGCCGCGCCCGCGCCGGTTACAAATCCTCGCCCATCTGGCGCGGCGGCGGCGTGGTCTTCGGACCCAAACCCCGCGACTATTCGAAGAAGACGCCGAAGTCGGTCAAGAAGCTCGCTCTGCGCAAAGCGCTCAGCGCCCGCATCCTCGCCGGCGACGTCCTCCTCGTCGACG
>CAZJGQ010000046.1:0-12928 GCA_964545425.1 uncultured Chthoniobacter sp. | reverse complement strand
TGCCGCATGCTCGGCGGCGATATCACGGTGGAAAGCGTGCCGGGCAAAGGGAGCACTTTCACCGCCATGCTCCCGGCGGAAGCCAAAGAACCAGCGCCGGAACCGGAGCCAGTGGCGGCGACTCCGGCTCCAGCGCAGACGGCGAGTGAGGGCACGCGCGGGAAGTTGCTCGTCATCGACGACGACCCTTCTTCGCGCGAACTGCTGCAACGCATGCTCGAGAAGGAAGGCTACGCCGTGCGCCTCGCGCCGAACGGCCCCGACGGTCTTGCCGCGGCCAAGAAGGACAAGCCCGACCTCATCACGCTCGACGTCATGATGCCGAGCATGGACGGATGGGCCGTCCTCTCCGCGCTCAAAGCGGACCCGGACACGGCGAATATTCCCGTGGTCATGCTCACCATGGTCGAAGACCGCCCGATGGGCTTCGCGCTCGGGGCGAATGAATACCTGACCAAGCCGGTGCAAAAATCCCGCGTCCTCGAAGCCGTCTCTCGCTGCGTGGCCCACAAATCGGACGACATCCTCGTCGTGGAGGATGATCCGATGGCCGCGGATATCGTCATGCGCACGGTGCAAGGCGATGGTCGTCAGTGCCGCCACGCCCGCAATGGCCGCGAAGCTTTGTCCATGGTCCACGAAGCGCGGCCCGCCCTGATCATTCTCGACCTGATGATGCCCGAGATGGACGGATTCACTTTCCTCGACGCCCTGCGCGTGGAAGGCCCGGATTTCGCCGACATTCCCGTTGTCGTGCTCACCGCGAAAGACCTCACGCCGTCCGAACAGGAGCACCTCGCGGGGCGCGTGATGGAGACCCTGCGCAAGGGCGCGGGGCAGCGCGACAATCTCCTTGAAGTCATCCACCGCCAACTCAACCCTGCCTGACCCATGCCGAAAATCCTCATTGTCGAAGACAACGAAATGAACCGCGACATGCTCTCGCGCCGTTTGGAACGCCGCGGCTTCGCCATCGTCATGGCCGTCGACGGACAACAAGGTGTCGACATGGCCCGCAGTGAGAAGCCCGATCTTATCCTCATGGATATGAGTCTGCCCGTCATGGACGGATGGACGGCGACGCAGACGATCAAAGCCGACGCGGAACTGGCCGCTATCCCGGTCATCGCATTGACGGCCCACGCCATGGCCGGCGACCGCGAAAAAGCGATGGGCGCCGGGTGCGACGATTACGACACCAAGCCCATCGAGTTGCCCCGCCTGCTCGAGAAGATCGGAAAGTTTCTTCCGAATGTCTGACCCCGCCGCAACCGGCGAGGAGGCGGTGGCCGCATTGCGCCACGACCTGCGCACGCCGATCAACCAGATCATCGGGTATTCCGAACTCGTCGCCGAGGATCTCGAGGGCGACGAGCACGCGCGCACGCGGAAGGATTTGGAAAAAATCGGGCGTGCGGCGCGCGGGTTGGCCGACTTGATCACGCGGGAGATCCAGCCGGGGCGGATCGCTTTGGTGGGAGAGGGTAGGGACGCGCGGCCTCGCGCGTCCCAGACGGAAGAAAGCGGACGGCTGGGCCAGCCGTCCCTACCACAAGAAGACGTCGTCACTCCGGTCGCTGTGACCGCGAAAATCCTTATCGTCGACGATCAGGAGGAAAACTGCACGGTGCTGCAGCGGCGTCTGGAAAAGGAAGGCCACACTTGCGCGGCCGTTTACGACGGAACCACGGCTCTCGAGCGCTTGGCGGTCGAAGATTTTGATCTCGTGCTGCTCGACATCATGATGCCGGGGATTGACGGACGCGAGGTGCTGCGGCGGATCAAGACGGACGAAAAACTTCGCCATTTGCCGGTCATCATGATTTCCGCCCTCGACCAGATCGAAAGCGTGGTGGCCTGCATCGAACAGGGAGCAGAGGATTATTTGCCCAAGCCGTTCAATCCCGTGCTCCTGCGCGCGCGGATCGGATCATCGCTCGACCGCAAACGTCTGCGCGATGCGGAGCAGGCCGCATTTGCTGCGCTGAAAGAAAGCCAAGAAAAGCTCGCGGCCGAACTCTCCGAGGCGGCCGCCTACGTGCAGAGCGTGCTGCCCGCGCCGATCAAGGACGGTCCGGTCAGCGCCTCATGGCAGTTCCTGCCCTCATCCTCGCTCGGAGGCGATGCCTTCGGCTACGGACCCGAAAAGGACGGCAAGTTCGGCATCTGCCTGCTCGACGTCTGCGGACACGGCGTCGGCGCTGCGTTGCTCTCGATCAGCGTGCTCAATGTCATCCGTGCCGAGTCCCTGCCCGGCGTGAATTTTTCCGATCCGGGTGAAGTGCTCGCCGGGCTGAACAACGCATTCCCCATGGAAAAACACGGCGAGATGTTCTTCACCGCGTGGTGCGGCATTTACGACCCGTCCACCCGCCGCATGCGCTTCGCGGCAGGGGGTCATCCGCCGTCCATTCTCGTGCGGGCCGACGGCACCACGGAGGTCCTCGCGGCCAAAGGGCCGGTCATCGGCGCCATGCCGGGGATGAAGTTTGCCTCCGCCGAAACGGTCATCCCGCCGGACGCGCGCCTTTTTGTCTTCAGCGACGGGGCCTACGAAATCGCGCGGCACGACGGCACGATGATGTCGCACGACGATCTGCGTGAACTGCTCACCCGCGCCCCGCGCGAGAATGCGGCGGCCTGGACCATGGAGCAACTGCGCGCGATCAACAGCCAGCCCGTGTTCGACGACGACGTGTCCTTGGTCGAACTCTCTTTCATATGAAATCCGCACTCGATTTTCTCTCCGACCGCGCCGAGCTGTCCAAAATCGAACCGTTCACCGCGGAATTCGGCGAGGCGGCGTCCTTGTCGCCCAAAGATCTCTTCGCCTTGCAGATCGTGGTCGAGGAACTGGTGACCAACGTGGTCGATTACGGAGGCGTGCCGGCCGGCGAGCATGCGGCGCGGGTCGAACTCGAAGCAGCCGATGGAGTGCTGACCATCGTCATCACCGACCGCGGCAAGGAATACAATCCGCTCCTGCGCGAAGAACCCGACGTCACCCTCCCCGCCGAGGAACGTCCGATCGGCGGTCTCGGGGTGCATTTCTGCAAGAAGCTGACCGACGGGCAAAACTACGCACGTGTGGATGGACGTAACGTGCTCACCCTGACGAAAAATCTTTCCTCATGAAGATCACCGTTCGCGGGCAAAACGGTGTCCGGGTGGCAACCATGTCCGGCCGCTTGGACGGCTTCGGGGCCAAGGAAGCGGAGCAGACCGTCGCGGGAGAGAAAGTCGCCTCTCCTTTGGTGATCGACTGTGCCGAGCTTTCCTATCTGAGCAGTGCGGGAGTGCGGTTCCTGCTCGGCGTGCAAAAGGCCGCCACGGCCGCCGGTGCGCCCTTCGCACTGGCCGCCTTGCAACCGTTCTGCGCTTCGGTCATCGAAATGTCCGGTCTCTCCGGAATGATTCCGGTCTATGCCTCGGCCGATGACGCGGTGCGCGCCATGCAAGCCGGCACCGCGGTCGAGGGCGGCGAGCGCCACGAAACGGCGGCCGGGACGTTCGCTTTTCACACCGTGGGGAGCACGGCGGGAACGATCGACATCCTCGGCGACATCGCCAACGTGATCGAATGTGCCATCACGCCGGAGTTGGTCGCGGGCAAACCGTTCTTCGAGACGGAATACTCGCTCGGGCTCGGCGCGCTGGGGGGCGCCCCGGAGGATTATTTACCGGTCATGGGCGAAGCCATGATGGCCGCCGGGACCATGGTGTGGCTGCCCACCGACGGCAACGACACGCCCGACTACATGATCCCGCGCAAGGCTTCCACGTCTGTTGTCCTGCACACCGGCTTCAACGCGAGCATCCGCGGGGGCTTCAACGAGTTTGTCGAATTCACCGCCGCACCCGGGCAGCCGGCCAGCGTTCGCGAAATTTATCGCGCCCTGTTCGACTTGGCCAAGGAACGGCGCCCGGACTACCGCGGCGTCCTCGGCTTGGCCATGCGTGCAGAAATCCATGAAGCCTTCGGTGCCGGGATCACCAAATCCCCGCTGCTCTCCAACCGTCCGGCCAACGGCAAGATGATCACCGACGCCTCGAACTACGACGAGTGGTTCGAGTCGGACAAAACCCCGCGGAATCAGGGCACCACGGCGCTGATCTGCGGCGCGGGCGAGGATCTCACCGCCGACCTTTCGCAAATCGACCAAGACCGTCTGCGCCGCATGTTTTACATCAACCCGGCCAACAAGGGTGCCCAGAACGAGGTGCTACACAACCACGCCGTCTTTTTCCGCCACGCTCCGCCGCCGGGCGGCACGCGGGATATGGATGTGGAAATGCGCCGCGTGGTCGAAGAAAGCGAGTTCGTCGACATGCGCCACCTCCTCGACCAGACGACGATCACCCGTGCTTTGATCGGCGTGAACTACGTGCAGCAAGTGCGAGAGGATAGCGGGGAGAAATGAGGGGTGGATCGCGCCGCCCCGGCGCGATGTCTGAACGAAAAATCGCGATGGAACCGAAGTCCGCTGCCGCGGACGTAGATGGCCCCCAGGCAAACATCGCGATCCACCTTTTGTGCGCTCAGGCAAAGAAAGGATTGCCCGCTTTTTCGAATGCGACCGTGGTGAGCGGTCCGTGACCGGGGCAGAGGATCGTGTCGTCCGGAAGTCCGAGGATCTCGCGCCGGATGTTTTCCAAAGTGGCGGCATAGCCGTCGTGCACGCCTCCGATGGAACCGGCGAAGAGGGCGTCGCCGACGATGGCGGCCTGCACGATGGGGCCTTCGATGACGAAAGTGGTGCCGCCGGGAGAGTGACCGGGAGTCAGGCGCGTGCGGATGAAATGCTGCCCGGCATTGAAGAGGTCGCCCGGGCGGAAGGTGTTTGTGCCGCGCACAGGTTCGAGCTCGGACGACCAAGCTTCGACGCCGAGTTCGCGCTTGAGCGCGGCGAGGGCGTGCACGTGGTCGGCGTGGCTGTGGGTGAGAAATATGGCCACCACATTGAGGTCGAGCGCGGTGACGCTCTCGAGAAGCGGAGCGGCCTCCGCCCCGGTGTCGAAGATGGCCGCATCGTGGTTCTGGCGATCCCAGAGCAAATACGCGTTGACCGTCATGTCACCGAAGGGCGTTGTTGCCACGACGAGTGAGGCTGGACGTTCGACTGAGGGCGCGTGCTGACCGGTGGCCAGACGCACGAGGGCGCCCGGGGAGAGGCGCAGAGTGCGGGCCAAGGTGCGGGCGGCCGCTTCGTCGAAGGTGCCATCAAGCAGACTGGTGACAGCTGCCTCGGTCAGTCCCGCTTGGTGGGCGGCGGCATGCGGTGTGATTTTCTGGCCGCGCAGGGCCTTGCCGAGAACATCGGCAAAAGTGTCTTCCAGCGCGGTCATACCAGCCTCGTTTTGAGTTGGTGACGCAGGACAAAGTAAAGCGCGGTGAACATGGCAAGCGACGAGAGGATCAAGACCCACGCGTTGAAAACGAGGACGCTGGCTTGGAGTCCGAAGTAACGCTTTTCGGGTCCGAAGAAGACATTGAGGAAACGGCTCTCGCGGTAGTCGCTCTGTTCCATTTCGGCCTTGTTGACCAAGTCTGTTGTCTTCTGGTTGACGTAAAGCCGCTCGGCCGTCACGCCTTTGGGAGTTTCCTCGATCATCGCCTCGGGCAAAGGACCGCCGTCGATGACGGCGTCGATGTCCTTCAATTCCCGATCCATGGACGCGACATCGGGGGCCTGCAGGCCGGAAACGACAGCGAGAAGTTCCTTCAAATCCTCGAGCCGCTCCTCTTCCGCCTCGGTCAGACTGGGACTGCGGGCCAGTTTATTGATCTGCGTCTGAATTTGCTCCTGACGGCTGGTGAGGGGATTGAGCTTGGCTTGGGCGTAGACCAGCGCTTCGTAAGACCAGCGCATGGGCATGAATTCGCAGATGAGCGGAACCTGCAGGTCGCTGCGCGCTTGGCCGGCATCGGGATTTTCCGAGAACCAGCGGCTGATCGAATAAACGAAGTCGAGGTTCTTGTTCATCTCTTCGTATTTGATCAACGCGCCGCCGAGAATGATCTGCGGGATGAGAACCACGGGGATGATGTTGACCGCTGTCTTGCCTTCGCTGACCAGACTGGAAATCAACAGGCCGATGGCGATTCCGCTGACTGCCGTAAGCACCATGGCCAAGAGGAAAATCCAGAACATGCCGCGCACTTCGAGGATCCAGTTGGCGATGAGGATAAAGAAAACGCATTGCACCACGGCGAAGAGGGAAAGCGTGAGAACCTTGGCCAGGATATACCAACCGAGGCGGACGTTGAGGTTGCGTTCGCGTTGCAGCACGGGGCGGTCGCGGATGATGTCGTCCACGCTGTTGGTCAGACCGAGGAACATGGCCACGACGAGCGAAAGGAAAAGGTAGGTCGGGATGTGGAAAGAAGAGGCGAAGTCGTAGGTTCCTTCTTCCGAGTAGCGCAAGACGGCGCCGATCAGCGCGGCAAGCGCTGGCGCCGCGATCATGGTGGTGGCGAGATTGCCCTTGTTGCGCAATTTGCTGATGAAGGAGCGCGCGAGGAGCGTGCGGAATTGGAGAAGTTCCTCGCGCAGAAAGGCCGGCCACGAGCGGCGCGGTTCGGCCGACACGCCCTGATGGTCGGTTGCGGACGGTTCGGCCGCCGGTTGCCGCACGTCGCGCATGAGGCGCCAGGCCTCGTATTTGTCGCGCCAGTAGTCCGGCGAGTAGCGGCGCACGGGCACGAGCTGTCCGCGATCGTTTTCCTCGTAGATGACGTCGCCGCCGAGATCGCGCAGCGGCGTTTCGAGCACGTCGAACACGAATTCCGGACGCGTCGTGCCGCAGGCCGGGCATCCCCCGAGCGGCGTGCCGAAGTGCTGTTGGTGCTCTGCCTCGGCGAAGTAGGAGAGCATTTCGTGCGGGGTGCCGAAGAAAACCATGCGTCCGCCGCGGTCGAGCAGCATGGCTTTGTTGAACATCTGGAAAATTTTCGAGCTCGGCTGGTGAATGGTGACGATGACGATTTTGTTGTGCGCCATGGCCCGGATGATTTCCATGACGTGCTCGGAGTCTTTGGAGGAAAGTCCCGAGGTCGGTTCATCGAACAGGTAGATGTCGGCCGAACCGATCATATCGAGGCCGATGTTGAGCCTCTTGCGCTCGCCGCCGCTCAAGGTCTTGCGGTGGTGCGCGCCGACCACGCTATCGCGCCGCTCGTTGAGCCCGAGCTCGGCCAGTTTCCCGTCGATCCGCCGGCGCCGTTCGCGCCGCGAGAGGTAGGGTGAGCGGATGGCCGCAGCGAAATCGAGGTTCTCCCCGATGGTCAGGTGCTCGTCGAAGGCATCGAACTGCGGAATGTAGGTGACGTATTGTTTGAGGGCGTCGAAGTTCTCGTAGAGCGAGAGCCCGTTGAAGAGCACCTCGCCGCGGACCGGCGGGAATTGTCCGGCAATGGCGCGGAGCAGGCTGCTCTTGCCGCAGCCGCTGGCGCCCATCACGCAGATCATTTCCCCGCGCGTGGCAGAGAAGCTCACGCCGTCGATCCCGAGTGTCCCGCCTTTGAAGCGGCAGACCAGGTCGCGCACGTCGAGGTGATGGATGACGTTGCGTTCTTCCTCGAGCAGGCGCTCGGAGAAGTTGCAGCGCAGAGCCTGGTTGGCGTCGATCTGGATGATGTCCCCGTCGCCCAGGGACGTCTCGTTGCGCACCGGCGTGTCTCCAACCATGATCGGGTGGTCGGTTGTGAGCACTTCGAGTCGTCCTACGAGCTTTTCGAAGTCGCAGAAAATGCGCAGGAGCACGTCGCCGCCCGCGCCGGGCGCGAGGAGGATGTCGTCCTCGTCGAGGAGGGAGGGATTGTTCGAGACGAGGTAGGTGGTCTTCGACTGCTTGAGGTGGAAACGTCCCCCGTAAGAGTGCGCGTGGCGCCGCAGGTCGCTCAGCGGGAGCTCTGTGTCGTTGTCGAAGAGGATTTTGCCCTCGAGGTCCGATTCGACGCGGGCCCCGGCCCGCAGGCGCGTGCCGTCGAGGGTGGCCGGAACGTCTTTGAGCGCGATGACCAAAACGCGCAGACCGAAGCGTACTTCGAGCGAGCTGTCGCGCGTGCGATTTTTTTCCAGCTGGATTTCATTGTCGCTCGTCACCGTGACGAAGATGTGGGCCAACGAGACGTTTTTCTTGGCGTTAAAGTAGAAAACGAGGTCCTGATGGGTGAGGACTTTTTCGTCCACCACGATGCGCTGTCCGGGATAGACGCGCGTGAATTCCTTGGGTCGCAGGGCGCGCCCCTGCACCGAGACCGGATGGTCGCAAAGGTTCTTCACGAGGATGAGATCCCCGTGGCGGTAGGCGGCGAGGCGGTTGTTGTTCGTCAGTTCGCGGATCTGCACGTCCGCGTCGGAGCCGGATCCGAAAGTAATGACCTCCAAAGGCGTGGAGTCGGCATCGAAGAATTCCCCGCGCGGCGTCGGCGTGTCGCTGTTGAGTTGATAAACGATGTCGATGGCCTGCGATGCCGTGCCCAGTTGCTCCATGAAGGAGTAGTAGGCGGCCATGTTGTCCGTGTTCATGCCCGCCCGGTGCACGAGGTCGTAGAGCTGGATGCCGAGCAGAATTTTGCGGTCCTCGCTCAATTTGCCGCGCAATTCGCGCGCCATGGCACCGAGGTCGGGTTTTTCCTGCAGGGCTTGGCGGAACAACTGGCGCAGTTCCGAATAAACCGCTTCCGGATAGTCGTAGCGCAGGAATCCGAGGCTGGAGTCGATCTCCTCCTCGAGCAACTCGCCGTCCACTTTGGCGAAACCGGCCAGCACCTTGATCAAGAGCGGCAAAAGATTGGGGCTTTCCGTGACGGTGCGCGGACGCCGCAGGGCGCGGCGCAGGAGCGACTCGCCGGCGCGGCGCGCGCGGTAGAAATTTCGCAACGTGCCTTCCAGGCGCCGGCCGAGGCTGGCGCTGGGCGCGTTTTCCGTCACTGGCATTCCGGGAAATTACCCTCGGCTCGACCGCGCGCAAAGCCTTTGCGCAAGTCGTGAATTGCGCCGCGCCGCCTTCTCGGGCTTAATGTCCGGTCCACGTCCACTGCCGTATGCCAGCCAGAAAGTCACCCCGCCCGCTCGAAAACACGCGGGTGCGCCGCCTCCAGCGCCTCGTCGCGCCGAAAGTCATCAAAAAGGAATTGCCGGTCCGCGCGGTATCGTTGGACACCGTGAGCAAAGGCCGCGCCGAGGCGCAGGCCATCCTGCACGGACGCGACACGCGACTCCTTGCCATCGTCGGTCCGTGCTCGATCCACGATCCGGAAGGCGCCCTCGACTATGCCCGCCGTCTTGCCGCTCTGCGCGAGGAACTGGGCGATTCGCTCTGCATCTTCATGCGCGTTTATTTCGAAAAACCGCGCACCACGGTGGGCTGGAAGGGGCTGGTCAATGATCCGCGTATGGACGATTCCTGCGACCTCGCCGCCGGACTCCGTCTTGCCCGCAAAGTGCTCTTGGAAATCACCGCGCTTGGGTTGCCCACCGCCACCGAGTTTCTCGACCCCATCGTGCCCCAATATCTGGCCGATGTGGTCAGTTGGGCGGCCATCGGCGCCCGCACCACCGAGTCGCAGACCCACCGCGAGATGGCCAGCGGACTCTCCATGCCGGTCGGATTCAAAAACAGCACCGACGGCAGCGTGCAAACCGCGCTCGACGCCCTCCTCTCCGCGCGCTCGCCCCACAGTTTCCTCGGCATCGACCAGGATGGCTGCACGTCGGTGGTCAACACCGAGGGAAATGCCGACACCCATATTGTCCTGCGCGGCGGCCGCGAGGGCGGGAACTACAAATCGCGCCACACCGCCGACACGGAGCGTCGTTTGCGCGAGGCCGGACTGCAACCCGGCTTCATGGTCGATTGCAGCCACGCCAACTCGGCCAAGAATCCCCGCCGCCAAGCCATCGTCTGGCGCAATGTGCTGGCCCAGCGTCGACGCGGGCGCACGTCGATCATCGGCGCGATGCTCGAAAGCTATCTCGAAGAAGGCAACCAGCCGGTGAACAAAGACCGCAAGAAGTTGCGCTACGGCGTTTCGGTGACCGATGGTTGCATCGATTGGCCGACCACGGAAAAACTTTTGCGGTCCGCCGCGGAGAGCGAACGCAAGATCCGCGGGAGTTTGCGCGTCGCCGTGAAATGAGCCTGCTCGACACGCCGGTGCGCGAAGCGGCGTGGGCGGCGTTGGATTTCGAAAGCGCCGGCGCGGCTCCCGGCCGCAGCGATGAACCGGTGCAAGTCGGCATCGCCGTCTGGCGGGGAGGGGAGATGACCGATTTTTTCCGCAGCTACGTGCATTCGCCGGTGCTCATCACCCGCAGTGCCCGCGCCGTGCACGGGATCGGGGAAGACGACGTTCGTGATGCCCCGTCCATGACCGCGCTCTGGCCCGAATTCAAATCGCGCCTCGCCGGTGCGGTGGTCGTGGCGCACGGGGCCGGGACGGAAAAGCGCTTCCTTCGGGCTTTTCCGCTCCACGGTTTCGGTCCGTGGCTCGACACGCTCCTCCTCTCCCGCGCCGTCTTGCCGGAGTTGCCCGCCCATGCTCTCGGCGACGTCGCTTCCGCGCTTGGCGTGGAGGATGAAATCCGCACCCGCTGCGAAGGGCTCGATTGGCACGACGCATTGTTCGATGCGGTCGCCTGTCTGGCCATCCTGCAACGCGTCGTCACGACCTGCGCGTCCACGGACTTCACCGTGGGTCAGTTGCTCTCCATGGACACGCAGGCCTACCACCGGCGGCGTGCGTTGTTGCAAACAGCGCGCTCGGCGGGGTGGGCGACATAGGATTTTTGTGCTTTGCCAGCGGGGCGAGGTAACCGGTAGCCTTTCCGCCACTCCCCATGGATTCACATCTCTATCTTTCGCTCATCCCCGAAGCGCTCATCCTCTCGCAACTTCCGCCCGACAAATTCGGCGCCTACATGGCCACCGGATCCAAGCGGCAAATCGAAGGCCCGGCCGTGTTCTTCGAAGTCGACCAGAATGCCGATCTCTCCGGCTTCCGCATGGACGAGGCCCGCGCCCGTTGCAAAGCGCACCGCGATGGCTCGCCGCGCCGCTCGGTTTACATGGCGGTCTTCAATGTCCTCCCGCGCGTCCCGCTCGAAGCCCTGCGCAAGGTCTACTTGACCACGCCTTCCGGGCTGACCCTCGGACTCGACCCCGCCGCGTGGACCGGTGATGGACACGAAAAGTTTTTCCTCTACCAAGAACTCGGCCCCGTCTACCCGCGCGTAGCCAGCCGCCTCGGACCGAAAGCATTTTGCGAGTTGGTCACTGCTCCGGAAAAACTCGTCACCCTCCCGCGCCTTGCCTTCATCGACCTCAAGCTTGGCAGTCTTGCTGCCGACACGGACATCCAACTCGACGGCCAGTTGCCCTACCAAAACGTCGAGCACCTGCGCGAATGTCTGCGTTCCCTGCGCGACAACCACGAGCGCATGACCAAGATCGTCTATCGCGGGATGCGTCCCGACATTCTTTTCTCCATGGTGCGCAGCGGCATGTTTGTCGGCGACACCACCGGTTTCCGCTTCTTCCCCATGCCTTCCGAGGAAACGCTCGAGAGCAAACACACGCTCTGGTGGCACTCGGCGCAGGCCGTGAAGGGATATTGATCCGCAACCCCTCATTTTTCACATCATGGAAAACCTCCACTTCCTCGTTCCCCTGTTCGGCTTGGCCGGTTTGGCCATCGCTTTCATCACCTACCGGCGCATCGTCATGGAGCCCGGCGGAGACGGCCGCGTGGCCGAGATTGCCGGACAAATCCACACCGGCGCGATGGTCTTCATGCGCCGCGAACTTTTCCTCATCGGTGCATTCGCCATCGTGGTCGGCGGCCTGCTCAGCCTGAAGGACCCTTGGGAATCCCTGGCCTTCTTCCTCGGCGCGGCGGCCTCCTCGCTGGCTGGCTACATCGGCATGTATTCCGCCACGCACGTCAACGTGCGCACCGCGCTGGCCGCCCACAACAAAGGCTCGGGCGCGGCGCTGACCACCGCGTTCTTCGGCGGGTCCATCATGGGCCTCACCGTGGCCTCCATGGGTCTGCTCGGGGTAGGATCGCTCTTCCTCTTCTTCGGAGAATCGGAAAAAGACGTCCACATCATCCACGGCTTCGCCATGGGTGCGTCGCTCGTCGCTATCTTCTACCGCATCGGCGGCGGCATTTTCACCAAGGCCGCCGACGTCGGGGCCGACCTCGTCGGCAAAGTCGAGTCGGGCATTCCCGAAGATGATCCGCGCAATCCGGGCGTCATTGCCGACAACGTCGGTGACAACGTCGGCGACGTGGCCGGCATGGGCGCCGACCTTTTCGAGTCCTACTGCAACGCCATGATCGCCTCGATGGCCATCGCGGCCACGCTGACCATCGCGCAATGGGAAGACCTCGCCGCGGCGCGCGGAAACTTGATGTTCCTCCCGCTCGCCTTGGCCTCGACCGGTCTGCTCTGCTCGCTGGCCGGCATCGGTCTGGTCAAACTTTCCTCCAACAGCCAGCCGGCCCGCGCCCTGCGCACGGGCACGATCGGCGCCGCCACGCTCTTCGTCCTTCTCGCCGGCGGCGTGATCAGCCAACTCGGCGTCGATCTCAAAGTATGGCTCTGCGTGCTCATGGGGTCGATCGGCGGCATTGCCATCGGACTCTCCACCGAATTCTACACCGGCGGATCCCCCATGAAGTCCATCGCCAAGGCCGCGCTGACCGGCGTGGCCACGGTGATGATTCGCGGTCTGGCCGTGGGCATGTTCTCCGTGGTTATTCCGCTCGCTGTGGTGGCTTTCGTCATTCTCGGCGCCAGCCACTTTGCCGGACTCTACGGCGTGGGTATCGCCGCGGTCGGCATGCTCGCCACCATCGGTATTACCATGAGCATCGACGCTTACGGTCCGATTGCCGACAACGCCGGCGGCATCGCCG
>CAZJGQ010000045.1:0-12984 GCA_964545425.1 uncultured Chthoniobacter sp. | reverse complement strand
TGTTCATCATGAACCGCCGCGGATTCCTCTCCCGCGAAGCCGAGAGCTTCGCCTGCGCCTTCCGCGGCATCGCCGCGCTGCTCAAAAGCGAAGTCCACGCCCGCATCCATCTCGCCGCGACGGTCGCGGTCGTCGCCCTCGGTTGGTGGTTCGCCATCACGCCCGGCGAATGGATCGCCGTCATTCTCGCCATCGGCCTCGTCTGGGTGGCCGAAGCGCTCAACACCGCCATCGAATACGTCGCCGACCTCGCGCACCCCGACGAACACCCCGAGGTGAAAAAACTGAAAGACCTCGCCGCCGCAGCCGTCCTCTTCGCGTCCATCGCCGCCCTCATCGTCGGCCTGATTGTCTTCTGGCCACACCTCTGCGCAATGTGCGCCGTTTAAGGACCCCCACCGCTTCTACTCGTCGCCCGCCACTCGTCACTTCCCCCATGACCTACCTCTATCTCGCCATCGCTATTGTGGCCGAAGTGATCGCTACTTCTTCGCTTAAATCATGCGAGGGCTTCACCCGCATTTGGCCGTCATTGATCGTGGTCGCCGGCTATGTGGTCGCCTTTTTCTTCCTCTCGCTTACTTTGCGATCGATGTCCGTCGGCATCGTTTATGCCATCTGGAGCGGGGCCGGGATCGTGCTGGTCAGTATCATCGCCTGGATCCTTTTCGGCCAGAAACTCGATGTGCCCGCCATCATCGGCATCGCTCTGATCATCGCCGGCGTGGCGGTGATCAACCTGTTCTCCAAGAGCGTCGCGCACTGAAGTGCGCCGCGGTTACTTCTTCGCCTCGGCGTATTTCTCTGCGACGTAGTCCCAGTTGACCACGTTCCACCACGCGTCGACGTATTCGGCGCGGCGGTTTTGGTTTTTCAGGTAGTAGGCGTGCTCCCAGACATCGAGGCCGAGGAGGGGTTTGCCGCCGTTCATGATGGGGCTGTCTTGGTTCGGCGTGGTTTCGATGACCATTTCGCCGTCGGGGGTGATGCTCAACCAGGCCCAGCCGCTGCCGAAGACTTTCATCGCGGCGGCGGTGTATTCTTTTTTGAACTCGGCGAAGCTGCCGAAGTTTTCGTTGATCGCTTCGGCCAATTCACCGGTCGGCTCTCCGCCGCCCTCGGGTTTCATCATGAGCCAGAAGAGCGAGTGGTTGGCGTGTCCGCCGGCGTTGTTGCGCAGGGTGGTGCGGATGTCGTCGGGCACCTCGTCGAGGTGGGCTACCAGCTCCCAAACACTCATCTTGGCCAGGTCCGGATGGTCGGCCAGGGCCTTGTTGGCATTGTTCACATAGGCCGCGTGGTGCTTGTTGTGGTGGATCTTCATCGTCTCGGCATCGATGTGCGGCTCGAGGGCTTCGTAGGGGTAGGGGAGATCGGGCAGGGTGAACGGGCCGGTCGGCGAGGCATCGGCCGGCTGGGCGGTCAGGGAGGCAAGGGACAGGGCGGAGACGGCCAGAAAGACGGGGATCGGATTCATCACTGCCCATGGCAACACCCCGCCGCCCGGGAGGCAAGTTTTCCGGCTGCCCGGGGCTGGCGGCCAGATTGACTTGAGAGCCTCGTCTATTACGCTTTTGTGGCGGCCCGACGCGGGCACCGATCGATGAAAAACGTCCTCTTTATTTGCACCGGCAACGTCTGCCGCAGTCCCATGGCCGAGGGCCTGCTGCGCGAGATGGCGGGTGACGATGTCGAGGTGGCGTCGGCCGGGTTGGGGGCCGGACGCGGTCAGCCGCCCAGCGCCCACGCCATCGACGTGCTCCGCGAGGAGGGCATCGATATTTCCGGCATCCGCAGCCAGCCGGTCAGCGCCGATTTGCTGCGCGAGGCCGATTACATTTTCACCATGACGCGGGACCATCTCGACATGCTCCTGCTGCTTTTCCCCGAAATGGCGCCCAAGGCGCGCCTTTTGCGTTTCGACGACGCAGCCAAAGGCGGTCGCTCGGACGTAACTGATCCTATCGGGGGAACGCGCGGCACTTACGAGGCCTGCAAAGAGGACATCAAACGTGCCATGCCCCGCGTCATCGAACTCATCACCGGACAAAAAACGACCATGAACACAGCCACCCGACCCGATATCGCGCACGAACCCTCCGACATTGCGGCCATCGAATCAACCGACCCGGCCATCGCCGCCGCCATCCACGACGAGGAGCGCCGCCAATTCGAGAACATCGAGCTGATCGCCTCGGAAAATTTCACCAGCCGCGCGGTGCGCGAGGCGCAGGGCTCCGCCCTGACCAACAAATACGCCGAAGGCTATCCCGGACGCCGCTGGTATGGTGGATGCGAACACGTCGATGTGGTCGAGTCGCTGGCCATCGAGCGGGCCAAGGAACTTTTCGGGGCCGAGCACGCCAACGTGCAACCGCACAGCGGCAGCCAGGCCAACACGGCGGTCTACTTCGCCTCGTTGGCCATCGGTGACCGCATCCTCACCATGGATTTGGCCCACGGCGGACACCTCACCCACGGGCACAAAGCGAACTTTTCCGGCAAGCTTTATGACGTCGTTCACTACGGTGTGAGCCCGGAAAGCGAGCGCATCGACTATGACGCGCTGGCCAAGCTGGCCAACGAATGCCGTCCGAAAATGATCACGGCCGGTGCCTCGGCTTATCCGCGCATCATCGACTTCGAACGCATGCGCCGCATCGCCGATGACGCCGGGGCGCTGCTCTTCGTCGACATGGCGCACATCGCGGGCCTCGTGGCCGGCGGGGCCCATCCCAGCCCGGTGCCGTATGCCGATTATGTCACCAGCACGACGCACAAAAGCCTGCGCGGACCGCGCTCCGGCGTGATTTTGTGCAAGGCGCAATATGCCAAGGCGGTCGATGCGCAGGTCTTCCCCGGAGTGCAGGGCGGACCTCTCATGCATGTCATCGCGGCCAAGGCCATTTGTTTCCACGAGGCGCTGCAGCCGGCCTTCAAGCAATACGCCGCCCAAGTGGTGGCCAATGCCAAAGCTCTCGCCGCGCGTCTGGCCATGCTCGGCTACCGCATTGTTTCCGGCGGCACCGACAACCACGTGTTGCTGGTCGACCTCCGCCCTGCCGGCCTCAACGGCAAGCAAGCGCAGGAGACTCTCGATCTTGCCGGAATCACGGTGAACAAAAACGCGATCCCGTTCGACACCGAGTCGATCATGAAAACCGGCGGCATCCGCATCGGCACGCCGGCCATGACGACCCGCGGCATGAAGGAGGAGGAGATGATGGAAATCGCCGACCTCATCCACGCCGCGCTGCAGAACGTGGACAGTCCTTCCGAGTTGGAGCGGTTGAAGAACCGTGTCCATGCGTTTACTTCACGGTTTCCGTTGCCGTAAAGATGGATCTGTAAAGGTGGATCGCGCCGTTTGCCTAAGGGCCATCTCCGCTCTTGCTCCGGTTCGGCGCGATATTAGGTCGATAAATCGCGATGGGGACATCGCGATCCACCTCCCTTGAGATCGGTATAAGCACTTGCCCCGCCAGCTCTTTGAGACTAAGTCTCAATTGCCGCAACCTATGCCGCATCTGAAGACCATCAGCCTGGCCAAAAGCCCCCGCCGCGTGAGCAATCGCGTGGTTTCGCTCGATGACAACAGCGAATGGGCCGAGCACCTGCGCCGGGTCGGTTTCCATGAGGGAGCCGAAGTCGAGGTCCTCTCCGGTCATGACCCTGTCATGGTCCGCTGCCAAAACGGCTGCGTGGCTTTGCGGCGCTGCATGTTGGGTTGCGTGCAGGTTTGCGCCCTGCAGGAAGCGCAGCGACGGGCTTTCCGCCCGGCGCGATGAGCGGAGCCGTTTGCCCGCTGTCCGCCTTGAGCGCCGGCCAGCGGGGTCGCGTCCAACCGGTCGATTCCGAGCAGCCGGCCGCCCAACGACTCCTCGCCATGGGATTGCTGCCCGGCACGGAAGTCGAAGTCGTGCAGATCGCGCCGCTCGGTGATCCGGTGGAAATCGCTTTCGGCGGAATGAGGCTGAGCTTGCGCAAGGCGGATGCGGCGGCGGTGACGGTCGAACGTCACGCTTGAGAAAACATCACGGTCCATGAATCCGCCCGCCCGTCCGTTGCGCGTTGCCTTGGTCGGCAATCCGAACACCGGCAAGACCACGCTCTTCAACCGCCTGACCGGATCGCGTCAGAAAATCGGCAACTATCCCGGCGTGACCGTGGAAAAAAAACTCGGCACGTGGGAAACCGGCGGCTATTCCATCACGCTGGTCGATCTTCCCGGAGCCTACAGCCTCGCCGCCACTTCGCCGGATGAACGCGTGGCCTTCGATTTCCTCACCGGCCATCTCGCCGGGGAGCAGAAGCCGGATGCGGTTGTTTGCGTCGTCGATGCTTCCAACCTCGTGCGCAATCTCTTTCTCGCCTCGCAGGTGGCTGATCTCGGCTTGCCCTTGGTCATCGCGCTCAACATGTCCGACGCCGCCGACCGCGCCGGCATCCGCATCGACACAGCGCTCCTCTCGCGCCGGCTCGGCGTGCCGGTCGTCCGCACCGTGGCCACGCGCGGCGAGGGGATCGAAGCCTTGGGCAAGGCGGTCTTGCACGCCGCGCATGACCGCACGCTCATGGCGCAGGTGCCGTGGCCCGAAGCGGTCGAACGCGCCGGGAAATACCTTGCCGCCGGACTGGAAAAAGAGGGCGCGCAAACCCTCGGGCCCGGCGAGTTGCGCCGCGTGCTTTTCGACCGCGGGAGCGCGGTGCTGGAGCGCGCCGGATGGCCGCAAGGTTCCGACGCCCAACCTTTGCTCTCCGCCTCGCGCGATATTCTCTCTGCCGCCGGTTGGCATCCGGCTTCGGCTGAAGCCCTCCTGCGCTATGAACATCTCGGGCATCTCACCACCGACGCCATCCGGTTTCCCGAGACGCGGCGGCGCACTTGGACCGAGCGGATCGATACGGTGCTGACCCATCGCGTTTGGGGTCTGGCCATTTTCGCGCTGATGATGCTCCTCGTCTTCCAGTCGATCTACACGTGGGCCGGACCGTTCATGGACGCGATCGAAGCGGGCGTCGCCTCCGTGCAGGAATGGGTCGCGCCGTGGTTCGACGCGTGGCCGGCCTTGCAGAGTCTCGTTGTCGACGGCGTGGTCGGAGGGGTGGGTGGCGTGATCATTTTTCTTCCGCAAATTCTCATCCTCTTTTTCTTCATCGCGCTGCTCGAGGACACCGGCTACATGGCGCGCGGCGCCTTTCTCATGGATAAAATTTTCGGCTGGTGCGGGCTGAACGGGAAAAGCTTTGTTCCCATGCTGTCGAGTTACGCGTGCGCCATTCCCGGCATTCTCGCCACGCGCACCATCGAGGATCCGCGCGCGCGGCTCACCACGATCCTCGTCTCTCCGCTGATGAGTTGCTCGGCGCGTTTGCCCGTTTACACCCTGATGATCGGCGCCTTCATCGCGCCCGCTTACGGTGCCGCGGCGGCCGGGTTCACCCTCTTTGCCATGCATTTTGTCGGTCTCGCTGTGGCCATTCCGATCGCCTGGGCTTTGAACAAGTTCATCCTGCGCACACGTCCGCAACCCTTCCTCCTCGAAATGCCGCCCTACCGGCGTCCGCGGCTGCGCGATATCTTCTGGCGCATGTGGGAACGGGCGCGCGAATTTCTCGTCCGTGCCGGCACGGTCATTGTCGCCATGACCATCATCATTTGGGCGCTCGTTTATTTCCCCCGGCCCGCGGAAGTGCGTGAACAAACGGTGGCCACTTTGTCGGTGGTCAACGATGAAGCCGCGGTCGACCGCGCGGTCGATGCCGCCTACATCGAGCAAAGCTACCTCGCCCGCGCGGGTCGCGCCCTGCAACCGATCTTCGCCCCCGCCGGGTTCGACTGGAAAATCACGGTCGGCGTATTGGCGAGTTTCCCCGCGCGTGAAGTCATCATCGCCACGCTCGGGACGATCTACGGCATCGGTCAGGAGGTCGACGAGGAGTCCGGCGATCTGCGCTCGGCGCTGGCGAGGGATTTGTGGACGCACGGACCGAAGACCGGCTCGCCCGTTTTCACCGTGCCGGTGGCGCTGGCCATCATGGTCTTCTTCGCCCTGTGCCTCCAATGCGGCGCGACAGTTGCAGTGATGGCCAAGGAGGCCCGCTGGGGCTGGGCCGTCTTCGGCTTCCTTTACATGACCGCGCTGGCTTGGCTGGGCGCGGTCTTGACCTACCAAGTGGGCACGCGTTGGCTTGGATGATGAGTGCGACCGAGATCATCCTTGTCGCCTTGGCCGTCGGCGCGGCCGTGTTCTATCTCGTCCGCCGGGCATGGTTGCGATTCCGGGGTGCGGGCACGGGTTGTTGCGGGCAGTGTCCGGTCGGAGGAGGGAAAATCCCGCTGGTCGGTCGGTCCGCCGGGGAGTCTATTGGCAAGCGATGAAAACGGGTCTGCTTCTGCTCGCTGCCGCGGTGCTCGGTCTTTCCCCGGCCGCGGCCCAGCTTTCGTCCAAGCAGCGAGATGGTGCGGAACGCATCGCCGCGCTCACCGTGCCGAGTCCGGCCGAATTTTTCGTGGCCATCGACAAAGCGGGCAAACCCGATTGGATGTCGTTCTACCGCGAGCCGGTGCCGACCACTTACCCCACGCGCCTGCGCAGTGCGCTCAACCTCGGCGCGCTCGTCACCGACGGGTATGTCGCGGTCGAGGCGCAGGACGGCCAGCAGGTCAAGAACACGGGCAAGGATATCATCGCGCTGGCCCGCGCGCTCGGGGTGGGCGAGGACGTGCTCATGCGGGGTAAAAGTATTTCGGACTTTGCCGACAAGAACGATTGGTTCGCCCTGCGCGAGGAACTCGAGGCGACGACCAACGAAGTGCGTCGCGCCATGATCGCGCAGCGCGATGAAGTGCTGGCTTCGCTCATCACGGCCGGAGCTTGGCTGCGCGCGCTGGAAGTGGGCAGCCGCGCCGCCGAGCTGAACGGCGAGGAAAAGACGGCGGAGCTTCTGCGGCAGGCCGAACTTGTCGGCTGGCTGCGCACCGAACTGGAACAACTTCCCGGGGAGACGCGCGAACAGCCGGTCATTGCCGCGACGGACGGCACCTTGGCCGCTGTGGTCGCGGCGATGGAGGTTCCGGCGGACCAGTCCTTCGGCGCGGAGCAGGTTTTGGCCATCAAGGAAACGACCGGAAAATTCACCGCGGCAATGGCCGCCAAGGACCCATGAAATTTCTCGCCGCGCTCTTTCTCGGCAGCGTCCTCCTCGGTCGTCTGCCGGCCCAATCGCCCACGCCCACTCCGGCACCTTCGCCCGAGCAACCCCTGCCTCCAGCCGCCCTGCGCGTCCGGCTCATGGACCTCGGCGGCGCGCTGGCCAACGAGGGATTCAAAATGCGCGACCGCGTGTGGAGCGGGCGCATCGAGTCGGGCCAACCGCAACGGCTCGCGGTCAATCTCTTCCGCGGCAACCAATATTGGTTCTGCCTCGCGGTCGATCACGAGAGCAAAGACCCGAAGGTTTCGGTCTTCGGTCCGGACGGCCAAAGGCTCACCGTTTTGCCCCACCAAGAAACCGGCCTGGCCGCTGCCGGCGTGACAGCCGAGGTCACCGGGCAGTATTTTGTGCAGGTCGAAACGGACGGCGGTCCGGCCTCGGATTTCTGCCTCCTCTACCTTTTCAAATAATCTCCGCATCATGACCACCGAGACGACCGAAAAGCTGCAGGGCCCCGCCGTGCGTCAATACTCCGTGTTCCTTACCAATCGCGTTGGCGCTCTTCTCGAGGTGGTCAAAATGCTTTCCGAGGCGCGCGTCGTCGTGCTTGCCCTGAGCATCCAAGATTCCTCCGAAACCTCCATCGCCCGCATGGTGGTGAGCGATCCGGAATTGCTGGAGGAACTCTTCGATCGCCACGACATCGCTTTCGGCGCCTGCGATGTCGTCGTGGCCGAACTGGAAGAAGGCGCCTCCGATTTGCCGCGCCTGCTCGCCGCGCTTCTTGAAGCCGAAGTGAACATCCTTTTCAGCTACACGTTGCTCGTTCGTCCGCGCGGCCGTCCGCTCGTCGCCGTGCATACCGACGATCTGGAATGCGCCAGCGCGGTGCTCGAAGGCCGCGGCTTCCGCCTGCTGCGGCAGAGCGATTTGTCGCGGTAGGGGATCGCTCGCGGCTATTCCTGCTCCGCGCCGTTCTCTCCTGCGCCTTGCAGCAAGGCCGGCGGCTGGGCGGTCGTTTTGGCCCCGAGGGCCCGCAGGTTTTCCGTCTGCCGCAGGATGTTGCCGCGTCCGTCGCGCAGCTTGCCCATGGCGTCGTCGTAACTTTCCTGCGTTTGCCGGATACGCAGACCGATGTTCTCGAGGTCGCGGCAGAAGGCGGCAAATTTGTCATAAAGCTTCCCGCCCTGCTCCGCGATCTGCGCGGCGAAACGGTTCTGTTTGTCCTGCTGCCAGAGCTGGGCCACGAGGCGCGCCGTGGCGATGACATTGGGCGCGGTGACCAGCACGATGTTGCGCTCGAGCGCGTCACCGACCAGATCCGGCGCGGTTTCCAGCGCGGCATGGAGGGCCGGTTCGACCGGGACAAAGAGAAAGACGAAGTCCGGTGACTTGATCCCCGGCAGTCCCGCGTAGTCCTTCGACGAAAGTTGCTCGATGTGCCGCCGCAGCGACTCGGCGTGTTCTTTGGCCGCAACCGCGCGTTCCTCGTCGCCCGCCGCGCTGCATTGTCGCTCGTAGGCATTGAGTGACACCTTGGCGTCGATCACTACTTGGCGTCCGCCGGGCAGATCGAGCACCACATCGGGTTGCAGGCGGCGACCTTCGCCGCTCGTGGCCGAGACCTGCGTGTGGAAGTGCTGGCCTTTGACCAATCCCGCTTTTTCCAGCACCGACTCCAAAATCATTTCCCCCCAGTTGCCGCGGGTCTTGGCCTGGCCCTTGAGCGCTTGGGCGAGGTTGCCCGCTTCGCGGGAGACTTTCTGGTTGAGGTCGCTCAGGCGGCGCACTTCCTCGGTCAGCGCGTGACGCGCGCGGCCTTCCTCACCGTAGGCCTCGTGCACCTGCTTTTTGAATTCCTGCAACTTTTCCGAAAGCGGACCGAGCAATTGCTCGAGCTGCGCGCGGTTCTGCTCGGTGAAGCGTTTCGATTTGTCCTCCAGGATGCCGGCCGCGAGGTTTTCGAATTCGATCTTCAAGGCAGCCCGCGCTTCTTCGAGTCCGGCTGTTTTTTGTTTCTCGGCGGCCAGGTCGACGGCGAACGATTGGACTTCGGCGGAAAGCTTGCGCCGTTCTTCGTCGAGCGCCTGCAACTGACGCTCGAATTCTTCCGCACGGCTGCGGGCCGCGGCGGTTTCGGCGCCAGCACGCACGGCGCGCAAATGGCCGAGAAGAAATCCGACCAAGCCTCCGCCGATCAGCGCGGCCAGACACCACCAGAAATAATCGGGCATGGACTCACTTGTATCATGTCCGTCCCGGCTGATCCAAAGATTGCCCGCCAAGCTCCTGCGGGGAGGCGCTTTCCGGAGGTTGCTTCGTGAGGGCTGCTCCGCTATAAGCGCGGGATGAGTATTTCGACCGCCTCTGCCCGCGGACCGGCTTCAGCCCAGCAAAACGCCAAGCTGATGAACGGCGCGGAGATCCTTGTCCGCTGTCTCGAGCTTGAGGGTGCGGACACCATTTTCGCTTATCCGGGCGGGGCGAGCATGCCTATCCATCAAGCACTTACGCGGTCCAAACAGATCCGCACAATCCTCCCGCGCCACGAGCAGGGCGGCGTCTTTGCCGCCGAGGGTTACGCCCGCGCCACCGGCAAAGTCGGCCTCTGCATGGCCACTTCCGGACCCGGCGCGACCAACCTCGTCACCGGCTTGGCCGACGCCTTCATGGACTCGGTGCCGGTCATCGCCGTCACCGGCCAGGTTCCGCAGGAAATGATCGGCCGCGGCGCGTTCCAGGAAACCGACTTCTTCGGCATGACCCTGCCGATCGTGAAGCACAGCTATCTCATCTGGGACATCCACGAGATTCCGCGCATCGTCAAAGAAGCCTTTTACATCGCCACCTCGGGACGTCCGGGACCGGTGGTGATCGATCTTCCGAAGAACATCCAAAACCAGAAGATGGAACCGGTTTTCCCCGAGACCATCACGCTGCGCGGCTACAATGCGGACAAACGCGCGACCGACGAGCAGTTGCTCGAGATGATCCGCCTGATCAAGCAGTCGCGCGATCCCATGATTTACTGCGGCGGCGGCATCATCACTTCGGACGCCGCGCCCGAACTCCTCGAATTCGTCGAGCGCACCCAGATCCCGGTGGCCACCACGCTGATGGGCATCGGCTCCTTCCCCGAGACGCATCCGCTCTCGCTCAAGTGGCTCGGTATGCACGGCAGCGTCTACGCCAACAACGCGGTGAACGAAGCCGACCTGCTGCTTGCCATCGGCGTTCGCTTCGATGACCGCGTGACCGGCAAGGTGGAAAAATTCGCCGAGCACGGAACCATCGTCCATGTCGACATCGACGATTCCGAGCTGAACAAAAACAAAGTCGTCGCCCTGCCTATCCTCAGCGACGTGAAATACGCCCTCAAGCGTGCCAACGAGCTTCTGGCCAAGGAAGGCTTCGAGCGCGTGAGCGGTTCCAAGTTCACCCGCTTCAAGCCGTGGTATGACAAAATTGCCGCTTGGAAAAAAGAGCATCCGTTCCGCTACAATGACACCGACGATGCCATCCAGCCGCAATACGTAATCGAGCAGCTCTACAAATTGACCAAGGGCAAAGCCATCCTCACCACCGGTGTGGGTCAGCACCAGATGTGGGCCGGACAGTATTTCGACTTCGAGAAGCCGCGCACCTTCATCACCTCGGCTGGCCTCGGCGCGATGGGCTTCGGTTATCCCGCGGCCATGGGCGCCAAAGTGGCCTGCCCCGACGTCGAAGTCATCGACATCGACGGCGACGGCTCCTTCCTCATGAACGTGCAGGAACTGGCCACTGCGCACATCGAGAAAATCGCGGCCAAAGCCATCATCCTGAACAACCAGCACCTCGGCATGGTCGTGCAGTGGGAAGACCGCTTCTACGAGAGCAACCGCGGACACACCTTCCTCGGTGATCCGGAGGACACTTCGCGCATCTACCCCGACTACGTCGAAATCTGCAAAGGCTTCGGCGTTCCGTGCGAGCGCGTCATCCACAAAAAGGATCTTATCCCCGCCTTGCAACGCATGCTTGACGCCAAGGGTGTCTACGTTCTCGACGTCATGACGCCTTACACCGAGCACGTTCTGCCCATGATCCCGGCGGGCATGACGTACAAGGACATCATCACCGAGTAATCCCCGGCCGCCTGCGGGCGGCGCTGTGCCCCATGCCCGAAGACGCCCCGACGCTGGACCTCAGCGCACTCGATTTCCGTCCGGCTTGGGCCAAAGACCCGTCCTCTTCTCCGGTCATCGCGCCGTCACCGCGCGCACCGCGTCCGGAAAGACCCGGCGGCGGTTTCAAACGGGGTGGCAAACCGTCCGGCCCGCGCCGCGGACCCAAGCCCGGCGGCAAAAAATTCGACCGTCCGCCGCGCGAAGACCACCGTCCGCCTCCGCCCCCGCCGAATCCGTTCCCCTGGCTGCGCATCGCTTTCTCCGCCACGCCCGCCGCGGTGGAAACTGTGGTCGCGCAGGTCCGCCAGACCGGCAAAACCTTCAGCCTCTTCGACATCGCGCGCATCCTGCTGCGCAATCCCGCGTCCTACACGGTCGACCTGACCTCCGCTCCGAAGCAACCCGAGGGGCCGTTCTACGTCGTCGATGAGGACAAAAGCGTCTGGCTTTCGCGTGAAAACGCCATCCGCCATCTCCTGCGCAAAAAGCGCGAGGAACTTTACCGCGCGGAGACCGTCGAGGTCGAAGCGCCCAAGGGAAATTTCCCCGTCGTCGCGGTCTGCGGCATGTCGGGAGCCCTCCTCGGTCCGCCCAACCACCATGATTTCGAGCGCCGCTTGCGCGATTTGCATCGCGAGCGTTTCGCCCGCCTCGATTTCGAAACCTTCCGCTCGCGGCTCAAGATGGAGCGTGACCCCGAGATCATCGAGAAATGGCGCGCTGAGGCCTCCAAAGCAACGGTCTACTACCCGCGCGAGGGCGAGAACCCGGAGAAATTGGCCGACCTCGCCGCGGTCGAGCGTCACTTCGCCGAACACTTTGCGCCGGCCCACATCCAATTCGTCGATGTGGCCCACGTGCCGGGCGACCCGAAGAGCACCGCGGTCGATCCCGCGCTTGCCCCGCTTCTCAACCACGCCTGCGAGGAGGAAGCGCGCTTTCCCCTGCGACTCGCCCAGAGCTTGAGCCGCTCGCTCAGCGCGGCCGGACTCCGCTTTCACAAGAGCCCGAACCGCACCACGTTTGTCTCGGCCTCGCGTCCGCGCTATCTCGACCTCGAAGCGATCGCGGTCAGCGATTCCATCCGCAAAATCCTCGAGACCATCCGCGGCAAAAAATCCCTCCGCCGAGGCCAACTCCTCGACCTGTTGGCCCCGGCGCCTGCTGCGCCGGTCCAAACTCCCGCTGCCGAGGCACCATCCGCCGAAGCTGCTCCGGAAACACCGGCTCCGTCCGTCGATCCGGCGCGCGAAGCGGTGGTCAACGATCTGCTCTGGCTCACCCACGAGGGCTACGTCATCGAATATGCCGACGGCCGTCTTGAGCCGGTCGCGCCGCCCAAGAATCCGCCGCCGCAACCCGCAGCGGCCGCCGCTCCGGAAACGCCGGCTCTGACCCAGCACCAGCAGCCGGAAGCCTGACGCTTACGGCGTCGCGCCAATTTCGTCCCCGCGCTGGCGGTAATAATCGTAGCGCCCGCGCACTGCCGCCACGTAGGCGCGCGTGCTCGCGATGTCCATCGCCTTGCGCAATTCCTCGGCGGAGATTTGTTCGCCGCGCGACCAGCGTTGCACGCGGCTGCGGCCGGCGTTGTATTCGCCGAGCGCGAAGGGCAACGGATCTTCTTGGCCGGACCAATGACGCAAGGCGCGTCCGA
>CAZJGQ010000044.1:0-13198 GCA_964545425.1 uncultured Chthoniobacter sp. | reverse complement strand
AAGCCGTGGCCTGGGACGGCAACGATTCCTTGGTCATTGCCAACGAGCAGGGTCACCTCTTCCGCATCGGGCTGGCCTCCATGGACGCGGTCCGGCCCTGAGCCTCACCCCTGCGCCGGTGGATTGCGCCACGCAGGCGCTTCGGGCATAGTGCCGCGATGTCCGATCCGCGTTACGACAAGTTGGCCGAGGTGCTGACCAAACATTCGACGGCCCTCAAGCCGGGCGACCGGGTGCTCATCGAAGTTTCTGACATTCCCGATGGCATGGTCGTGGCGCTGATCCGTGCGGTGCGCAAAGCCAAGGCGCTGCCTTTCACCCAGGTCCAGCACAGCCGCATCTCGCGCGAAATGGCCCTCGGCGCCACACCGGACCAGATCGGACTGGCTGCCGACGTCGAATTGGCCCGCATGAAAAAAATGGACGCCTACATCGCCATCCGCGGCAGCGACAATGCCACCGAAATGAGCGATGTGCCGGCGGACAAACTGAAAATGATCGCCGCGACGATGCGTCCGGTGATGAACCACCGCATCAACAAGACGCGCTGGGTCGTCCTGCGCTGGCCGACGCCGTCCATGGCCCAGCAGGCCCAGATGAGCACCGAGGCGTTCGAAGACTATTACTTCCGCGTTTGCACGGTCGACTACGGCAAGCTGCGCAAGGGCATGGACGCGCTCAAGGCGTTGATGGACGCCACCGATCAGGTGCATATCAAGGGTCCCGAGACCGACCTGCGCTTCAGCATCAAAGGCATCGGTTCGGTTATCTGCGGCGGCGACCGCAACATTCCAGACGGCGAAGTCTTCACCGCGCCGGTCAAGCGCAGCGTCGAGGGCAAGGTCCGCTTCAATGTTCCGACCATCTACCACGGCACGGCCTTCGAGGACATTTCGCTCGAGTTCAAACAGGGGCGGATCATCCGGGCTGAAGGCGGACGCCAGACCGCGAAGCTCAATTCCATCCTCGATGCCGATGCCGGCGCGCGCTACATCGGCGAATTTTCCCTCGGCTTCAATCCGCACATCCTGCATCCCATCCGCGACATCCTCTTCGACGAAAAAATCGCCGGTTCTTTCCATTTCACCCCCGGCCAAGCTTACGAAGTCGGCGGCAACGGCAACCGCAGTCAGGTCCATTGGGACATGGTCTGCATCCAGCGCGCGGACTACGGCGGCGGTGAGGTCTGGTTCGACGGAAAACTCATCCGCAAGGACGGCATCTTCGTCCCGCCGGAGTTGAAGTCGCTCAATCCGGAGCGGGCCAAATAACGCGGAGGCGCAGGTAGGGCGGGGCCTCCGGACCCGCCGTCCGGAAACGTGAAATGGTCCCGGCGCGTCGGGGACGCCGCGCCCTACCTTTGTTCGAATAATCCCCGCCAATGCGCCAAGCGTTCGGCGATGCGTTTCTCTTCGCCGCGGTCGGACGGTTCGTAGAAAACGCGGCCTTCGGGCAGGTAGGCTTGCGGGACGTAGGCGTCGGGGAAATCGTGGGAATATTTGTAACCCGCGCCATGACCTAGTCGCTCGGCTCCCTTGTAATGTTTGTCGCGCAGATGCTCCGGAACCGCGAGGGTGCGGCCTTTTTCCAGATCGGACTTCGCGGCGAGCAGCGCCATGTAGGCCGTGTTGCTCTTCGGTGCCGTGGCCAGATAGACGGTGGCGTGGGCCAGGGGGATCTGTGCCTCGGGTAGACCGACGAATTCGCATGCTTGCTGCGCGGCCACGGCAACGAGGAGTGCCCGCGAGTCGGCCAAGCCGATGTCCTCGCTCGCCGCGATGACCAGACGCCGGGCGATGAAGCGGATGTCCTCGCCGGCATGGAGCATCTTGGCCAGCCAGTAGAGCGCGGCATCGGGATCGCTCCCGCGGATGCTTTTGATGAACGCGCTGATCGTATCGTAATGGGCATCGTCCTTGGCGTCGTAAACCACAGCTTTGCGCTGGATGCTTTCCTCGATCACGGCGCGGGTCAGACGGATCGCGTCTGTCTCATCGGGTTCGGTGGTCAGCGCAGCCAACTCAAGCGCGTTGAGACAACGCCGCGCATCGCCATCGCAAATCTCGGCCAAATGCGCGGCGGCGTCTTCGTCGATGGAGACACTCCTTCCGCCGAGCCCTCGCTCCGCATCCTCGAGGGCGCGAGACATGAGCACGCGCAGGTCTGTGGCAGACAGCGACCGCAACTCGAAGACCAGCGAGCGGGAAACAAGCGGACTGTTGACGTAGAAAAACGGATTCATCGTCGTCGCCCCGATGAGGCGCACCGTGCCCCGTTCGACATCAGGCAGCAACACGTCCTGCTGCGCTTTGTTGAAGCGGTGGATCTCGTCGATGAACAAGACGGTCCGCGTGCCATCGCGCGACAGTCGCATGGCCGCGGCGGCCATGACTTTGCGGATCTCGGCCACGGTGCTTTCTACCCCGCTGAGGCGTTCGAAGCGGGCGTTGGTGGTCCGGGCGATGATCTCCGCTAGGCTGGTCTTGCCGGTGCCGGGCGGCCCGTAGAGGACGATGGACGAAAAACGGTCGGCCTCAATGGCGCGGCGCAGGAGTTTTCCCGAGCCGAGGATATGTTCCTGTCCGACATATTCGTCCAACGACCGTGGCCGCATGCGCTCGGCCAGCGGCGCGTGGGCGGGTGTTTCGGCGGGAGCCTCGGCGGCGAAAAGATCGTCGGACGGCATGGTCCGTCCAATTTAGCTTGGCCGCACGGTGGCGCGAGGCGGATATTGCGGGGCTATGGCCGATTTGGGGCAACAGATTGAGGAATTGGGCAAGAAGGCGCGCGCCGCGGCGCGGGCTTTGGCGCTCTGCTCGAGAGACGAGAAGGACGCCGCACTCATGGCCATGGCCGATGCCATCGACGCAGCGGAAGGGGAAATTATGGCCGCCAATGCCAAGGATCTCGAAGCGGCGCCGGGCTTTGGACTGAACGCAGCGGCAGTCGATCGCTTGCGCTTGGATTCCGCGCGCATCAAGGCCATGGCCCAGGGTATCCGCCAAGTGGCCGACTTGCCCGATCCCTGCGGCGAGATCATCCGCGAGTGGACACGCCCTAATGGGATGAAGATCACCAAAATCCGTGTGCCCATCGGGGTGGTCGGCATCATTTACGAATCACGTCCTAATGTGACGGCTGATGCAGCGGTGCTCTGCACCAAGTCCGGCAATGCCTGCATTCTGCGTGGGGGCAAAGAAGCGATTCATTCCAACACGGCCATTGCCCAAGCTCTGTCCACCGGCGCGGTGAATGCGGGCCTATCCGCCGACATCATCCAGCTGGTGCCTTTCACCGATCGCGAGGGGGTGCGCCTCCTCGCGCAGATGGACCGCTACCTCGATGTGATCGTGCCCCGCGGCGGTCATGCCCTCATCGAAGCGGTGGTTGAGCACGCGCGCATGCCGGTGATCAAGCACTACCATGGCGTATGCCATGTCTACGTCGACAAAGCGGCCGACTTGGCCATGGCGGAAAAGATTGCGGTCAATGCCAAGTGCCAGCGTCCGGGTGTTTGCAATGCCATGGAAACACTGCTCGTCCATCGCGATGTGGCGGAAAAGTTCCTACCGTCCGTGGCCAAGGCTTTGCGCGACAAAGGTGTCGAATTGCGGGGCGACCGGCGCACTTGCGAAGTGCTCGGCTCCGATGTCAAACCGGCCGCGGAGGCCGACTGGACGACCGAATATCTCGACCTGATTTTGAGCATCCGCGTGGTCGACTCGCTCGAGCAGGCGATCGACCACATCGAGGACTACGGTTCGCACCACAGCGACACCATCGTGACGACCGATGAAGCGGCGGCGCACAAATTTCTCGCAGCGGTCGATTCGGCGGTGGTCTTTTGGAACGTCTCCACGCGCTTCAACGACGGTGGGGAATTCGGCTTCGGCGCGGAAATCGGGATCAGCACGGACAAACTCCATGCGCGCGGTCCGATGGGATTGGAGGAACTGACCACTTACAAATACATGGTGACCGGTTCGGGCCAGGTGCGCGGCTAGTCATGGCCAAGACGGTGCAGGTTTTCTACGAAGGCCGCGTGCAGGGCGTGGGCTTCCGCTATACCGCGCGGCGTATCGCCGCGGGCTTTGACGTGGCGGGGTATGTGCGCAATCTGGCAGACGGACGGGTCGAGTTGGTCGCCTCCGGTGAAGATGAAGAGGTGAACGATTTTCTCACAGCCTTGCGCGACAGCGAGTTGGCCGGGCATATTGACCAAGTGGCCGCTGCGGACATCGTAAAGCCTCCCGGTTTGCGCGGCTTCGAAATTCGGGCATGAGCAAGCTACCGGTTGAAATCGAACACCTGACCAAGGTCTTCAAAATTCCCATGCGCCGCGAGCGCGTGGTCGCGGTGCGGGACTTGTCGATCAAGGTCGAACCGGGAGAGGTCTACGGGTTGCTCGGTCCGAACGGATCGGGCAAGAGCACGACGTTGAAAATCCTTCTCGGATTGGTTTCCCCGACGCGCGGAAAAACCAAAGTCTTCGGCGAGGACAGTGCTCTGGTGCGCAGCCGCAAGGATGTCGGGTTTCTTCCGGAGAACCCTTACTTCTACAAGTTTCTTACCGGGGAGGAGACAGTGCGTTTCTTCGGAAAGTTAAGCGGTCTGGGCGGCGAGGATTTGGAAAGCCGTGTGAAGGAATTGCTCGAGTTGGTCGGACTTAGCGAGGCGGCTGATCGGCGCGTCGGAGGCTACTCAAAAGGCATGCTGCAGCGGATCGGCTTGGCCCAGGCTTTGATTCAAGATCCGGGTTTGCTTGTCCTCGATGAACCGACCGCGGGTGTCGACCCGGTGGGTTCGCGCGAGATCCGCGATCTCATCCTCGCGCTCAAGGCGCGGGGCAAAACCATCCTGCTTTGCTCGCATTTGCTCTCGCAGGTGCAGGAGATTTGCGATCGTGTGGGAATTCTGGCCCGCGGTGAGTTGGTCCGCGAAGGCCGGGTGGAGGACCTTCTCTCCGTTCGCGACCGCACCGAGATGGTGCTGGAACATGCTTCGCCGGAAAAAATGGCCGCTTTGCAAGAGACCGCGGCGAAGCTGGGACTGAAGGTTGTCTCGAGCGGTCGACCGCAGACTACGCTGGAGAATTTGTTCCTCGAGGCGATTGAGCCCGGGGCTTCACCGGATGCGGGATCGGGACGGAATTGAGGGAGAGGGCGGAGTTCGAGTTTGAGACTTGAGTGAAAGCGTGGATCGCGATGTCCCCATCGCGATTTTTGATCGAAATATCGCGCCGGGACGGCGCGATCCACCTTAAGACCGCGCGGCGGCTTGGACGATTTTGGCGAAGCTGCGGGGGTCGAGGCTGGCGCCTCCGACCAGGGCGCCGTCGATGTCGGGCTGGTGCAGGAGTTCCTTGGCGTTGTCGGGTTTGACGCTGCCGCCGTATTGGATGCGGACCTTGGCCGCGGTGGCGGGGTCGAACATTTCGGCCAGTGTTTTGCGGATGAAGGCGTGGGCTTCCTGCGCCTGCTCGGGGGTCGCGGTTCGGCCGGTGCCGATGGCCCAAACGGGCTCGTAGGCGATGACCGTGTCGAGCATCTGCTCGGCGTCGAGTCCGGCCAGGCTGCCTTTGAGTTGTTTGGAAAGAACCTCGTGATGGCGGTTGGCGTCGCGCTCCTCGAGGGTTTCGCCGACGCAGAGGATGGGGCGGAGGCTGGCGGCGTGGGCGGCTTTGACCTTTTTGTTCACCAGCTCGTCGGTCTCGCCGAAGATGGTGCGGCGCTCGCTGTGTCCGAGCACAACGTAGCGGGTGAAAAATTCGCGGAGCATGCCGGCGCTGACTTCGCCGGTGAACGCCCCCGAGGCTTCGTGCCACATGTTCTGCGCGCCGAGGGTGATGCCCGGGAGCTGGGTGATGATTTCGGAGAGGCGGGGCAGCGAGGTGAAGGGCGGAATGATGACGATTTCTGCGCCGTCGAATTTCTTCAGCTCCAATTTGAGGTCTTCCATGAACGAGGCCGCCTCGGCTGACGTCATGTTCATCTTCCAGTTCGCCGCAATGATCTTCTTACGCATAAAAACGTGTAGTTTGCCGGTCCGGCGGCAAGGTGGCAAGCGTTGCTGTATGCAGCGGTCCGCCGGGCCCGCGGACCCTACCGGGGGAGCAGAGGTTCGATCGCGCGGATGGCCGGCCAGAAGAGCGGGTGGCGGCTGATGCGGCTGAGTTCGGAGAGTAGAATGTCGGAGGTTTTTTCGCGTCCGGCGGGGAGAAGTTGGGCAAAGGGCTCGGCATCCGAGGTGGAGAAGCCAACGAGGTAGTAGTCGGCATTTTCTTCCCGGACCACGGTGGCCGAAGCGTCGGCGAAGCCGAGCCGCACCGAGGCGATGCAGGCCGAATTTTCTTTCTCCTCGCGCAAACGGAATTGCACCGACCCGCCGTCGCGGCGTCGGAAGACCGGCGCGGCCTCGCCGTGGTCGAGTCGCCATCCGAGGCGGCTGGCCAGCCAACCGAGAAGCTCGAGCGCGGTGAGGCGGCTGCCGGGTGCGTGGGCAATCTCCACGTCTTCGATGCGTTGGATCCGCTCGAGAGCGGCGGGGAGGTCGAAAATTTGGGCGATGGCGTAGCGCAGGTGGAAAAGGCGTGTCCAATTCAAATCGCACAAAGCCGAGCGGGTGCGGCCGAGGGATTGGACTTCCTGCAGGATGCGGAATTGCGCGGCGGGATCGGTCCACGAATTGCTGTCGACAATAAGCCGGTCGACCCAGCGCCAGAGTTGCGGATCGGGATCCGGGTGCAGGTTGCCCTGCCACCAAAGATAAAGCGGCAGGTCGGTGTCGAGGTGGGAAAAAACGATGCTGGGAAGGCGTCCGGCGGCGGGGCCGTCGAGTTGGAAGGTGATTTGTTCCGAGCAGATTTCCTTTTTGCCCGCTTCGCGCAAATGGCAGTGCGCCGTGATCCACGCACGCACGGCGGATGTTTTGGCTTCCGGGTCTCCTTGGACGAGCAGCGCACGGAAGGCGTGGTCGGCGGCGATCTCGGCGAGCAGCGGCGTGTTGGCGGCGATGGCGTCCGCGGCTTCGCTGTAGATGACCAGATTGACGAGCGAAGCGCGGACCTTGCCGGCGTCGGACTGTTCCCAAAGAAGACCGAGTTGGCGGTCGATGTCGCCGACTTCCACCGGGAGGCCGGGGGAGATGACGGGAGCCGCGGTCATCTCACAGGCGCCGCCAGACCGCGCCGTCTTGGGCGAGAAGTTCGTCGGCTTGGCGCGGACCCCATGAACCGGCGGGGTAAAAATCCAAACGCGGCGCGGCGCCGTCATGCCAAGCTTCGCGGATGCCGTCGATGAACTGCCAAGCGTGCTCGACCTCGTCGCGCCGGGCGAAGAGTGTGGCATCCCCGCTCATCGCATCGAGGAGCAGGCGCTCGTAGGCCTCGGGCGTGGCTTTGCCGAAGGATGTGCCGTAGTGGAAGTCCATCTTGACCGGCTCGAGTTGGAGCATGGCGCCGGGCATCTTCGCGGCCATGCGGAAGGAGATGCCTTCGTCGGGCTGGATGCGGATGACGAGAACGTTGGGGTCCTGCAGCTTGCTCTCGCGGTTGAAGAGGACGGGCGGTGTGCCGCGGAATTGGATGGCGATTTCGGTGCCGGACTTGGGCAGGCGTTTGCCCACGCGCATGAAGAAGGGAACGCCGGCCCAGCGCCAGTTGTCGATGTGCAGACGCAGGGCAACGTAGGTCTCGGTCATGGACTCGGGCGCCACGCCGGGCTCCTGACGATAACCGGGCACTTCTTTGCCGTTGATGAAGCCCTCGGTGTATTGCGCGCGTATGACATTGTATCCGACCGCTTTGCCGGTCAGCGGGCGCAGGGCCTGCATGACTTTGACTTTTTCGTTGCGCACGGCGTCGGCCCCGAGGTCGATGGGCGGTTCCATGGCGGTGAGGCAGAGGAGTTGCAGGAGGTGGTTTTGCACCATGTCGCGCAATGCGCCGGAGTTTTCGTAGTAGCCGGCGCGCGATTCGACGCCGAGCGGCTCGCTCGCCGTGATCTGCACGTTGTCCACGTAACGGCGGTTCCACAGCGCCTCGAAAACGGTGTTGGCGAAGCGCAGGACCATGATGTTCTGCGCGGTTTCTTTGCCGAGGTAGTGGTCGATGCGGAAGGTGTCGCGCTCGGGGAAAGCGGAGGCCACGGCTTCGTTGAGCCGGTGCGCGCTGGGCAGGTCGGTGCCGAACGGTTTTTCCACGATGAGGCGCGACCAGGCGCCGGGCTTGGCGTGGCTCAGTCCGCTGGCGCTGAGGTTTTCCAGAATGACGTCGAATTCGGTGGGCGAGGACGCGAGGTAGAAAAGACGGTTGCCGCGCGTGCCGAGACGTTCGTCGATGGCGTCGAGCTCGCGTCCGAGCGAGGTGTAGCCCTCGGGTTGGTCGAAGCTGCTGCGATGATAAAAAATGTTCGCAGCGAAGCGGGTCCAGAGTTCCTCGTTGACCGGACGCCGGGAGTATTTGCGCGCGGCCTCGCCGAGTTCCTCGCGGAAGCCTTCGCTCGTTTTTTCCCGGCGGGCGAAGCAGACCACGGCGAGCGAGGAAGGCAGGTTGCCATCCGCCGCCAGATTGTAGAGCGCAGGGATCAGTTTGCGTCGGGTGAGGTCGCCGGTGGCGCCGAAAATGACGACCACGCACGGGTCGGGAACGGGGCGGTTGACCAGATTGACGCGGAGCGGATTGGCGGCTTCGGACATGACGGAACTCAGGCGGCCTTGCGCTCGAGCGAGCGGGCCAGGGTGATGGCGGCGCCGGAGCGGTTCAAAATGTAAAGATGCACGCCGGGCGCGCCGTGGCGGAGCAGTTCGTGGATCTGGTGATAGGCCCAGGTGACGCCGACGGCTTCCGCGGCGCGCGGGTTGTCGTCGACCACTTGCAGTTGTTCGACCAGCGCGGTGGGCAAGGACGAGCCGCACATCGGACCGAAACGCTGCACCTGCGCGAGCGAGAGAGCGGGGAGGAGTCCGGGCAGGACGGGCAGGTTGATGCCGTGCGCCTGACACGCGGCGAGGAATTTGAAGTAGTGCTCGTTGTCGAAGAAGAGCTGGGTGGTGAGGAAGGAAGCGCCGGCGTCGGCTTTGATTTTCAAATGACGCAGGTCGTCTTCCATCGACGTGGCTTCGGGATGTTTCTCGGGGTAAGCGCCGGCCCCGAGGCACATGTCGGGGAAATTTTCCCGGATCAGCGCGATGAGGTCGCTGGCGTAGCGGAGGCCGTCGGGGCAGGGGACGAACTCGGTTTCGCCTTTGGGCGGGTCGCCGCGCAAGGCCATGATGTTGCGGATGCCGTCGGCGTGATAACCGGAGACGATGTCGAGGAGTTCGGCCTTGGTTGAGCCAACGCAGGTGAGGTGCGGCATGACGAGCCAGCCGAATTCGTCGCGGAGGATTTTGGCGTATTTGAAGGTGCGCTCGCGCGTCGTGCCTCCGGCGCCGTAGGTGATGGAAACGAAGTCCGGCTTGTAGGGACGCAGGGCCTCGGCGGTGCGGAGCAATTGCTGCCCGCCTTCCTCGTTTTTCGGCGGGAAGAATTCGACGGAAAGAAGCGGGCGGTTTTCCGCGATGAGATCGGTAATGGTGCGGTCGGCGGCCATAGGCAAAGGAGGGAGATAGTGCCCTCGCGGCGGGTCCATCCCAAGGAAAATTGCTTTGCCAAGCCGCAGAGGCGCGCCGGATGCTCCTCCGATGAGCGATCCTTCGCAGGAAGGCGGCGGCACTGTCTGGCCGTCGGCCGGAGTGCTTCTGTTCTGCGCCATCCTGCTGGTGGCGGGTTACGGCGTGGCCGTGCTGCGTGGTCCGGCCCCGGCGCAGGAGGTGCGCGTGGTCGAGTTCCCGGCGCCGACCCCCGCGCCCGAACCTGCCGCGCCGACCGAATGAACCTCGCCGTCGAAACGCAGGGCTTGGGTCGCAACTTCGGTCCGCGCGCCGCACTGTCCGAGGTGACTCTCGCCGTTCGCGAAGGAGAGATGTTCGGACTGCTCGGCCCGAACGGCAGCGGAAAGACGACGCTCTTCCGGATTCTGTCCACGCTGCTCGCGCCGACCACGGGCACCGCGCGGGTGGGCGGACACGATGTGGTCACCTCACCAATGGACGTGCGCCACCATCTCGGCGTGGTCTTCCAATCCCCGGCCCTCGATCCGCAGCTGACTGTGGCGGAAAATTTGCGCTGCGCGGGAAATCTTTACGGATTGAGCGGCGCGGATTTGGAGGAGCGTCTGCGCGAGGCGGCGGACGCGCTCGAGGTCGGTGATCGCCTCGACGATCGCGTGCAAACTTTGTCCGGCGGTCTGCAACGCCGGGTGGAAATCGCCAAGAGCCTACTGCCGCGTCCGCGCGTCTTGTTGCTCGACGAGCCTTCGACCGGACTCGATCCCGCGGCGCGTGCCGGATTGCGTGCCGTGCTGGGCAAGCTGCGGCGCGACTCCGGGGTGACCATCGTCATGACCACCCATTTGCTCGACGAGGCGGAGGTGTGCGACCGCGTGGCCATCTTGCACCGCGGTCGGCTCGTCGCGTGCGAGGCTCCCGCGTCCTTGCGTGCGAGGCTGGGCAAAGACGTGGCGGTGTTGTCGGGCTCCGATGCGGAGGCTCTTGCCGCGCAGGTGCGCGCTGCGTTCGATTGGCCGGTGACGATCCGCGACGGAAAAGTGCGCGTCGAGTTGCCATCCGGCGGCGATCATGCCGCGCGCTTGGTCGCCGCGGTGGGTCCGGCGGCGGATGCGGTGACCGTTGGGCGTCCGACGCTCGAGGATGTCTTTCTCGAACTGACCGGCGAGTCGCTACGAGGTGAGGAGGAACGATGAACGGGCGGCGCGGACTGTTTCTTTTGCCGACACTCGCCTTGTGGCAGCGCGAGATGACGCGCTTCTTGCGTCAGCGCAACCGCATCGTCGGCGCGCTGGCCACGCCGCTCGTCTTCTGGCTGCTCATCGGATCGGGCTTGGGCGAAAACTTTGTCGCGCCGGGCATCGAGGGTGGATTCATGCGTTATTTTTTCCCGGGAACGGTGGTGCTCATTCTTCTCTTCACCGCAATTTTTTCCACCGTGTCGATCATCGAAGACCGGCGGGATGGTTTTCTGCAGGGCGTGCTTGTCGCGCCCGTGTCGCGAGCGTCCATCGTGCTAGGCAAATGTCTGGGAGGGATGACGCTGGCCGCAGGGCAGGCGGCGCTCTTTTGTCTGGCCGCGCCTTGGGCCGGCTTGCCCATCGATGCTGCGGTGACGGTGCGTGTCATTGCCGCACTTCTGCTCGGAGGCTTCGCCTTGACTGCGCTGGGCTTTGTCATCGCTTGGCCGCTGGAATCGACCCAAGGCTTCCATGTCTTGATGAACCTGCTGCTCATTCCGCTCTGGCTGTTGTCGGGTGCTTTTTTCCCGGCGCGCGCGGGCTCGTGGACCGAGTGGGCCGCGATCGTTAATCCATTGGCTTATATCACAGCGGCGGTGCGGCGGGCTTTTTACGGGGACGGAGCGGATCTCGGTTTGGTGCCATCCTACGGCATGGCCATGCTGGCGACGGCGGTGTTCGGTGTCGTGATGTTCTTGCTCGCCTTGCGGGCGGTGCGGCGGGGAGGGCCGGATTCGCGATGAAGTCGGCGGCCAAAGCAACGGTGGTGCAGGCGCTCGTCGCGTTGCTTGTCGTCGGCGCGCTCATTTACCTGGCGCGCTCGGCGCCGTTTCTCGGCGCGGTGGAGGAAACCGAGGACGTGGTGCGACGGTGGGGCGCGATGAGCATCATCATTTATCCGCTCTTGGTCATGGCGGCGACGGTGCTCTTTTTGCCGGGCGGAATCCTCAGTCTGGGCGGAGGATTTTTCTTCGGTCTGTGGTGGGGGACGTTGCTCGTCTTGGTCGGGAATCTGCTCGGCGCGGCGGTGGCGTTTTTTGTCGGTCACAAACTCGGACGCAAATTCGTGCGCAAGCGCATCCTGCGCGATCCGCGCTGGGCCGCTTTGGATGGGGCCATCGCCAAGCACGGTCCGCGCATCATTTTTTACAGCCAACTCAACCCGCTCTTTCCCACCAGCCTCTTCAACTACCTCTACGGCATCACCAAGGTTCGGTTCTGGGAGTGTCTCAAGTGGGTCGCGCTGGGGCGTTTGCCTGGCATTTTCCTCTATTGCTACCTCGGAACGCTCGGGCAACTCGGGATCCGTATTTTGCGCGGGGAGTCCGAACCCGGACCGACGGAATACGCGCTCTGGGGCGGCGGCCTCCTGCTCACCGTGGGCGTGGCCGCGCTTCTGGGGCACACCGCGACCAAGGTGATCGAGGAATACCGGCGGCTGGCGCCCCCGCGCGAAGAGGAGGACGAAACCGAGGGCTAAGGGGGGTTGTTGCCGCCCCCGCGATGGAGTAGGGTGCGCGGCCTCATGCGCAAAAGAGCTCTTATCTTCCGGCTGCGGTCGGTGGCGCCTGCCGGACGCCTTTCCTGAATGGCCGCATGGATTTCCAGATGGCTGCGGGTTGCGGCCGTGGCGGGGTTGCTCTGGCTGGCTGCCTCCGAGGTGTGCGTCGCCGGATGGCAGATCAAGCGTCTGGCCGGACGCGATTATTTGTCGGTTTCGCAGATCGCCGCGTTTTATGACATGAAAACAGAGCGGCGTGCGGATCGGGGAGTAACCCTGAGGTCGGCGCAGCGGCGGATGGACTTCGCCAAAAACTCGCGCGAGGCGCGCATCGACGGGGTGAAACAGTGGCTGTCCTTTCCCGTGCTTTATTTCGCAGGACAATTCTACGTGTCGCGCATGGACCTGGCCAAAACCATCGATCCGCTGATGCGACCAGACCGCATTCCCGGACTCAAAGCGGTGCACACCGTGGTGCTCGATCCGGGGCATGGCGGACACGACCGCGGGGCGGTGAACCGCTACGGCTCGGAGAAGAATTACAACCTCGACCTCTGCCGCCGGATCCGTCCGTATTTGCAGGAAGCCGGTCTTCGCGTGGTCATCACGCGCAGCCGCGACCAATTCATCCCGCTCGAGCAGCGTCCGGCCATGGCCAACAAACTCGGCGAAGGCACGGTTTTCGTCAGCGTGCACTTCAACGCCGCGGCGACGCGCAATTCCCTGGCCACCGGCTTCGAAGTTTTCACCCTGACGCCGCGCGGCGCGCCGAACAGCCACGATGCCTACCTGACCCGCCGCAGTTTTTCCGCGGAGCGCGGACACCGCAACGACCACGCCAACCATGTGC
>CAZJGQ010000043.1:0-13416 GCA_964545425.1 uncultured Chthoniobacter sp. | reverse complement strand
TTCCTCATCACCGGCCTGCGCCAGCTCGCCCTCTCCCACGGCACCGTGCTGGCCGCCGATCCGGCCGGCAAAACCAAGACCGCTTCGCAGATGATCATGATCGGTTTCTTCCTCCTGCGCGATGCAGTGGGCGAATGCCTCGGCTTGTCCGCGTGGCCTGCTTGGATCGTGTCCGTCGGCCACGTTCTCATCGCAGCCAGCGTCATACTTTCCATCTACTCCGGCTGGCGCTACGCCAGCGCGCACTGGCATGTCGTCGTGCGTAGCGGACGTTCCTGAGCCGTAGCGGCGCTAGGTTTCAACCTTCGCGCCAATTTTTCTCATCGCGTCCTCGCCCGACGGGCACGGCACCTGCTACTAATCCCGCCCGTCCGCACCATGAAAGCGCTTCCGCACAAAGAACGTCTCTCCATCGGTTTCGCCAAAATCGAAACCGATCTGGAGTTCCTCATGCAGTGCTTCCGCGAAGTGCTGGTCAGTCTCGGACAACAGGACATCGCCGACCGTCTGCCGTGGAGCGGGACCGACGCACCCGGCCCGGCGGCCGATGATTTTCCCCCGCGCCTCGCGCACGCCTACTCGATCGCCTTCCATTTGCTCAACATGGTCGAAGAAAACGCGGCCACGCAAATGCGCCGCGCCAGCGAAACGGCCAACGGTCTCGCTTCCGAGCCGGGCCTGTGGGGACAACAGCTCAAGCAACTTCTCGAAGCCGGACACAGCGCGGAGGACATCACCACGTGGTTGCCGTGGCTGCGCGTCGAGCCCGTGCTCACCGCGCATCCCACCGAGGCCAAGCGCCGCACCGTCCTCGACCAGCACCGCCAACTGTATCTCCTCCTCGTGCAGCTGGAGAACACGATGTGGACTCCGGCCGAGCGGCACGAACTGCGCGAGGAAATCAAAACCGCGCTCGAACGCCTCTGGCGCACCGGCGAAATGTTCCTCGACAAGCCAACGGTGGAAATGGAACGCGCCGGCGTCCTGCACCATTTGGTTAATGTTTTCCCCGAAGCGTTGCGTCGCGTCGACCGCCGCCTGCGCGAAGCGTGGGAGGCCGCGGGACTCGATCCGCGTCAGATCGACCACCCCGGAATCCTGCCCCGGTTGCGCTTCGGCACATGGGTCGGCGGCGACCGCGACGGCCATCCGCTCGTTACGCCCGAAGTCACAGCCCACAGCCTCGACGATTACCGGCTGCACGGACTCGTCATGCTGCGCGACCATTTGCAGGAACTCGGCGCAGCGATGAGTCTGTCCGTCCTCCTGCAGGAACCACCGGCCGTCCTCACCGAAGTCTTGTGCGAAGCCGGGCACGAAGTCGGCCGCGAGCCGTGGCGGGAATTCGTCAACCTCATGGTCACGCGGCTTCCCGTTTCGGAAGGCGCGGGTGCGCGCGGGCTGGTCCTCGATGACCGGCCCGGCACTTACCGACATTCTTCCGAGTTGGAACGCGACCTGCGGCTGCTCCGCGAAAGTTTGCTCTCCATCGGTGCGCGCCGGTTGGTCGCGTCCGATGTCGACCCGCTCCTTCGCGTGGTCGAAGTTTTCGGCTTCCACCTCGCCGCCCTCGACATCCGGCAGAACAGCGCCTTCCACGACCGCGCCATGGAGCAAATCCTCACCGCGGCCGGCGCGGAAAAGACCGATTTCGCATCGTGGTCCGAGGAAGAACGCCTCGCCTTTTTCCGCGAGCGCCTCTCGCGACCGGACAACCTCCTCGAAAACGGCGTCACCACGGGACACGAAGCGAACGCCGTGCTCGGCACCTACCGCGCGCTGGCTGACCACGTGCGGCGCTACGGCACGAAAGGCGTCGGCGCGTCGATTGTCAGCATGACCCGCCACGTTTCCGACCTGCTCGCCGTCTATTTCTTCGCCAAGGAAACCGGACTGACCGAGTGGAAATCCTACGGGCTCGTTTGTCCGCTGCCGGTCGTCCCGCTTTTCGAAACGATCGATGATCTCGAGCGCGCGCCGGCCATCATGTCCGGCTTCCTCGACCATCCGGTCACGCGGGCCAGCCTGCGCTGGTTGCACGGCAACATGCTGACGCGCCGCGGAGAACGACTCGGACGCGCCCTGACCGAACCCGAGGGCGAATTGCGTCCCAGCCAGCAGGTCATGATCGGCTACAGCGACAGCAACAAAGACGGCGGCATCCTGGCCAGCCAATGGGCTTTGCATCGCGCGCAGGAAGGCATCAGCCGAAGCGCGGGCGAACGCGGCACGCGCGTGCGCTTTTTCCACGGACGCGGCGGCACGATCAGTCGCGGGGCCGGTCCGACCCACCGCTTCCTCGAGGCGTTGCCGCCCGACACGCTTTACGGCGACCTGCGCATCACCGAGCAGGGCGAGTCCATCTCGCAGAAATTTTCCAACCCGGTCACCGCGACCTTCAACCTCGAACTGCTCCTGGCCGGCGCCTGCCGGTTTTCCGTCGCTCCCGCCCCGGGCGCACCCGAAAGCGACCTCGAGGTGATTATGACACGATTGGTCGAGGCCAGCCGCCAAGCCTACCGCGGACTACTCGAGACCGACGGGTTCATGGATTTCTACCGCGAGGCCACGCCGATCGACGTGCTCGAAGCGAGCAGCATCGGCTCGCGTCCGTCCCGCCGCACCGGTGCGCGCACCTTGGCCGACCTGCGGGCCATTCCGTGGGTCTTCAGCTGGTCGCAAAGCCGGTTCTTTCTGCCCGGATGGTTCGGGGTCGGCTCGGCCCTCGAGTGGTTGCAGCGCGAAGATCCGGTCGCCGCCACCCGCTTGGCCGCTTCCGTCCCGCACTGGCCCTTCCTGCGCTACGTGCTGACCAACATCGAAACCAGCTTCGCCGGCGCCGATGCTTTCATCATGGAAGCCTACGCCGGATTGGTCACCGACCCCGCCGTGCGTGAGGCCATCCTCCCGCGTATTTTGTCCGAGCTCGAGCGAACCAAAGCAACGGTCGCCGACGTCTTCGGCCGCCCGCCGCAAGAACGCCGCCCGCGTTTCGCCCGCAGCACCGGACGCCGCGCCGGCGCTCTCGAAGTGCTCCACCGCCGCCAAATCGCCCTGCTCAAAGACTGGCGCCGCCAAGTCGCCGATCAACGCCCCGACGCCTCCGAAGCCACCCTCATCGACCTCCTGCAAACCGTCAACGCCATCGCCGGCGGCCTGCGCACCACGGGTTGAGTTCGTGACCTGCGGACGCGGAAGACTTACAACTTGGGCATGCTGGTGACCCGCGGACAAATGCAGTCGATCGAGCGCGAGGCCTTCGACCGCGGTGTTTCGGCCGACGTTCTTATGGAAGGAGTGGGCGCCAAGCTCGCGCGCTTCGTTACCCAGTTTCACCCGCGTCCGGGTCTGCTGCTTGTTTATGCCGGCAAGGGTCACAACGCCGGCGATGCCTTCGTCGCCGCCCGCCACTTGCTTGGTCTCGGATGGCGCGTGCTGGTACGCACGCCGTTTACGCGCGAGCAGATGGCGCCGCTCAGCCGCGACAAATTCGACCTGCTTCGCGCCGCGGTGCTTGGTGGACCGTTCCGGCCGTCCGCGCCGCAGGACGGACCGCTGGTGCAGCTCGATGCGCTCGTCGGTCTCGGCGCGGAGGGTCCGCTACGCGAGCCGCTGGCCTCGCTTGTCGTCGAGATGAACGAACTGCGGCGCGAAGCCGATGCCAGGACGGTGGCGGTGGATTTTCCGTCCGGACTCGACCCCGACACGGGCGTCCCGGGTGATCCCTGCGTGGAGGCCGATTACACCGCCACCGTGGGCTTGGCCAAACGCGGGTTGTTGGCCGATGCGGCGACCAATCACGTGGGACGGCTCGGCGTGCTCGAGGTCGCCGAATTTCATGCCGTGGGCGGTTCCGAGGATGAATTGCTTACCGCGCCCAACCTGCGCCGCGAATGGCCGCCGCGGGTTTTCGACACGAACAAAGGGATGTGCGGACGCGTCATGTTGCTGGCCGGCTCGCGCGGCACACTCGGCGCCGCGCATCTCTGCACGGCGGGGGCCGTGCGCGGCGGCGCCGGCTTGGTCTCACTCGGCGCGTTGCCCGAGGCCTACGAGCTTCTCGCCACCACCGTGCTTCCGGAAGTGATGGTGAGGCCGTTCGACAAGCTGACCGATGTATTCAATTTCCCGGTCGATGCCATCGGGATCGGTCCGGGGCTGGGCAGCGGGCAGGAGGCGCGCACTTTGCGCGTGGTTCGGGAAGCAACATGCCCGGTGGTAGTCGATGCCGATGCGCTGACCATCGTGGCGCATGCGGGACTGCAGCACATGGATCAAGCGAAGGGCCCTCGCCTGCTCACCCCGCATCCGGGCGAAATGACGCGCCTGCTTGCCGGCAAAAAAATCAAAGACCGTGCAGCCGTGGCGCGCTCGTTCACGGACAAGCATGCAGTCACCCTCCTGCTCAAGGGTGCACGCACGGTCATTGCGGAGAAGGGTCGCCCGCTCCGCTACAACACGACAGGCCATCCGGGCATGGCTACCGGCGGCATGGGCGATGTGCTCACCGGCGTCTGCTCCGCGCTGCTCGGACAAGGTGCGGACACTTACAAAGCCGCTTCGATCGGCGCTTGGGTTTGCGGACGCGCGGCGGAAATCGCGCTGGTGCGCGGCGGTCAATCCACCGAATCGCTCACACCCAGCGACGTGCTCGACCATCTGGGAGCTGCTTTTGAATCGCTGCGCGCCGGGGATTTCTAGAGCGGCTGCACATATCGGACGCCCCGTAAGGTGGATCGCGCCGTCCCGGCGCGATATTTCCGTCCGGCAATCGCGATGGGGACATCGCGATCCACCCCTGAAATGCCAAGGTGAGAGCTTTCGAGCCTGCCGTAGAACCGCTATTCAGAGCGGCTACGACATCTCCCAAACTGCTCTAGCTGGAAGTTCTAACGCTGACACGCTCGCCCGCAGCTACTTTCTCCCCCTCGGTCGATGCGCCCAGCGATGGAGCCAAGGTGTCCACGGTCACCGGCGAACCCAGATCGAGGATACCGAAAAGTTCGACCGCGACATCTTTCTTCAGCCGGATGCAACCATGCGAAGCAGGACGTCCCGGAACGTAACCGACGTGCATGCCGACACCGGTAGTAGTCAACCGCATCCAATAAGGCATGGGCGCACCGACAAAGCGTCCGCCCTCGGGGACGGAGTGCGCACGCGTGTCGGCATCCGACACCACGGTCTGGCCTTCGCCAGACACCATGCGTCCGTAGAGATTCGATTTGTGGTCCTTTTTCTTCTCGATGATTTTGTAGGAGCCCTTCGGCGTGGGATGGCTGGCCTTGCCCGTGGCCACGGGGAAGTCCATGGCGATGGCGCCGTCGACAAGGAGAAGACCGCGCTGGTCTTTGAGCGATATTTCCACCGTGGAGTTGTCCTTGGTCGCGCGCGAAAGCAAGTCGGTATGGCGGTAGGTGAGTTTGCGCCAACCTTCTTGGGCGCGGAACGCGGTGTGCTGCTCGCGGATTTTGGCGGCTTGGCGGGCTTGCGGGTTTTGCAGTTGCTCGAATGTCGCGCAGCCCGAAAGAGCCGCGGCCGCAGCGCAGAGCAGGGTGAATGGGAGGGGCGTCCTCATCGTTTGGGGAGACCGGACACTGTCGTCAGAATACCCGTAATCATCGAATAGGCAACGAGTCCGACAAAAAGCGCCACCATGAGAATGACCATCGGCTGGATCAGGGCGGTGACGCGCTCGATGACGACGGAAAGTTGCTTGTCGTAGCTCTTGGCGCTGCGCTCCAGCGCGGCCCCCAAGTCGCCGGTCGTTTCGCCGACCTGGATAATGTCGATCATGGTCGGGGGGAAGAATTGCACGCGCTGGATGGCGCGGGAGAGTTGCGCGCCGTCTTGCACATTGGACGCGATCCGCTCGAGAAGATCCTGCAAAAAAACATTAGGCGTGGCGTTGCGGATCAGCTGCATCGACTGCATGAGCGAGACATCGTTGTTGAGCAATGTGGAGAGCGTCTGGGTGAATTGCGCGTAGAAACGCATGCGCAGGAGCGGTCCGAAGATCGGCAGATTCAACTTGGTCCGATCCCACCAAACGCGTCCCTCCCCTTTGCTCGTGAAATGGCGGAAAGCCAAGATACCGGCCACTAGCGCGATAAGAATGACCCACCAGTAGGCTCCGAAAAATTCACTCGTGCCGATAAGCACCCGCGTGGCCAGCGGCAGCGACTGCCCGGTCTTGCCGAGCAAGGCGGTCAACTGGGGCAGGAGGAAGGTCATGAAAATGATGAGCAGTGCGATGCCGGCGGAAAATATGACCGACGGATAAATGAGGGCACTGGTCACGCGGCGCTGCAGATCGCCCATCATGGTGAGGAACTCGACCTGGCGTTTGAGAATTTTCGACACCGTGCCGCTGGCTTCGCCGGCTTTGACCATGTTGCAGTAGAGTTCCGAAAAGCTCGGGCTGGCTTTTTTCAACGCGGCGGAAAAGGTCATACCCTCGCGCAGCGACTGGCGCGCGCTGGCCGCAACCCCGCGCAGCGCGGACTTGTCCTGCCGCTGCTCGATAACCTGCAGAGCGCGGTCGAGTTTGAGGCCGGCCTCGAGCAATTCGCACAGCTCCTCGGTGAAAAGAAGGACCTGCTGGCGGTTAAGGATGTTTTCACCGGAAGATTTCGTGGAGACGGCGGACGCCGCAGCCTCCGCGCCTTTGGTCGCGAGGGAGAAGGGCTGGAGATTCTGCGTGCGGAGCTTGCTGAAGGCGTCCTGTCGGCTGACCGCCTCGATTTCCCCGGTGGTCTTGCCGCCGCCGGCTTGCAGGGCTTGGTAGACAAAGACCGGCATGGCTTATTCGTCCTGCGCACTGACGTCGCTCGTCGTCACGCGCATCACTTCCTCGATCGTGGTGATGCCGGCGGCCACCTTGTCGAAGCCGTATTTGCGCAGCGGGCGCATGCCTTCCTTCTCCGCGGCCGGACGCAGTTCGGCGGCGGTTTTGCGCTGGGTGATCATCTCCTGCAGCTTCGGCGTGACCATGCAGAGCTCCATGATGGCCAGCCGTCCCTCGTAGCCGGACTGGCGGCAGTTTTCGCATCCGACGGCGCGCATGATTTTGCTCTCATATTCCGGCGGAAATCCAATGCTGCGCAGATACGCCGGAGCATAATCGCCGGGTTGGGCCGGCGCTTTGCAGAAGGGGCAAAGTTTGCGGACGAGGCGCTGGGCAATGAAAGCTCGGACCGCGCTGGCCACGAGGAACGGCTCTACGTTCATGTCGAGCAAACGCGTGATGCCGCCGACGGCGTCGTTGGTGTGCAACGTGCTGAAGACCAAGTGACCGGTCAGCGCGGCGCGGATGGCAATCTCCGCTGTCTCGTAGTCACGCATCTCACCGACCATGATGACGTTCGGGTCGCCGCGGAGGAAACTGCGCAGGAGATTGGCGAAGGTATTGCCGATTTCGGGTTGCACCGCGCTCTGGTTGACCCCGGGCAGTTTGTGCTCGACAGGATCTTCGATGGTAAGGATGCGCCGCTCCTTGGTGTTGAGGCCGGAAAGGAAAGTGTAAAGCGTGGTCGATTTGCCGCAGCCGGTTGGTCCGGTGACCAGCACGATTCCGTTGGGCATGGCCAACAACTCTTTGACCTTGGCCACATAGTCGTCGTCGAGGCCGAGACGCTCGAGGCTGAAGACCTCTTTGCCGAGAAGACGCAAACTGATGCTTTCGCCGTTGATCGTCGGGATAGAAGCGACACGCACATCGATGGGTTGTCCGCCCAACTCGAGCGAGATGCGTCCGTCCTGCGGACGACGGTCTTCGCCGAGATCGAGTCCGGCGGTGAGCTTGAGGATGTTGATGACCGATCGCTGCAGCTTGCGCATCTGCGCGGGGACCGGAACTTCCTGCAGCACGCCGTCGATGCGGTAGCGGACGCGCAGGTCATCGGCCAGCGGTTCCACGTGAATGTCGGTGGCGCGCTCGCGCAATGCTTCGCGGATGACCTGGTTGATGAATTTTTTGACCGAGGCCTCCTCGGATTCGTCCTCGTCGAGGACATTGACCTCCTCGGCGCGTCCGAGATCGATGTCGTCCTCCATGCCGCGGCCTTCGAGGAGTTCTTCGAAGGTTTCCGCCCCGATCCCGTAGACTTGGCGCAACGCGGGCAGGATGCCCTTGCGCGTGTAGACCTCGTAGCGCACGCGCTGCGGCACGGCCTCGGCTACCGCTTGGCGGGCGAGCAAATCGAAGGGGTCGTAGGTGAGCAGAGTGATCGACTCGTCGTCGGTTTCGACGGGAAGCAGCTGGTAACGCAGAGCGATGCGGGCCGGCAGCTTGCTGCGCATTTCCGGCGTGGCCTTGGCGATATCGGCACCACCCCAGCGAAGATGGAACTTGTCGGCCAGATCGCGATAGAAACCGTTCTCGTCGATCTCCGCGCTGTCGAGCAGAGCGCGCATGAGCGAGGACTGGTTGCGCGCGGCATCCCGCAACGAAGCCGCCACTTTGTCGCGGTCGGCCGCACCGTGGCGCGCGGCGAGTTCCACCAATTCGGGAATCAAGGCCATGCAACGACCCTCCCCTTAAGGTGCCACTCTTTTCTTTTTGGGAGTGGGCGTCGGAGTGGGCGCATACTCCTGGTAGTCGATGCCGGCCGGACGCAAGGGATCGCGCGGACGACGCACGCGGGCGTCGGGGGTGAGCATCGGCGAGTCATTGACCACCGGAGTCCGACCCATCTGCCACGCATCGGCTTCGTCGTAAACCTCGTCGCCGAGTTTGGTGCGGTAACGTTCTTCGGCACTGACAATCGCCGTCTCGGCATCGTTCTCCACGACAGTAGGCTGGAGAAGGACCAGCAACTCGCGACGCTCAACCGCGCGCGTGGTTTGTTTGAAAATGTAACCGAGGACCGGCAGGCGCATGAGGAAGGGCAGGCCGCCGTCGTTCGCGTCGGTCTTTTCGACGATGAGACCGCCGAGCACCACGGTGCCGCCGCTCGGCACGGTGACCGTGGTGGTCAGTTCCTGGGCACCGACGACAGGCGCACGGTTGCCGCCGCCGAATTCCTCCTCGCGCAAGACGTTGTTGTTGGTCTGCACGATGACGAGTGTGACATCCTTGTTGGCATTGATCAGCGGGAGCACCTCGAGTTTGAGGAGAACGTCGAGGTAAGTGATGTTGGCCGTGACGCCGGCCGACTGGTTGGGTCCGACGCCGGTGATGGAAGTGGAGGTCAGTGTGCTGCTCGTGTAGGGCACGCGTTGGCCCGAGCTGATGACCGCCTTCTTGTTGTTCGTGGTGTAGACGACCGGACGGGAGAGGATCTTGAATTTGCCCGTCGTCTCGAGCGCGCGCACGTAATAGTCGAGTGAATTGGCGATGGTGCCGTAGACGGTCAGGCCGGAGAAAAGACCGGTCAGGGTGGTGGGATTGATCAAATCCGCCGGGTTGAAGAGGTTGGTGCCGGTCAACCCGTTGATCAGCGCCCCACCCACGCCAGTGCCGTCCTTTTGCTGGTAGCGCAGGAAGTAATTGAAGCCGAATTCCATCTCGTCGGTCAGGCTGAGTTCGCCGATGACCGCGGCGATGTAGACTTGGCGCGGACGCACATCGAGCATGTCGAGCAGCTGGGCGATCTTCTGCCGGCTGTCCGGAGGTCCGATGGCAATGATGGAATTGGCGCTCTTGTCGGCGATCAGCTTGGTGTTTCCGACGATGATTGATTCGGGCGCGACGTCGGCGGTCGGCTCTTTGATGCGGTCCGGCCGCGAGGTGGCCCCGCCCGTCGCGCCATCCGAACCCATGCCTTGGCCGAAGGTGGAACCGCTGTCGATGGTCGGTGAACTATCACCCGCACGGCTTGTCCCGCCACCGGTGCCGCTTTCTTCGCCTTCGGAGAGCAAGTCCTTGAGGACGGGCAGGACATCGGTCGCGGCGACGAATTGCAGCGGGCGCTCCAGCACCGCGTCGAGCGGCACGGGGGCGTCGAGTTGCTCGATGAGTTGTTTGATGTAGGGGAAATTGACCGGGCGGGTGACGACGAGAATGCGGTTGGTTCGCGGGTCGGCGACGATTTGCGTTTCGCCGATGACGAGGTTGGACTCGAATTGTCCGGCGGCTGCGGTGCCGATCGAGGCTTGGGTGATCTGGCCTTGGGCATCGACTTGGGGCGCACCACCCGGCGGCGCGGCGCCTCCCGCTTGGCCGGGCGAGCCGGGAGAACCTTCCTTGCGCTGGTCGAGCAGGGTTTGCAGAAGTTCGGCCACTTTCTCCGCATCAGCGCGCTTGAGCGTGATGAACTCGGTCATGACCTGCGCCGGCGGAACATCGACCATGGCTTGCAGGGCGACGAGCTGCTGGATGATGGGCACGTTTTCCGTGATGAGAACGGCCTGAACGTTCGGCACCGGGGTGAAGGAAGTGTAGGCCTTGGGCGGACTGACAAAGGTCTGGAAAAGCTGCGCAGCTTCCTGCGGCGAGAGGTAATTGAGCTTCATGAAGTAGCTCACCACTTGGTCGGTGGCGGGCAACATGTAGGCTGCGGAATAAATCGGGATGCCCTCGGCGCGCGGGAACTTCGAAGGACCGAGGATCTTCATCGTCTTGTCGTCGACCGGGACGAAGGAATAGCCGTTGAGCAGCAGGGAAGCCTCAATCAGGCGGACCGCTTCGCTGCGGGGGATTTCGCCCGGGACGACGATGGAGAGCGGCTGGCCTTGGGCGAGCATGGAGTCGCGGACGAGCCGCTTGTCGGTCAGTTGTTCGTAGAGGCTGAGGATTTCGTTGACCGAGGTATTGGGGAAAGTGAGGCGGACGGTCGGCTCCGGCTGCGTCGGGCGCGGCGGGGCGACCGGTTGCGGGGCCATCGGCTCGACTGGGGGAACGGGCGGGAGCGGAGCCGCGGCGGCAGGGTCCATTCCGGGTGCCGGGGGCACCGGCGGAGCGGGAACGGGCGCCGTCGGTGCGGGCGCGGCTGGCGCGGGAGGAGGTTGCTGGGCGCTCACCGAACCTGGCCCCAAGCCCAACAAAATCACCGCCATAGAGACGGCAATGGTTTTACTGGGTAGGGAGCGGGCCATGGTCGGAATTAAAGCATGATTGGCAAGTTTCTCAAGGAGCGGCAGGGATAAGAGCGCGGCGGCGGATGACCCGCGGCGGCGGCATCTGCCCGGGGTCGGCCTGCACTTGGCCGTTCTGAGGAACGCCGGGTCCGGGAACAGGAGGGACAATGCCCGGAGCAGGCTGGGGCGGGACAGGTTGTCCGGGTTGCACATTGGCTACTGGCGGCACGACCGGAGGCTGCGGCACCTGGGGCATGCCTGGTTGCGGAATTCCCGGCATGTTGCGCTGTTGCGGCATCCCGGGCGCGGGCATGGCCATGGGCGCGGCACCCGAGGCATCGAAGCGGACCACGCCCACTTCGGCCCCTTGGCGGAGGGTGGCGGTCGAGTCGTTGTATTTTTGCTGCACGTCGACTTGGACCAGAGACACGTCGCCATCCGTGCTGTCTTTCCGAACCATGAGGCGACGCTGGGTGGCGCGCTCCATGACGAAGGCGATCGGTTCGCCGTTGATCTCCGCGATGCCGGTCAGGGCAAACCGCTGGGCCAATCCTGCCGACTCAACCGGCGGGGCTACCGACTCGAGTTGGAAGGGCGAACGCTCCCAAAGTTGCTCGTAGCGGGAAATGGGAAAGGCTGGCAGCACAACGCCATCTTCCGCTTCGGATTCCGAGGGCGAGCCCTCCTCCTCTGCAGGCGCCTCCTCCAAAAGCGGCGGTTCTTCGGGAGTCGGAGTCGGCGATGTTTCTTGTCCCGCTTCGCCCTCGGCCGGCCGGGTTTCCGCCGCGGGGACCTTGAGCATTTCCGAAGAGTCAACGGCCTCGTCCTCCGCGCACGCGTCCGACCACGGGAGAGCGCAGAGCAAACCGGCGGCGAAGAGTCTCTGCAGAGTCTTCACGGCTGCTCTCCTTTCGTCGGACGATACCAGCGGGCGACTTCCACTTCGGCGATGACCTCGGGTGGTTCGCCGCTCTTCACCGCGATTTGTTTGACCGCGCGGAAGGCTTTGGGCTGCTGCAATTCAGCGAGCCATTTGACCAAAGACTCCATGTTGCCTTTGACCTGCGAGGAGTCGAAGACCTCGGCGTAGGCACCGGCGTCGGTCTGGTTGCCCGCATCGCGCCGCGTGTAGGTCAGTCCGGCATTCTTCGCGCTGGTCTCGACAAACTCGTAGAACTTGGCGTCGTCGTCGGTCGTGGTGATGTCGTCGGGCGGTTGGTGCTCGTTGAGCCAGCTGGCGCGTTCCTGCCAGAAATCTTTCTCCGCAAGGAGAGCGCGGCCTTCCTCGAGTTGGCCCTGCAGGCGGACGATGTTGCTTTGCAGGGCACGCTGGCGGTTGAGGAAGGCTTGCAGTCCGACCACGTTGAGCAGCACGAAAAGCGCACCGACCAGTCCGATGAGGAGCCGTTTTTCTTTAGCCGTCAGCGCTCTCATCGATCTCCTCCTTTCCGGTTTCGATCACGGCGCCACGGCGCACGCCATCGATCTGGAACCGTGCACTGCCGGTCGGCAGGGGCCGCGGATTTTCCATCGTCCAATCGTAATCGGCCAGCTCGGGATTCTTGCGCACATCCTCTTGGAATCGCTGCGCGGCCTGCAGCGTCGAGGCCTCGCCGGCCAACATCACCTTGTCGATGTTCATCTGGAAAAGGGTCAGGCGCACGCCGTCTTTAGGCAGCAGGCGCGCGGTCTGGTAGAGCACTTCGAGCGGATAGCCGGGGGGATTGAGGGCCGGCTCAATCGCGTTCCAGCGTTGCATGGCCGAGCGCACCGATTCGACGTCGGCTTTTTCGCTTTCGATCGTGCGGCGCAGGGAATCGGCGCGCCACCAGAGCCAGAGCGTGTTGGCCGCGAGAGCGAGGACAAGGACGAAGTAAGCGGCGGCAGCGAAGAGAGCGATCTTCTGACGCCGCGCGCTGCTCTCCTTGGTGCGTTGCATCTCCTGCACGGGCAGCGGAACACAACCCAAAGGTTGGGCCGGGCGGACCGGCGCCGGGAACTTCTCCGCCTTGGCTTCGAAGCCGCTCGCAGCCCAAGCGGATAGATCCGGCGCATCGCCGCTTTGATGGTAAACCGTGACTTGGCCGCCACCACTGAGCATGCGTCCCGCATCGAGCGGTGCGAGCATGAGCCAAACCTCGAGCGCCATGGCAGGGGTCGGCGCGTGTTCGCTCAGTTGTTGAAAATGGAGCAAACGCTCTCCGCGCGTCACCGCAGCCACCCATCCACCTTCCTCTTCCCAAATGGAAACGCTGTCCGGGGCGAGCGGCAGACACGAGGGCGAAACGGCATATTCGGTCACTTCGCCGTGCCAATATTGCGGGGCAAGATTCGAGGGCAGAACCACGGCATGGAGGAGCGCCTCGTTGCCTTCGCGCGTGATTTCCTGCCAGGCGA
>CAZJGQ010000042.1:0-13573 GCA_964545425.1 uncultured Chthoniobacter sp. | reverse complement strand
AAATGCTCCGCGCGGATACGAAGCGCCCGTTCTCCATCAAACAGCGCATCATGTCGCCCCACGGACACCTCTCCAACAAGGCAGCCGCCGATCTTGCCGTGCGCGCACGCTCCGCTGCCCTGCGCCACGTCGTCTTGGGTCACCTGAGCCGCGACTGCAACACCGCCGATCTTGCCCTGGCTGCAGTCAGCGAAGCGCTCGGAGCGGGCGGCGAGGTCCGCGTGGTTTGCAGCCCGCCGGACGAAATGCTCCCGCCGGTCAGACTCGGCGCATGACCACGATCACGGGCGGCTGACCAAAAGCAGATAAAGCCAGTTCGCGGCCAGGCCTCCGCCCACCCACCAGCGCCAGCCGGGCACGCGAGGGCGCCAAGGGTCCCGACGCAAGACCAGCACCCCAAGCGCGTAAAGATTTGCCAGGACAAGCAAGCCGACCGCCAAGACCGCACCCGGATTGAGCCGGAAGGCTTCGAGCCAGTGGCCGGAAAGGATCAGGAGCAGTGAGCGCGTTCCTCCGCAGCCGGCACAAGGCAATCCGGTGAACTCGCGCCACGCACAAATCCAACCATTATGACCGAACGCGGATAGCGCCGCGACGCCGGCAAACAACAAAGCGCCCGCGGCCGACACCATGAGGATCCACCTCTCCGGTGCGGTGCGCACCGGCCAAGGCAGTGGCGGCGGGTTCATTCTCCTTGAGTGGCCGCCGCGGCCTTGAGGAATTCCTCGAGGCTACCGAAGGAAGCAGCCAGCGCAAAAATCACGCCGAGGATCAAGCCGCAGCAGACGATGGTGGGCAGAAGCACGGCAAACGCGGCCCGCCCTTTGCCAATGCCGTGGACCTCGGACAAGCCGATCACCATGCAGACGAAATTCCACACGGACGACGCGATCGCGCCGCACATCGGCAACAATTGCAGCACCGCAGTGGCCCCGCCGGCGTAGCAGACCACGCGGAATGTCGCCTCGAAGGGGCGCTTCGCTCCGCCGACCAAAATGAGCGACAGGTGAACCAACCCCGCCGAGATGAAGGCCACCGCGGCAAACATGATGGGCAAGACCATGATGGAAGCACCCATCGCCGCGGTCGACGTGAACATGGACAAATAGGCCTGCTCCTGCGGCGTCGCCGCGGGCTGGATGGTATTGAAGACCATTTGATAGAAAATTCCGGCCGCCCCGCCCACGCTGGCGACGAGGACGAAGAAAAAGAGAGGGGCACCGAGGCCGCCAGTCTGCTTCATGGCGGCAAACGCGGCTTTGGGCTCGAGAAGCACCATCCTGATCGTTTCGAAAAGTGCCGAGAGGAAACCGATCTCCGCGCGCTTTTCCCACGGCAATCCCGCTTGGACCGCGACCGGAAGCGGTGGCGTCTCGCCCGCCGCGGCGACCGGAGCAAGTTCGTCGATGACCTCGGACAGCGGACGCCATGTCGCCATGCCGTCCTTCCAAGCCAAGTCGGTGGCGGCGAATTTTCCTTCCGTGTAACCGGCGCGCACTTCGTCCGGGGTAAACTGACCAAGCGACTGGCCGCCGCGATTGAGATGGATCTTCATCGCAGCGATTTTTCCGCCCCGGGCGACCGCGTCAATCACCATTCTCGCTCCGCGGAAGGCGAGGTTGCTTTTCCGCGGGGCGGCGGCGAACATTTTGCGCCATGGCACTGACCACCAGCGAAAACCTCGCGCCCGGAACACCGATGCCCGGATTCTCCCTGCCGGACGTCGTTACCGGTCAGAACGTCGGGCCGGAGTCGCTCCAAGGCGCCAAAGCCTCCGTGGTCATCTTTCTCTGCCGCCATTGTCCCTACGTCGTGCATGTCCTGCCGGAAATCGTCCGCCTTGCCGGGGAATACCTGCCCCGCGGCGCAGCCTTCGTCGGCATCAGCGCCAACGATGCTTCTTCCTACCCCGACGACGCCCCGGACCGCCTGGCGGCCCTGGTCGAGGAGAGGCGCATCCCCTTTCCCATCCTGCACGACGAGTCGCAGAACACGGCCCGCGCTTTTCACGCGGCCTGCACCCCGGAGTTTTTCGTCTTCGACGGGGCCGGACGGCTTTTCTACCACGGGCGGCTCGACGGCAGCACTCCGGGCAACAATGTGCCTTGCGACGGTGCCGACCTGCGTCAGGCCCTCGATGCCGCGTTGTCCGGATCGCCCGCACCATCGCCGCAGCACCCGAGCATGGGTTGCAACATCAAGTGGAAGTGACCGATCCCGCCGCACCGCGCGAAGGCTCCGCGCACTCCGCCGGCCGCAAGCATCATCCCACGCATCACCACGGCGTGTTCCGCCTGCGCTACGGTCACCCGCTCCCTTTCGGCGCCAGCCTGGTTCCGGGTGGCGTCAATTTCTCCGTCTTTTCCTCGCACGCCACCGGTTGCACGCTTGTTCTTTTTGAAAAAGGCGCGCAGCGCCCCTTCGCCGAGATCCCCTTCCCGCCGGAATTCCGCATGGGCGATGTCTTCGCCATGATGGTTTTCGATCTGGATCCCTCCAACATCGAATACGGCTACCGCATGGAGGGGCCGTTCAACCCGCATGCCGGGCACCGGTTCGACCACCGTCATATCCTGCTCGATCCTTTTGCCCGCGCCGTGGGCGGACGTGCCGTGTTCGGCGGTCCGGCAAACACACGCGACATCTACCAGCACCGCGGACGCATCCCGGAGAACAATTACGACTGGGAGCACGACCGTCCACTCGATCTCCCTGTTCCCGAACTTGTCATCTACGAAATGCATGTGCGCGGATTCACCAAGCACTCCTCCGCGGGTGTCGCTGCTCCGGGCACCTTCGACGGTCTGCGCGAAAAAATTCCCTACCTTGTCTCGCTCGGCATCAACTGCGTGGAACTCATGCCCATCTTCGAATTCGACGAGCACGAAAATTTCCGCACCAACCCCGAAACGGGCGACAAGCTCTGCAACTACTGGGGCTACAGCACGCTGGCCTTCCGCGCACCGAAGGCAGGCTTCGCCGCGCGCGGCGCGCACGGACAGGAGGTCAACGAGCTCAAGGACTTGGTCAAAGCGCTGCACTCCGCCGGCATCCAGGTCATCCTCGACGTGGTCTTTAACCACACCGCCGAAGGCGATGCGGCCGGGCCTGTTATTTCGTTCCGCGGGCTCGACAACAAAACATACTACCTCCTCGCCCCCAACGGCGATTACCTCAACTTCAGCGGCTGCGGCAACACCCTCGATTGCAACCACCCCGTGGTGCGCGATTTCGTCCTCGATTGCCTGCGCTATTGGGCGGCCGAATACCACATCGACGGCTTCCGCTTCGACCTTGCGTCCGTCCTCGGCCGCGACTCGCAAGGCAATCCCCTGCCCAATCCGCCGCTCCTCGAATCCATCGCCCACGACCCGGTTTTGGCCCACTGCGAACTCATCGCCGAGGCCTGGGACGCGGGCGGACTTTACCAAGTCGGCAACTTCCCGAACTACGGACGCTGGATGGAATGGAACGGGAAATTCCGAGATGCCGCGCGCCGCTTCCTCCGCGGCGACGACGATTCGGTCGGTGAAATGGTCCAGCGCATCCTCGGTTCGCCCGATCTTTACCGCGAAAGCGGACGCAAACCGGCCGCCTCGGTCAATTTTGTCACTTGTCACGACGGATTCACCCTCGCCGACCTCTTTGCCTACGAGAAAAAGCACAATCTGGAGAACGGGGAAAAGAACGCCGACGGCGGGGACGACAACTGGTCGTGGAATTGCGGCGCGGAAGGTCCGACCGCGGACACGGAGATCAACGACCTTCGTTTGCGCTGCGCCAAAAACGCCATGACCCTGCTGCTCGTCAGCCAGGGTGTGCCCATGCTCAACATGGGTGACGAGATGGGACGCACCCAGCGCGGGAACAACAACGCCTACTGCCACGACACCGAATGGAACTGGCTGGATTGGGATCTCGCGCAGACCAATGCCGGGCTTCTCCGTTACGTGCGGACTCTCATCGCCTTCCGCCGTCAGCATGCCAGCCTGCACCGCGAGGACTGGTTTACCGGAGAGGATTGCATCGGCAGCGGGTATCCCGATATTTCCTGGCATGGCGTCGAACCGGACAAACCGGACTGGGGCGAGCACAGCCATTCGCTCGCCTTCATGATCTGCGGACAGCACGACCACGCGCTGGGAGGGGCGGGAGAATTTTTCTACGCCGCTTTCAACATGCACACCGAAGCCCTTCCTTTCACTCTCCCCGCGCTGCCACGCGGTTGGTCGTGGCGACTCTTGGCCGATACCGGCCGCCCCTCGCCGGACGATATCTTCGAAGCCGGCTCCGAACCACGCCTCGACGGCGGCCCCACTCTCACGCTCATCCCCAAAAGCTGCGCCTTATGCATCGGACGGGAGGATCTCTGAGATGGCCAACTCCTCCGGAAAACGCATCTCGGTCATGGCGTGGATCGAGGACGCCTTCGGCAACGTGGTCTTTGTCCGCCAAGCCAAAGGAAGCCGCCGTTGGACATTGCCCGGAGGCAAGGTGAACTCCGGAGAAGGACTGGTCAGCGCGCTCCGTCGCGAGGTCCGCGAGGAAATTTCCATGCAGGTGGTCAGCGCCGCCCCGCTCGATATTCTCGACCGCCCGCGATCGGCTTCCATCACAATCCTTTACCGCGTCCTGCTCAAACCCGGCGAAATGAAGCCGCGGCCGCGTGAAATCGAAAAGATCAGCATCCGCCGCACGTTGCCCAAAGATTGCTCGGAGACGGCCGCTTACTTTTGGAAGCGCGCGCAACGCAGCTTCGAACCTCTTACCCTATTTGCCCACCCGGCTTCCTCCTCGCGTCGTCGCGCGGAGTAAGGCGCACATCCGCACGTCGATGACTCTGCGCACCGTGGAAATCATCGGCGGCGGACTAGCCGGACTGTCCCTCGGACTCGGTCTGCGCGCCCGCGGCATCCCGGTCCGGATCCATGAAGCGGGAGCTTATCCGCGACACCGCGTGTGCGGTGAATTCATTACGGCGCTGGACGCCGAGACGAAGTCTGCACTGTACCTCGATGGCATTTTGGACCGCGCCCTCACCGCCCGTAGCGTTTCCTGGAATGAACCGGGACGCGCGCCGCTCCGTCACCGCTTGCCCGAGCCGGCGCTTTGCCTCAGCCGGTATCTTTTGGACCAAGCCATGGCTGAAGCCTTTCTTGCCGCCGGGGGCCAACTCGAAACCGGGCACCGCGCACCCAGCGACACACAAGAGGGACGCATCTTTGCCTGCGGACGTCGTCCGCAATCCTCCTCGCGTTGGATCGGTCTCAAGCAGCATTTTCGCAAGGTGGACCTGGAGGATGACCTCGAGTTGCATCTGGGAAACAACGGCTACGTCGGTCTGACCCGCATCGAAGATGGAGCGATCAACGTCTGCGGCCTTTTCCCCCGTCCGTCGCCCGGCGAAGAGGCCAGTCTTCGGTCGCGCCTGCGTGCCGTCGGCCTGACCGCACTGGCCGAGCGACTCGACCAAGCCAAGCCCATAGAGGGAACCAGTTGCGCCGTAGCCGGTTTGGATTACGGAAGCGTGCGTTCATCCGCAGACAGCATCGGCGATCATGCCGGACTGATTCCTCCGTTCACCGGAAACGGCATGACCATCGCGCTGCAGAGCGCGGCCATCGCTGCGCCTCGTCTGGAGTCATGGTCGCGGGGCCGCAAGAGTTGGACCGAAACTTTGCAGGGTCTGCGGCGAGAGCTTCACCGGCGTTTCGCCAGGCGCCTCGCTTGGGGACGACTGATGCACCCGTGGCTTCTCTGTCCCCGACGCAGAACGGCGATCCATTGCCTTCATGGTCTTCGCATCCTGCCGTTCGGCGGGCTTTATCGCCTCTGCCACTGAGTCCGATGTTTCTTCACGCCATCTCCACGGCAAATCCCCCGCGCTCTTTTTCGCAAAGGGAGTGCCTCGAACTGGCGCTCGCCTCACCGCTTATGGAGGGCGCGCTTGATCGCCGCTCACGCCTCATGCTGTCGACTATCCTTCGCGGAGATTCGGGGATCGACAGCCGTCAGTTCGCCGCGCGCGATCTGGGCAAACTTTTTTCTCTCGACGCCGACAGCTTAAACGAGGAGTTCCGCCAAACGGCTCCGGCCCTGGCGTCGGCTGCACTAGCCCCCGCCCTCGAACAAGCGTCGCTCCGACCGGAAGATTTGGATGCGTTGGTCGTCTGCACCTGCACAGGATATCTTTGCCCCGGTTTGAGCAGTTACATCTCCGAATTGCTCGGCCTGCGCTCGGACGCTTGGCTGCAGGACTTGGTCGGCTTGGGCTGTGGCGCGGCCATTCCCGCGCTGCGCGCTACGGCGGGAATCCTTGCCGGGAATCCCTCGGCCAATGTCGCCTGCGTGGCGGTGGAGGTCTGCTCTGCGGCCTTTTACTTGGACAACGATCCCGGCGTGATCGTCAGCGCCTGCCTGTTCGGCGACGGGGCGGCAGCCACCATTTGGAAGGGCCGTCCGAGTGGCTTGGACCTGCGCGCCCATTCGTTCGATACGCACCATGATCCGGATGCGAGAGACCGCATCCGCTTCGAGCAGCGCAACGGCAAGCTGCGCAACTTGCTCCATCCTTCCGTGCCAGATCTCGCCGCCGGTGCAGTAAAGCGCCTGCATGAACGCGCCGACGCAGTCGGGGGCAATCCCATCAGCCGCATTCTTTGCCACAGCGGGGGCAGAGATGTGCTCGCTGCTTTGCAGGGCGCCTTCCCTGACCATGACTTCGCTGTGCCAAGGGAAATTCTGCGGCGACACGGCAATATGAGCAGCCCTTCCGTGCTCTTCGCGTTGGCCGAAGCACTTCGTGAAGACCGCCCTGCTGCGTCCGAGGACTGGTGGCTGACCGCGTTCGGCGCGGGCTTCAGCGCGCACTCCTGCCGGATCAGCGCGGCCTAGAACCTAATCGGCGGCGGCGGCGGCAGGCTCATTTCCTGGCGCTCGGTCTGCACAGCCGCCGAGATGCCCGCGGCTTGAGCCGGGCGCACTTCTTGGACGGGAGCACCTTCGACAGCACCGGGTGCACCGGGAGGCAATGCGGACGGAGTGACGGCCTCCGCCACGGCCACGGGAATCTCCGCCGCCATGACCGCCATAGAGGCAGGCGAAACGCTCTCATAGGGATCGGCCGCGCCGAGCACGGGAAGAGACGACACATCGACCGGACGGATCTTGCTCAGGTCCACCGCCATGGCGGCGCGCGGCCACTCCTCCTCTTCGAATTCTTTGACGAAGGATTTTGGACCGCCGGAATGCACGGAGCATGCCGAAGCCGGGCCTTTGCCGATCCGTGCAAATTCGCTGTAGGCCGTGGACTCGGTGGCCTCGGTGCCGTCGGGGCGGCGCGTGACCTCCACGCACTTGTCGGTGGCCAATTCCCCGCTGATCCGGCAGACCTCGACTTGCTCGACCGTGACCGGCGCCTTGAGCGGCGCCGAGGGGAAGTCCTGACGCGATGCATTCATCACATCGACCCACACGGGCAAAGCGAGGTCGCGGCTGAAAGCCCCGCGGAAAATTTGCTTCGGCCGGTCGAATCCCATCCACACACTGCAAGTCAGACGGTCGTTGTAGCCGAGAAACCACACGTCGGAGAATCCGTAGGCCGTGCCGGTCTTGCCGGCCGCACCGGCGACGGCCAGACCGTAATCAGTCATGGCCTTGTCCGCGGTCCCGCGCGCCAAAGTGTCTGTCATCATGCTGTGCACCTGCCACGCCGTGGCATCGGAGATGACATTCTGCCGCTTCTCCTCGCGCTGGTAGATCACTTCACCGTCTGCGTCCTCGATACGATCGATGATATGCGTGCGCTCGGGACGCGTGCCCGCACCCGGGAACATGGTGTAAGCCAGCGTGGTCTCCTCGAGCGTAAACTCGCTGGTGCCGAGGTAGGCATTGGCAAACGGGCGGAGCGGTGACTCGATACCGGCGTCCTTGACCACTTTGCCGACGGCATCGAGACCGGTTTTGAATCCGACCCTGACCACCGCCGCATTCTTGCCGCGCACAAACGCCTCCCGGGCCGTGACCTCCCCATCGTAATCGTTGTCGACGCGCTCGACTCCCCATTCGCCGAGGATGCCGGCACCGCCGCCGATGCCGACCAAGCGGTTGTCCAACGCCCAATCTTGCACCACGACACCCGGAAAAATGCCCTTCTCGAACGCCGCGGCATAAAGCAGCGGGACGAATGCGGTGCCCAGAGGTCGGCGCCCTTGCACGCTGCGGTTGTATTCGCTGTGGCGAAAGTCGCGTCCGCCCACCATGACGACAATCCCGCCGGTTTGATTGTCCAATGCCAGCACCGCCCCCTGCAGGTAAGCCGGCGCCCGCGTGTTCGACGCACCCGGCTTCGGCGGATTGGCCGCAAACTCGCGCTGGAATTCCTCGAAAGTCTCATTGGCGTAACCGGGCCGCTTCTCCACATCGGCCAGACGCCGCTGTAGCGCGGCCTCGGCCGCCTTTTGCATTTCCGGATCGATCGTGGTGTAGATGCGGAATCCCCCATTCATCGCCCGGTCGTAGCCCAGCGAGGAAATGGCCTGCTGACGCACGTAGTCCAAAGCGTAGGACTGCTTCACTGGATCCGGGCGCTCGCGCACGGTGAGAGGCTCGGCCAAGGCCTCCCGGTAAGCGGACGAAGTCAGGAAGCCTAAGTCGCGCATTTGCTTGAGGACCACATCGCGGTTGGTTTTGGACGCCTCGGGGTTAGTCCAAGGCGAGAGGCTGTTCGGGCTCTTGAGCAATCCGGCCAACACCGCAGATTGCGACGCGGTCAACTCGGAGGCCGGGACTCCGAAATATCCCCGCGCGGCCGATTCGGCACCGTAAAGACCGCCGCCGAAATAAACTCGGTTGAGATACATCTCCATGATCTGCTCCTTGGAAAAGTTTTCCTCGATGCGCAAGGCAAGCGCCATTTCGAGCAGCTTGCGCCGGTAGGTCCGTTCTTTCAGGTCGAACGAATTGCGCGCCAACTGCTGCGTCACCGTGCTCGCGCCCTGCCGGATGCGGCCCGCAGTCCAGTTGGCCTGCGCCGCACGCAAAATGCCGAAGTAGTCCACACCGTCGTGATCCCAGAAGCGTTGATCCTCCGCCGCGATGACCGCCTTGACCAACAATGGTGAGAGTTGCTCGTAGGGAACTGGTGAGCGGTTTTGGATGAAGATTTTGCCCATCAAACCGCCCTTGCGGTCATAGATCTGCGAAGCGGACTCCATGCGCTCGAGGCGCTCGAGATCGTATTGTCCGGCCAAGCCCATGAACTCGGAACGAACCGAGTAGAGAAGAAACGCGGCCACCGCCGCCCCGAGCAGAAGGAGCAGCAGCGGAAAGAGGAGAAGCCATTTGACCCAACGGCGCCGGGGGCGCGTCGGGGTATTGTCTTCCTCCCAAGAGTAATTCTTGCGTGGCATGCGCGGGTGGCAGTGATGGCATGGTCGGCGCCTGCTGGCAACCGCGGGCGGGCACCTGGCTGGGACGACTCGACTTGCACCCTACACCAGAGCAGGCTGGTTGGCCAATATGGACGCGCAGGACGGCCAGAAGAAACCAGTGCTCTATTGGGACGCCGATTGCAACTTCTGCCGCCGCTGGGTCGAGCGCTGGAAGAGCGACTCCGGCGATGCGGTGGAATACCGCACCCTGCAGGAAGCCGCCTCGGAAGTGAAAAGCGCGGCGGGGGGCGAACCTTTCCAACGCATCGTGCTCACCCGATCTGACGGTTCGATGGCCACCGGTGCACGGGCCGCCTTGGAGGCCAAGGCAGGCGGCGGTCGCGAGGGACGCTTCCTCCTCCGGCTTTATCAATCCGTTCCGCCCTTCCGCTATGTCGCGGACACCGCGTATGCATGGATCGCCGCGCATCGCCCCGTATGCAGCGCTTTGACCAACTTGCTTTGGGGCAAGGAAGTTTCTCGTCCGACCTACCAAATCTCGGGCTACTTTTTCCCGCGGTTCATCGGTCTGGTTTTTCTCTTCGCCTTTCTTTCGCTGTGGGTGCAGATCGCCGGACTCGCCGGGTCACAAGGCATCCTGCCGGTGGCTGATCATTTGGAGGCGGTGCGCAATCACTTCGGCGCGGCGGGCTCGAGCCACGATGCATGGCTGCAAGTGCCGAGCCTTCTCTGGTTCGGCGCAAGCGACACGATGCTTCATGTCTGGCTCGCTCTGGGGACGCTGGCCTCCTTGCTGCTCGTCCTCGGCATTGTTCCGGCAGTCTCCGCTTTGGCCGCTTGGCTCTGTTACCTTTCCTTCGCCGCGGCGGTTCCCGTCTTTTTGAATTTCCAATGGGACGCGCTTCTTCTCGAAGCCGGATTGCTCACTGTCTTCTACGTTCCTTGGCGAAGGTATTTGGCTTTCGGCTCAGCGGCACCGTCGCGCTGGGGAAGGCTGCTTGTCTGGTGGTTGCTCTTCCGGCTGATGTTCGAGTCCGGTGTGGTGAAGCTCTTCGGCTACGATGCCGCGGGACGCAATGCGTGGCTCGATGGCACGGCGCTCGACTATCACTACTTCACGCAGCCGATTCCGGTGTGGACCAGCTGGTGGTTTGATGCCCTGCCCGGATGGTTTCAGCTGCTCTCGCTCGTCGGCGTCTTCGCCATCGAATTGATCGCACCGTTCCTCATCCTGGGTCCACGTCGACTTCGCATGACCGCCTTCTGGGCCTTCAGCTTCTTGATGGGACTGATCATTCTTTCCGGACACTACGGCTTCTTCAACCTGCTCACGCTCGTTCTTTGCCTTTCTTTGGTCGATGACGCGTCGTGGCCTGCTTGGCTGCGCGGCAGGCTGCCAACGGCTCGGGCCGGCGACGATCGCTTGTCTTTGGCCGAGAAAATCCATGGCAAAGTGCTGCCTGTCTTTGCCGTGCTTGTGGTTTTTCTCACCACCGTGCAACTGCTCATGGTCCTGCGCTGGATCTCGCCCGCCACGGCCGGTCCATGGCTTGGTCCTTTTGCTCCTTTCCGCAGCGCGAATTCTTACGGCTTGTTCAGCGTGATGACCACCGAGCGTCCCGAAATCACCATTGAGTCCAGTGCTGACGGTCGGACGTGGGAACCTTACCGCTTCCGCTACAAGATGTACGCGGACGACAACGGCCTTCCGTTCCTCCTGCCGCACATGCCGCGGCTCGATTGGCAGATGTGGTTCGCCGCTCTGGAATACCGCGCCTCCGGACAACCGCCGGGTTGGATCATGCCGCTGCTGGGTAGGCTCCAAGAGCAATCACCGGCCGTTCTCGGACTGCTCGAGCACGGGAATAACACCGCTCCCGCGCCCGCCTATTTCCGTCTGCGCTTGGATCTGCTGACTTTCACCCCACCCGAAGAGCGGAGGGCAACCGGGAAGTTTTGGCAGGCAGAGTCGCTGCCCGCTTACACCATCGAAGGCAGCCTGCAGCGCTGACGGCGAGGAATCAGCCCGCTTCTTCCTGCTTCACCTGCAGCGCTTGCACCATGCGCTTCACGTGAGGAGCGCGGGCCCGCGGCTTGAGAATGGCCAGGCTTTTGTCCGGACAACCCCACTCGATGATCTCGAGATTCACTTGGCGGACGCCCCAGCGGTAGACATCGCGGTAGCTCGTGTGGAAGAGGTCTACCTTGTCTTTGCCGACCATGGCCGAGCCGTAGTCGTCGACCACGTAGACTTTGCCCGTCTCCACCACGCGGAATTTGGTCCCGACCGGGAAGCGCGACCAGTCAGCGGCTGCGCTATTGACTTGGCCGGACTGAAGACGCCCGCCGATCGCGTTGCGCTGGGCCCATGCGCCGTTGCACTTCGCGCCGCTGGAATACGCGGTGGCGGTGACCGGAACCGTCTTCGGTTTGGCTTGAGCCGAAGGTTTGCCGAGCGAGGCGCAGCCGCTGGTCAGGAGAGCGGCCGAACAGGCCGTGGCCAATGCGATTTTGGAAAAGTTGACGGGAATGTTCATAGGATCTGTGCCGTTGACGCGGCAAAGCATGGCCGTGGTAATTGGTCCCGCCAAGCCAAAGATATGCGATTAAGTTCCCTTTTTCCTCTCTAAGAGCTTTCCTCGGTAGCCCGTAATTGCCAACCTTCGCCGCTATGTTCACCGGTTTGGTTCGCGAGGTCGGCGAAGTTGTTTGGCTCAGGCGCAGCGGGCAAGCCGTCCAACTTTTGATCAAGGGGCCCCGCACCGCCAGCCGTGCCCGGATCGGCGAAAGCGTGGCCGTCAACGGTTGCTGTCTCACGGTCACCGCACAGCGCGACGACCAGTGCATGTTCGATCTGCTCGAAGAGAGCCTCGAGCGGACCAACTTCGGACGCCTCAAGCCAGGCACACCGGTCAACCTCGAGCGCGCCCTGCGCGTTGAGGGGCGGTTAGGCGGACACTTCGTGCAGGGTCATGTCGACTGCACCGCAGAGGTCCTCGCCATCGAGGAAAAAGGCCCCGATCTCCGTCTCGACATCGCGCTGCCGCCAGAATTCGCGCGCTACGTGGCCTACAAAGGATCGGTCGCCATCAACGGCGTCAGCCTCACCGTAGCCGAGGTCGGCAAGACCAGTTTCAGCGTTTGGATTATCCCCCACACGCTGGACCACACCAACTTGGGCGACCTCGAAACCGGCGACCTCGTCAATCTCGAGTTCGACATTTTGGCCAAATACGTCGAGAGACTCTTGGAACAACGACTCCCCCACTGATTCGAGATCCCCGATCAGGGTCCGACTTATCTGCCCCTTTGTCACACTTCGCCCACCGGGCGGCCCTCGGGTGCGTGGCGCGCCAACGGTTTCTGACGGGCCAGGTGCCATCCGAAGAGTTTCATGACCAGAAGATGGATCGGCGCTTGGGTCACCCGGTAAAACCACCAAGGCAGCGCCGGACTGTAGTTGAAAATAGCCGCCAGCACGCTGCGGCGATCCGGACTCTCGCGGAATTCCAGCCGCGCCGGTGCCCGGCCGTCCGGAGCCTCGCACAGCCGCGCAAGCAGGCCACCCGTGATGTAGTAGAGCGGACGGTCGGCCGAGGAGCGATTGCTCGCGTAGCTCAACTCGAGCAACGGCCGCTTCACTCCGGTGACGCGGAAGGCCAGATTGAGATGATCGTCGACCGTGACGCGAAGCACCCGCTTGAAAAAGGACGGCAGCCAGCGTGCATATTCCCTCGCCACCCAAATGGCGTCATATCCGGGCGGCAACGGCAGGCGCTGGATGGAACACACGTAGAGCCCCTCCTCGCTATGGACATGGCGGCGGGCCAAATGATCATCCGCCTCCTCCGACGCCGCTTTCTCCGCCGGCAAAGCTTCGGCCAACGCCTCGTCGAAGGTCTGCGCCACAATGCCCGCGCGCTCCTGCAGCGTGGGCGAATGCGCGACCATGGCATGACGCAGACTCTCCACCAGCGGCGCGACCAGCTCGCGATGGGCACCGGTGATCAAGCGCATGCCGAGCACGCTGAGACGGGTCGGAATAAAGGGAACAGTGACAATGCACCGCTTCTTGCCCAGCCCCTCGGCGGTGCGGCGCATCAGGTCGACGTAGGTCATGACCTCAGGTCCGCCCAAGTCGAAAGCGCGGCCATACATTTCCTCGCGTCCGACGCAAAAGC
>CAZJGQ010000041.1:0-13651 GCA_964545425.1 uncultured Chthoniobacter sp. | reverse complement strand
CGCAGACCGAACTTCCGCGCGAGGAGCAGAACTTCGGTGTCGAAGGCAAACCCGTCGATCTGCGCGGCGGAGAAAATCCGCTGCGCGGCTTCGCGGCGGAAGGCTTTGAATCCGCATTGCGTGTCTTTACTCGCGCTCAAGCCGAGCCCCCGCACCACATGATTGAAAGCGCGTCCGGCACGCTCCCGCAGGAAGTGCTGTCGCTTGGTGATAACACTCCCGGCATGCCGTCGGTTGCCGATGGCCGCGGCGACTTCCGGATGCGCCTCAAGGTGGGACACGAACGGCGCCACGTAGCGGAGCGGCACACTCAGATCGGCGTCCATGAAAAACACGATGTCGCCCGCCGCCCGAAGCATCCCCGTGCGCACGGCGTGTCCCTTGCCCCGGTGCGCGGGATTTTCCAACACCCGGACGAGAGGATCCCCCGCCGCTGCAGCCCGCGCCACCTCTGCCGTGCGGTCGCCCGAGGGCTCCACCACGACGAGCACCTCGCGCAAACGGGGAAGTTCCCGGGCGAGGGCACAGAGGGCCAGCACGGTCGGCCCGATCCGGTGCTCCTCGGCGTAGGCCGGCACCACAATTGACACGTCACCGGCACCTTTTTCTGTCATGGTTTCCGTTCTCCATGAACGTGCCGGCCAAAGTGCGCTCGCTGCCCTGGGATCTCATCGCCATCGCGATGCTGGCCGCCGTTCTGCGACTGGTCCTGCTCGACATGAAGGCCCCGCATTTCGACGAGGGCGTCAACGGATGGTTCGCCGACCGCCTGCGCGACACCGGCTCCTTCGATTACGATCCGACCAATTTCCACGGGCCTTGGCATTTTTACACCGTCTTTCTCTCGCAGGAATTGCTCGGGCGCAATCTCTGGGCGCTGCGCCTGCCGGTGGTCATCGCCAGCCTGCTCTGCGTTCCGGTCTTTTTCCTTTACGGACGGTGGTTCGGACGCCAAGCCGTGCGCTGGGCCGCCTTGGCCTTCGCCGTTTCGCCGGCCTGCGTGTTCTACGGACGCTATTCCATCCACGAACCTTGGTTCGTCCTCTTCACCATGCTCTTCACCTGGGGCGCCATGGCGCTGTGGTTGGATCGCGACCGGGCCGGACTTTGGGCCGCGGTGCTCGGACTGACCGGCATGATCCTGAACAAGGAAACGTATCTCATTCACGCCGGTTCGCTCGCGCTGGCCGCCGGAGTTTTCCTGCTTTGGCAAAAAGTTTCGCCGGTGCGCCCGCCGGTCACGCGTCCCGCGGCGCGCGGATGGACCAAGCGCGATGCATGGACCGCGGGAGGAGTCGCCGTCTTCCTCCTCGTCTTTTTTTACTCCGGAAATTTTTTCAACTGGGGCGGGTTGATCGAACCTCTCGCCGCTTTGATGGTTTGGACCAAAACCGGCGCGGAAGGCCAAGGGCATGCCAAGGAGGCCTACGAGTTGCTGCCCTTCGTCAACTACTACTGGCTCGCCCTGCTCGCGCGCTACGAATGGCCCGCGTTGGCCGGGCTCGTCTGGTCGGTGCGTTACGCGTGGCCGTCCCCCGCCGCTCCGCGACTGCTGGCCATTCTCGCCGGCGGCATCCTCCTTGCTTACTCGCTGGTGCCCTACAAAACCCCTTGGTGCATCGCGCCCATGATCTGGCCGTGGTTTCTTTTTTTCGGCGCGGCAGTCGTCGCCATCGGCCACGCGTTGGGCCGCATCGCCGCGGTCGTCCTGCTCGCCGTTTCGCTCGCCTTCACCATCCGTCTGAACTTTTTCCAATACGAGAACGACGCCGAACCCTATGTCTACGTGCAGACGCACCGCGACATCGACCTTTTTACCGGTCCGCTCCTCGACTTGGCGGCTGTCGACCCGCGGCGCGCCCTGACCCGCGGGGCGATCTACCTCGAGAGCTACTATCCGCTGCCGTGGAGTCTCGGGGATTTTCCCAATCTCGGTTACTACGGCGAAATTCCAAAGACGCTACCCGATGACGTCAGCTTCCACGTGGTCGAGGGAGCCAAAGCGGATGAGGTTCGCACCAAGATCGGGCCCGGATACCAGGAGGTTCGCTTCCGTCTGCGCAGCGGCGTCGACGACTGCGTGGCCTTTTTTCAGACCGAACTCTACGAAGCCATGCAAAAGGCCGGCCAATTCCGCCGCGCCCGGAGGGGAGAATTATGATCGGATGGCGCGTCCTCTGCGGCGGCTTGGTTTTCGTCGCCATCTCCACCGTGGCCGCCGCCGGCCTCGCCACGCTGGCCGGCAAAATCGAAGTGCGTGCCGTGTGGATCGCCTTGGTTCTCGGCGCCGCCGCCGCGGCGGTGACGTTCCGCGATGCCCGCGCCCCGCGGCAGAGGATCACCTTGGCCGACGCGATCCTCTTCGTCGTCTTCGCACTCGCCTCGCTGCGTGCCTTCCTCTGGGTCGTCTACGCGGAGGGTCCGAACATCGAAGTGCTTTCCCCGCACAATCTCGGGGACATGGCACTCCATCTCAACCTGATCCAGCGCTGGGCCAATGGCGGAACATTCTGGCCGGAGAACCCTTTCCTCACCGGCGCCGTCTTTCCCTACCACCCGGGCATGGATTTCTGGAACGCCGTCCTGCGCGTGGCCGGCGTTCCGGTCTTCGAGGGACTGCGCTGGGTCGGCCTGCTTGGGGCGGCGGCCGCTGCGGCCGCCTTGTGGCGCTGGGGCCGGGGCTTCACCGTGGCCGCGTTCCTTTTTGTCGGCGGACTCGGAGCAGTCACCGTGGTGCAAACAGGCGCTCTCGACGGCATGCTCGATGGCGTGGCGTGGAAGAACGCTTTCCTCACCATGTTCGTCACCCAGCGCGGCATGCTCTACTCCCTGCCCGCCGGACTCGTGCTGCTGACCGTCTGGCAATCGCAATTGCGCGGCGAGGAAGACGGACCGCGCCTTCCGCTGCTCGCCCAAGTGGCGCTTTACGCCTCGATGCCATTCTTCAACGCGCCAGCCTTTCTTTTTCTCAGCGTCGTGCTCGCCGCCTGCGCCGCGACGGCTTGGCGGCGCAAGTTGGCCCGTCCCTTCATTGTCGTCGGCCTGCTCAGCGTCATTCCGGCCTCGTGGCTCGTGCACATGGTCACCGTGCGTTTCACCGCTCCGTCCGCTCTTCGTTTCGATCCGGGATGGATGCAGGAAAACGAAGGACTGTGGTTCTGGCTGTGGAACTTCGGACTCTTCCTGCCGCTTGTGGTCGTCGGAATTTTCTTCCTCTTCCGCCGCGGCGGCACGGATCTCGCCGCGCGCGTTTTCTATGCCGCCGGGGTGGCCACGCTGGTCTTTTGTTTTCTTTTCCTCGTCGCCCCGTGGCCTTGGGACAACACCAAGCTGATCATCTGGGGATACCTCGCCGTCATGCCGTTTTTGTGGAGTGATCTTCTCATGCGTTGGCCGGGCTGGGCTCGGGTTGTGACCTGCGTTCTGCTTTTTGCCTCGGGCGCCCTCTCGTTGCTCGGCGGACTCGACGCGCGGCATGGTTACAAAATTGCCGACCGCGCGGAACTCGCCGACCTGCAAGTCATGCTCCGGGGCGTACCGGTCAACGCGCGACTGGCCACCGCACCGTCCTACGAGCATCCCGCCCTCATTCTCGGACAACCGGTGATCATGGGCCATGACGGTCACCTCTTCAGTCAGGGCCTCGATTACACCTCCGTGCAAACCAAGCTCGGCACCTTGATGAACGGCGACGAACGTTGGCGCGATGCCGCGCGGGACCTGCGCGTGCAATATCTCTTCTGGGGCAAACGCGAAGCGGAACGCTGGCCGGCATCAAGCCAGCCGTGGCTGGAATGCGCGCGCAAGCTGGCCGACACGCCGCACGGGGCGATCTACCTGATCACCCCCTGCCTGATGGAGGAGTAAAATGAAAGTTTCCAGTGTTCAGTGTTCGGTTTTCAGTGTTTATCGAGCGGGCCGATCGCGGTGCGGCAAGGACCTCAACGCCTCCGACTGAACACTGGAAACTGAACCACTGCCAACTCCGCGCCGCGCGGCGCGGTCAGAAGCGCCAAAGCTTGCCCTGACGCGCATCGGCGAAGACCTGCGGACTGAGCATGTAGGACATCGGCGGATTGGGCAGACTCGAGTCGTCCAAACGCGGCAGCGATTTGCCGACCGTGGCATCCCACGGCTGGCTGGTGGAGATGTTGATCGGCGTGCCGGTGCGCACGAGGGCGAAAGTCTTTTGCGCGGCCTTCAACGGCATGCGGACGCAACCCATGGTGCTGGGGTAAGGCTTGATGAAGCCCCAGTGCATGCCATAGGCGGACTTGAACTCCATCCAGTAAGTCATAGGATATCCGGCCCCCGGATTGCTGATGCGGCGGCGGTTGGCTGTCTTGGAGTAGATGGTGTAATTGCCGTGCGGGGTCGGGGACGAGGACTTGCCGACCGAGACCGGCGTGGCTAGGAGCACGTCGTCGCCTTCCACGACATAAAGACGCTGGGCACCGGTGCTCAGCTTGACCTTCACATTGGAGGGATTGCGCGGCTGTTTGGCCGGCGGGTCAAAGGCGAAGGAACTGTTGCCGCCCATGCCGGTGGTTTCGCAACCGGTCAGGGCCACCAGGGCCAGAACGGACATCAAGGGAATCAGAACCGCTTTTTTCATGTCCGCACTGATATTCCGCGCGGCGTTCATAGCAAGCACAAAGCAGACCGCGGGCAACTTGCGTGTTGCCTTCGGCTCGCTACCGATAGAGAAAAAATGTCACACCTGCCCCGCTTCCCGTGAAGAAAACCATCCTCATCGTCGACGACGAGAAAAACACCCGCGACGGGCTGCGCACCTCCCTCGAGGACGACTACGAAGTCTACGTGGCGGCCGATGCCGCCGGCGCCAAAGCGGTCATGGAGACCGACCGCATCGACCTCCTCCTCACCGATCTGCGCCTCGGGGCGGACAACGGCATGGACCTCCTCTCTTGGGCCCTGCGGCAGAATCATCCGCCAGTTTGCATCATGATGACGGCCTACGGCGGCATCGAGTCCGCGGTCGAAGCGATGAAACTCGGCGCCTACGACTTCGTCACCAAACCGGTCAACATCGACCGTCTCGATCTGCTCATCAAACGCGCCCTTCACGGCTCGGAAATCGAGCGCGAGAACGTCCGCCTGCGCGAGCAAATCGACAAACGCTACGGACTGGAAAATTTCGTCGGCGACTCGCCCGCCATGGCCCATGTCCTCGACACCATCCGCCAAGTCGCCCCCTCGCGCGCCACCGTGCTCATCACCGGCGAAAGCGGCACCGGCAAGGAACTCGCCGCCCACGCCATCCACCGCCTCAGCCCGCGCCATCGCGGACCTTTCGTCGCCGTGCACTGCGCGGCGCTTTCGCCGCAGTTGCTCGAGAGCGAATTGTTCGGGCACGAAAAAGGCGCCTTCACCGGTGCCGGCGAGCGCCGCATCGGACGATTCGAGCAAGCGGCCGGCGGCACCCTCTTCCTCGACGAAATCGGGGAGATCGACGCCGCCACGCAGGTGAAAATCCTCCGCGTCCTCGGCGAACGCGTTTTCGAACGCGTCGGCGGCAACAAACCGATCGCGGCCGACGTCCGCCTCCTCGCCGCAACCAACCGCGACCTGTCCAAAATGGTCGCCGAGGGGAAATTCCGCGAGGACCTTTTTTTCCGTCTCAACGTGGTCCAACTCCACCTACCGCCGCTGCGCGACCGCCGCGAGGACATCCCACTTCTCGCCGTTCACTTCCTGCGCGAGGCGGCCAAAGAGAACGACAAACCTTTCCGCGAGTTGACCTCCGAAGCCATGAAGTGCCTCGTCGCTTACGATTGGCCGGGCAACGTCCGTGAATTGCGCGCCGCGATCGAGCACGGCGTGGTCATGGCCGGCGGAGCCAAGATCACCCTGCGCGACCTTCCTCCGGCCATCCGCGCCACGGCGCCCGGGGCCGTCCCCCGCGGACCTCTCCCGCTCAACCTCGGCGAAACCGAACTATCCCTCATCCGCCGCGCCCTCGAGGAATGCAAAGGCAACCGCACCTTGGCCGCGCAAAAGCTCGGTATCAGCCGCCGCACCCTGCACCGCAAACTCCGCGAGCATCCCGAACTCGAAGCCGACTGACCCATGGGCCTCGAGACCAACCTGCAGATGTTCCTGCACGCCTTCGAGCAAGGGCGTGCCGTCGTTTGGATCCGCCGCCTCGTCATCGCCATGTTCGTCGGGCTGCTTGCCATGATGTGGTTTGTTTTCAAGTTCAACGGCTTCGCCGCGCCCGAGGCCATGGACCAGGCGCAAATCGGACGCCAACTGGCCAGCGGACAAGGCTTCACCACGCTCTACGCGCGCCCGCTCGCCATGCACCTCGAACTGCTCCGCACCGGAACCGTCGACGTGCCCATGCCGGAAATCAGCCAGGCCCCCCTCGGCCCGATCCTCAATGCCATTATCTTTCGGGCCAGCGGCATGAACCTCGCCTTCAATCCGGGCGAACCGGTCTACACACCCGAGCGGTTCATCACGGTGGCCGGCTTCCTCTTCTTCGCCGGTTCGCTCTTGCTCTCCTATTTTCTCGGACGCCGCCTGTTCGATCCGCGTCTCGCCTTGCTCGGCGTCGGCCTGATCATCGTCACCGACCTCGTCTGGCGCTTCACCTTCTCCGGCCTCCCGCAGATGGCCATGATGTTCTTTTTCAATGGCGCGCTGCTCGCTCTCGTGGCCGCGATGGAAGCCAACGAAGCCACGCGAAAAATCAAAGCCCTCGTCCTGCTCTCGATCGCCTCTTTCCTCCTCGGCCTCGTCACCTTGGGCAATGGCATCGGGCTATGGATCTTCGCCGGCTTTTGGCTGTTTGCCGTGGCGGTGATCCGTCCGCGCTGGCTTGTCGCGCTGGTCACGCCCGCCATCTACGCTCTCCCCCTGCTTCCCTGGGCTTGGCACAACTGGCGCGCCATCCGCAATCCGTTCGGACTCGCCTTCTACGAGCTCTACCGCCCGCACGATACCGACGCTCTGGCCTGGCTGGCCGACTTCGAACCCCTCCTCCGCTTCCGCTTCAGCGACTTCGTGGCCAATACCGCGCAGCAAACTCTCGACCAAGCCTCGTCGCTTTTCACCTACCTCGGCGGAAGCATTGTCGCCTCCGCTTTCTTCGTCGCCGTCTTCCTCCATGTCTTCCGCCGCTGGCAACCGGCGCAATTCCGCTGGGCCGTCCTGCTCATGTGGCTCGGTGCCGCTATCGGCATGAGCATCTTCGGCGTCGGCCGCGCCGTGTCGGTCAACCAGCTGCACATTCTTTTCCTGCCGGTCATGATTTTCTACGGACTGGCCTTCCTCCTCGTTCTCTGGAGCCGGCTCGGCTTCGAGCAACCACTCCTCCGCGCCGCCTTCCTCGCCATCCTCTTCGCCGTCTCCGCAGTCCCGCTGCTCGGCACCGCCCTCTCCAATCCTCCGCGCTTCAACTGGCCGCCTTATTTGCCCCCGCTCGTCGCGCGCTTCGGCCAATGGGTCGAGCCCGGCGAAGCCATCGCCGCCGACATCCCGTGGGCCACCGCATGGTATGGTGGACGCACCTCGCTTCTCCTTCCGGAAAGCATCGCGCAGTTCGAACTTATCCACAGCGAGGGCCTGCTGCGCGCACCCCTTGTCGGCATCTACCTCACCCCGCTTAGCGGCGACCAAGCCGGCTACGACCGCATCATCAACGGCCCCTACCGCGAGTGGGCCCGCTTCGTCCTGCGCGAGGTCAGACCGGAGGATCTTTCCCGCTGGATGCTGCGCTCGGCCATCAATTTGCCCATCGACGGCCAATCCATCTTCTACGCCGACCGCCCACGCTGGCGTTGAGAACCTGCTTCACCATGGACGCCCCGACCGCCCACCGCTAAAACACCCGAGACCCGCCCCGCCACCGCTGCGCATGATTCACGAGGAAGACAGAAAAGTTCAGGAATTCGTCCATGATATCGAAACGGGCGGACTCAAGCCGCTCATCATGCGGATTCTTTTCTTCGCCGCCGTGGCCGGGTTGGCCACCGCCTACCTTTTCGTCAATTTCCGCGGGCTCGATTCCGAGACGGCCATGGATCAGGCGCAAATCGGACGCCAGATCGCAGCCGGCGCCGGCTACACCACGTTGTATGTCCGCCCGCTGGCCATGTGGCAGTTCCTCAATCACCGCGAGCAGTTGCCCGCCGGACTGATGCCGGACATCTACAATTTCCCGCTCAATCCCGTCCTCAACGCCATTCTCCTCCGCCCGATCAAACGCTGGTGGCCCATGGAGCCGACCGACTTGGTCTACATCGGCGACACCGTCATCGCCGCGGCCGGAATGGCCCTCTTTTTCGCCTCCGTCTTCATCATGTTCTTTGTCGTTCGCGCCTTGTTCGACTCGCGCATCGCGTGGATGACCGCCGGTCTGGTTTTTCTCACCGACCTGCTCTGGCGGTTTTCCATGTCCGGCTTGCCGCAGATGTTGCTCCTTTTTCTTTTTAGCGGCGCCATCTGGCTGCTCCAGCACGCCATGAACGCGCGTGAAGAGTCGCGCACCGGGCGCATGCTCCTGCTTCTCTCCGCGGCGGCCGTCCTTTTCGGACTGATGACCCTCGCCCAACCGCTTTCCTCGTGGATTTTCCTCGGATTTCTCGCCTTCGTTTTCGCGTGGTTCCGTCCGCATGCCGTCAGCGGTCTGCTTGTCTTTTTCGTCTACGCCGCCGTCGTCGCCCCGTGGCTCATCCGCAACTACCTCGTCTGCGGAAATCCCATGGGAATCGCCATTTTCAGTATCCTCGATGGCACGATCGGGTCCGAATACTCCTTCATGAGCACGCTGCAACCCGACCTCTCCGCCTTCGGCGCCGTGCGGGGCAAGTTGCGTGGCGGACTCCTCGACCAGTTCCAGAACCTCTTCTCCTACCTCGGCTACAATGTGGCGGCCGCCGCCTTTTTCTTTTCGCTCCTCCACATTTTCAAACGCCGCGTGACCAACCTCCTCCGTTGGGGCGTCATGCTCATGTGGGTCTTTGCCGCGCTCGGCATGGCCGCCTTCAGTCCCCGCGGCGACGTCTCGCACAACCAACTTCACATTCTCTTCCTCCCCATCTTCATCGCCTACGGCATGGCCTTCCTCGTCGTTCTTTGGAACCGCATGAACCTGCGCTTTGCCCCGGCCCGCGTGGCGTTCATTGCCCTCGTCTTCGTCGCCTCCGCCCTGCCCCTTGGCATCAACCTGCTCACCTCGCCGCCCGGACGTGTCGCCTGGCCGCCCTACGTCGCGCCCTTCATCAATACCGTGGCCAACTGGATGGATCCCAACGAGGTCCTCTGCAGCGACATGCCTTGGGCCACCGCGTGGTATGGCGGACGACTCTCCCTCCTCTTGCCCGCCACCATCCCGCAGTTCATCACCATCCACGACTACAAATATCTCGGCGGACCGGTCAACGGACTCTACCTTACGCCCGTGTCCGGCAACCGCCCGTTCCTCTCCCAAATCGCCAAGGGAGATTACGGAGCGTGGGCCACTTTCATCATGCGCACCGCCGAGCTGACCCGCTTCCCGCTCCAGTATTTCACGCCGTTGCCGATCGACAACGAATGCGTCTTCTATTCCAACCGCGACCGCTGGACCCCGCGCGAATAGACCATGGCCGCCCGCAAAAAAGAGGAATCCCCCAAGAGCTTCGAGGACGCCATGGCGCGCCTCGACGCCATTGTGGCCAAGTTGGAGGAAGACAAACTTCCGCTCGAGGAGATGCTCGCCGTCTACGAAGAAGGCGTCACCCTCGCCCGCTACTGCGGGGAAAAACTGGAAGCCGCCGAGCAGAAGGTACAGCTCATCGCCAAAAAGGCGGACGGCAGTGTGACTTTGGAGCAGTTCGATGACGGCGAAGAGACATAAACCTTCCGTGCTCATCGGCATCGACGGACCCGCCGACCTCCGCGCCGTGCCCGAGGCCGACCTGCCGTTCCTCGCCCAGGAAATCCGCGACGAGCTGATCCGCGCCGTTTCCAAAACCGGCGGCCACCTCGGACCCAACCTCGGCGTGGTCGAGTTGACCATGGCACTGCACCGTGCCTTCGATTCGCCGAAGGACAAAATCCTCTTCGACGTCAGCCACCAGGGCTACGTGCACAAAATGCTCACCGGCCGCCGCACCGGCCTCGACACCATCCGCCAGCACGGCGGCCTCAACGGCTTCCTTCTCCGCACCGAGAGCGAGCACGACTGCTACGGCGCGGGCCACGCCGGCACCGCCCTCTCGGCCGGACTCGGCATGGCCGCCGCGCGCGACCTGCGTGGATCCGACGAGCACGTCGTCGTCGTGGCCGGCGACGCCGCCTTCACTTGCGGGGTCAGCTTTGAGGCGCTCAACAACGTGGCCGAAACGACCAAGCGCTTCATCGTCGTGCTCAACGACAACGAATGGTCCATCTCGAAAAACGTCGGCGCCGTGGCCAGCTACCTGAGCAAGATCACGACCAATCCCGCCTACGCCCACCTCCACGAGCAGGCCGCCAAATTCATCCGCTCGGTCGGCGGCCAAGGCGCTCTCGACTGGGCCCACAAAGTCGAGACCGGCGTGAAGCACATGCTCCTGCCCAGCGTCATCTTCGAGGACCTCGGCTTCCGCTACTACGGACCGATCGACGGACACGACACCGCCCTCCTCGAGCGCACCTTCGAATTCCTCAAGACACAGAACGAGCCCGTCCTCCTCCACATCCTCACCACCAAGGGCAAAGGCTACCCGCCGGCCATGCAGCAGCCGGACAAATTCCACGGCCTCGGCAAATTCAAACCCGACACCGGCGAAACCGAACCCGCCACCACCCCGACCTACTCCCAGATCCTCGGCACGAAGTTGTCCGACTTCGCCGACCACAACAACCGCATCGTCGCCATCACCGCCGCCATGGCCGGCGGCACCGGCCTCAGCATTTTCGAAAAACGCCACCCCGACCGCTACCACGACGTCGGCATCGCCGAGGAACACGCCGCTCTCTTTGCGTGCGGCCTGGCCGCGCAGGGCTGCAAGCCATTCCTCACCATCTACAGCACCTTCATGCAGCGTGCTTATGACATGATCATCCATGACATCGCCCTGCAGAACCTCAACGTCGCCCTCTGCATGGACCGCGCCGGTCTGAGCGGCGACGATGGACCGACCCACCACGGCCTTTTCGACATCGGCTACCTGCGCCACATCCCCAACTTCGTCTTCATGCAACCCAAGGACGAAGAGGAATTCGCCGACATGCTCTGGACCATGGCCAATTACCACAAGGGTCCCATCGCCATCCGTTATCCGCGCGGCGCCGGAACCGGGGCCAAGCCCAAGGAGCACCCGCAAATCCTCGAGATCGGACAAAGCGAAGTCCTCCGCCACGGCCGCCGCGTCCTCCTCCTCGGCCTGGGCAACATGGTCGAAATGGCCGAGCAAACCGCCGACCTGCTCGCCGCGCAGGGTATCGACGCCGCGGTGATCAACGCCCGCTGGATCAAACCGCTCGATACCCAGACTCTCGAATTTATCGCCCGCGCCGCCGAAGTGGTCTGCACCTTCGAAGACCACGTCCTGCACAACGGCTACGGCGCCGCCGTAATGGAAGCCCTGGCCGAAGCCCACATCACCACGCCCGTCGTCCGCATCGGCTGGCCCGACAAATTCATCGACCACGGCAAAGTCGAAATCCTCCGCGAACAAAACGGAGTGACCGCCGCCGCCGCCGTGAAAAAGATCCTCGCCGAACTCAAAGAAGAACCCGCTGCCAAAGCCACGCCTGCGGCATAGGGCGGCGGAGTTTTAAGTGTTCAGTAGTTCAGTTTTCAGTCCTGTAGCGTCGCCAGCCTGTGCGCCGTGTGCGGATCCCCGGCGACGGGCGTTCCCCATCAACTCACCAAATACTGAACACTGAAAACTGTGAACTTTGTCTATCACCCCGGCACCTCCCCCGCTCTCCTTCTCCTCCACGGCACCGGCGGCGACGAAAACGACCTCATCCCGCTGGGTCGACTCCTCCGTCCCGGTGCTGCGCTGCTCAGTCCGCGCGGACAAATCCTCGAGAACGGCCAACCCCGCTTCTTCCGCCGCCTCGCTCCGGGCGTCTTCGACCAAGACGATCTCATCCGCCGCACCCACGAGCTGGCCGACTTTGTCGAAGACCAAAGCGCCAGCCGTCATCTCGGGAAAATCATCGCCGTCGGCTACTCCAACGGCGCCAACATTGCCGCCTCCCTACTCCTCCTCCGCCCCGATGTCCTCTCCGGCGCCATCCTCTTCCGCGCCATGCTCCCGCTCGAGCCTCCGAGTCCTCCGCAACTCGACCGCACGCCCGTCCTTCTCCTCGCCGGACGCTACGACAACATGATCCCGCAAGACAGCACCAAACGCCTCGCCGTCCTCCTCGAACAATCCGGCGCCGACGTCACCCTCGAATGGCGCGACACCGGCCACGGCCTGGAGCAACCCGAGTTTGTCCTCGCCCGTGGTTGGCTAGCTCAGCACTTTGCTGGAGATACGCAAACCCAGTTGTAATACCAGCGTCCCCTTCCGATCAGACTTTTGACCTCGGGCGGTAGGGACGGCTGGCCCAGCCGTCCGCACGCTTTCCTCCGCGCCCAAGGCAGCGGCCCGCAGGTCACCACGCTCGAGCGTTCATCCAAGCCGTTTATCCGCGTTAATCCGTGGCCTGTTTTTTCCTTCCTGCCCGCCTCCCAAAGGTCTAAAGGCAAACTCGTCGTATCAACAAACCAACCCAAAACAAGAAAGGCCCCCCTATGAACTGGTATCTCGACGCTTGGAAAAACTATGTCACCTTCACCGGCCGTAGCCGCCGCAAGGCCTACTGGATGTTCGTCCTCTTCAACATCTTTGCGGCCATTCTCGCCGGCGTTTTGGACGGCGTGCTCGGTCTCGGCGGTCAAGACGGCTACGGCCCCATCAGCGGAATCTACAGCCTCGCCGTCTTCCTCCCCGGCCTCGCCTTGGCCATCCGTCGTCTCCACGACACCGGCCGCACCGGTTGGTGGATGCTGCTCGGACTCATCCCGCTTTTCGGCTGGATCGTCCTGATCATCTTCTTCGTGCAGGACAGCCAACCCGGCACCAACCAATACGGACCGAATCCCAAAGAAGCGCCGACCGCCGCCTGAAGTCGGCGGCGGAGTGTTCAGTTTTCAGTCGGCAGTTTTCAGCCCCAAACAATTCGGAAAGCCACTGATTAAAGAAGATATCAAAAGACTGTCCGTGGCCGCGTGACCAAGGCCACTAAAGGTTTTCTCTCGGGCGGATACTTTGTCTCCAGCCGGAACCGGAGGCCGATAGGCCGGAGATGGCCCATAGGCAATCACACGGCTGGAGACCATCGTCTTCTATCCTCTTTTATCCGTGCTAATCCGTGGCTAAAAAAATTCCCTTTGTCCTTCTCGCCATCCTGATTCTCCCCGGCTGCGCCTGGACCGTGCGTGCTCCATCCGCAATAGCCGACCCCGTGCCCGTCTGGATAACCGAATACGGGAAACACTGCCGCGTTGCCCTGCCCGCGGGTCCCTCCAAGTTCACCGAATACGGCTTCGGCGAGTGGCACTTCTACGCACTCGAAGAACGCAGCATCTTTTCCATCCTCCGCGCCGGCACCGGCTTCGGTTCCGGCGCCTTCTCCCGGCGGCAATTGACCACCGCCC
>CAZJGQ010000040.1:0-13809 GCA_964545425.1 uncultured Chthoniobacter sp. | reverse complement strand
TGGGCCTCCCCACCCCGACGCCGCGCGGCGCCTTTTACGTCTTCGCCGACATCCGCCCGACCGGACTGAGCAGCCGCGAGTTTTCCCTCCGCCTCCTCGAAGAACAAAAAGTCGCCGTTGTCCCCGGCACGGCGTTCGGCAAGGACGGCGAAGGCTTCGTCCGCTGCAGCTACGCCACGGCCATGGACCAGATCAAAATCGCCATGGAACGTATGACGAGCTTCGTTGGCGGGCTGAAGAAACAGGCCGCCTGACACTCCCGACGCGCGAGGACCACGTCATGTCGATGTCCTTCCGCAATCTGCTGATCACCATCCTGCTCGGGTTGATCCTGGTCTCAACCGGCGCGGTGGCGTGGCTGGGCATCACCGGACTGGCCGAGGCCATCCGCCAGCTAACCCGCGGACAAATGGCCGCCTCGCTCGATTCGGTCAGCGCGCAAATCGAGGGACTCTTCGATCCCGCCGACCGCATGCTGCTCACGGCCGGGCGAAAGATTCTCGAGGGCGACCTCCCGGTCGACAATCCGGTGCAGCTCGCACGTCGTTTGGCCCACAAACTGGCCTTCGAAGAGGGCATCACGTGGTTCAGCTTCGGCTACCCGGATGGGTCCTTCGCCGGCGCCACCTCGCGCCAGGGCAAACTCTTCGTCAACACGTCGACCCCGGAAGGCGGGCAGCCCCTGATGTATGAGGTCCTGCCCGACGGCAGCTTGGGCGAGCCCATCCCCGAGGCAAATGTTCCGTCCTTCGATTCGCGGACCCGCCCGTGGTTCCAAAGAGCGTTGGAAACGGAAGGTCTCGTTTGGCTCGAGCCCTATGACTTTGTCGGCGGAGGCCGCGGCATCGGCGTCTCGCTCGCCCTGCGGCGACCCGACCGGAGCCTTGTCGGCGTGATCGGGGCCGACTTCGAGATGAGCGACATCACGGACCATCTGCGGCGGCTTGCCGGCCAGATTTCCGGCGAAACCATGATTTTTTTCACCGACGGAACCCTTGTCGCTTCCTCGGAGGGACTGAAAGACAGCCCGATGATTCGCGCCGTGCGGAGCGCCTTCGACCAACCCGGCGACCAACTCTACAAATCCAAACGCGGCTGGGTGTCGGAAACCATCCACGTGGATGGCCAGAGTTTCCTCGTCGGCTTGCGCCTCAACCGCATAGCCGGAGGACTGCAATGCGTCAGCACGGTCGTTTTCGAGCGGGAAGCCACCCTCGGAGCGGTCGAGAAAGGCCTGCGCCGCAGCTTCATCACGGCCATTGCCGCGATGTCCATCTCGCTGCTCGCGGCCTTCCTCCTCGCCCGCCGCATCGCGCGTCCTTTGCGCGCGGTGACTGAGGGGGTGCGCCGGATCGGAAGATTTGAACTCGACGGCACGAGTTTTCCACGTTCGCACATCCACGAAGTAGAAGTGCTCTCCACTTCGGTGCAGCGCATGCGTGATAGCCTGCAGTCCTTCGCCCAATACGTGCCGGTCGATGTGGTGCGCGACCTCATCCAGTCGGGCGGGGTGGCCGGACTCGGCGGCAACCGCCGCACGGTCACCGTCATGTTTTGCGACCTGAAGGGCTTCACCAGCTACGCGGAGAAGGTCGATCCGGAAACGGCGGTGGACACGCTCACCGCCTACTTCGAGATCTTTGTCCGGGCCATCGACAAAGAAGGCGGTGTGGTCGACAAGTTTCTCGGCGACGGGATCATGGCCCTCTTCAACGCCCCCTCCGCTCTCCCCGCGCATGCCGCCGCGGCCTGCCGTGCCGCCCTGCTCGCCCAGCGCGAGTTGGCCGCCGCCGGTGAGATCGGCGGATACATCCCGCTGGTCCGCACCGGCCTGCACAGCGGCGAAGCCCTGGTCGGCAATGTCGGCACCGAGCAGCGCTTCAGCTTCACCGCGATCGGCGACTGCGTGAACTTCGGCAGCCGCTTGGAGAGCCTGAACAAGCGCTACGGAACGCGGATCATCGCCAGCGATGTGGTCCGCCAGGAATGCGGGGAGAAGGAATTCCTCTGGCGCCTCCTCGACCTCGTCGCGGTGGAGGGACGGCGCGAGAAGTTGGAAATTTTCGAGCTGATGAATTTCCGGGCCGACGCGACCGACGAGCAGCGGCGCATCGCGGAAATCTATCCCAAGAGCCTGCGGCTTTTCTGGCGGCACGAATTCGCCGCGGCGCGGGCCGAGCTGGAAAAAATCGCCGACATCGATGCGCCGTCCCGCCTTCTGCTCGACCGGATTGAGGCGGATGGTGCAGCGGCGCTTTGACCTGGGGTCCGCGGGAGCGTATGAAATTCCCGTGAGCGCGGACACCGAATGGTCCCGGGCGCGGAGTTATCTCGGACGCGCCATGCGGTTGGTCTGCCCGGTTTGCGGCAAGTCGCCCATGTTTCCGTCCGTGGCACGCACGCGAAATCTGCACGACTGGTTCACCCCGCTCGATGGCTGTCCGCGCTGCGGCTATGCCTACGACCGCGAGCCGGGCTACTTCCTCCTCTCCATCTGGGCGATCAACTACGGCATCGCCGCCCTCTTCGGCCTCATGCTTTATGTCGTCTTCGAACTGTGCTTCGACTGGCCGGTTTGGACGCTCATCGCGGCGGTCATCGTTCCCGTTATTTTTTTCAACCTCCTTTTCGCCCGTCATTCCAAGGCGATCTTCGTGGCGTGGGACCATTTTTTCGATCCGCACGAACGCGAAGGAGGCGACGGTGGCGGTAATGTTCCCCTCGATCCCCCGCCCACTCCGTCACAACCGCCGCGCCGGGCCCGGTTGCCGGTCGATGCGGGCGTTTGAGTTGCCCCCGAGGGACAGCGTAGGATGATCGTATGCCGGAACTGCTCAAGGCCCTGCTGGTCAGCGCGTCGCTAGGCGCCTTGCTCGGGCTCGAGCGTCAGTGGAGCGGGCAGCGGGACAATCCGAAGGCCGACACCATCGCAGGGGCCCGCACGTTCGCCTTGTGGGGTGCCCTCGGCACGCTCTGCGCGTGGTTTGCCCGCGAGCACCATGCGGGATTTTTTCTCGCTGGCTTCATCGCCATGGTCGTGCTCGTTTCGCTTTTTCTTTTCCGCCGTGCGCAGCGTGACCGCGATATCGGACTGACCACCGGTGCGGTCGGATTGGCCACTTACCTGCTGGGCGGACTGGTTTTCTACGACGAAGTGAAGACGGCGGTCGTGGTGGCCGTGTCGCTCGTCGTTCTCCTCGCCTCGAAGGACTGGTTGCACCGGCTCTCGAGCAAGTTCTCGCGGCAGGACGTTTATCAGGCCCTGCAGTTTGCCGCGGTCACCGGGATCGTTCTGCCGCTCGTTCCCGACCAACCCTACGGTCCCTACGGTGCATTCAATCCTTTCAACATCTGGCTCATGGTCGTGCTCGTTTCCGGACTCGGCTTTGCCGGTTACGTCGCGGTGCGCATTTTCGGCGAGGACCGCGGGTTGGCCATGACCGGTCTGCTCGGCGGGCTCGCTTCGAGCACGGCGACTACTTTGGCCATGAGCCGTCAGAGCCGCGTGCGGCCGGAGACCGGACGCCTCTGCGCGCTGGCTGTCGTCCTAGCCTGCACCGTGATGCTCGCCCGCGTGGCCATTCTGCTCGGCGCCGTGAGTCCGGCGCTGCTCCGACAGACCGCCCCTTGGTTGATCCTTGTCGCGCTCCCGGGTCTGGCCTTCGCTGCCTGGAGTTGGCGGCATTTTCACGCGCGCGCCGATGCCGTGACCGCGCCCGCCGAGGTGCGCAACCCGCTCAGTCTGCGCGTCGCCATCCAGTTTGCCATCCTCTACGCGCTCATCGTTCTGCTTGTGCGCTGGGCGCAATCCGGTTTCGGCGGGGCCGGACTTTACACCGCGAGTTTTTTTTCCGGACTGACCGATCTGGACGCCATCTCGCTTTCCATTTCACAGCTGCAAAGCGACGGCGCCGTGAGCATCGACAACGCGGTGCGCGCGGTGCTTATCGCCGCCGGCGCGAATTCGCTGCTGAAAGCTGGCATGGCCGTTTCCTTGGGGAGCGAAGCCATGCGGCGTCCGGTGGCCCTGGTCCTCGGCGCCACGGTGATCGCCGCGGCACTGGCCGCGTGGCTGGCGTGAGGGGGATCGTTAACGATCCGCGCACTGCATTACGATGGTAGGGACACGCGGCTCGCGTGTCCGTTGGAAAAGGAGCGGACGAGCGGGCCGCTCATCCCTACCTCGGGAGGTTCAGGGCACCGCGGTCTCCGGACGCGGACGGTTGGGCTCCTGCAGCGCAAGCAGCTGGCTCACCGTAGCGAAGCCATAGCCCTTGGCTTTCAGGTCGCGGATCGTGCCGGGCATCGCCTCGATCGTGCCGGGATGGATGTCGTGGGCGAGAAGGATTCCGCCGGGCGTGGCCCCGTCGACCAAGCGTTGGCGGACCGCTGCAGCACCGGGACGCTTCCAGTCGAGCGGGTCGACCGACCACATGATGACATCCAGTCCGTGGTCCTTGTACATGCTCTGCCGCACGCGGTCGTTGATCGCGCCATAGGGCGGACGCATGTTGGTCGGGCGGCGTCCGGTCACGCGTTGGATCACTTCCGAAGTGCTGCTGATTTCTTTGTTGAGACGCGCGGCACCGATACTCGGGAGCGCCGGATGGCTCCACGTGTGGTTGGCGATTTCGTGTCCCTCGGAAACGATGCGGCGGGCAATGTCGGGGTAGGTTTCGACATTGCGGCCAATGACATAAAACGTGGCGCGTACGCCTTCGGCCCTGAGGATATCGAGCAGTGCCGGGGTGAGCTCGGGATGCGGTCCATCGTCGAAGGTCAAAGCGAGGACCGGACGCGAGGTGTTGACCGAGTTGTAGCTGGTCGGCGCCCTCGGCGGACGCGGGGCGACGGGGCCGGCAGCGCTGACGCTGATCGAGGGTTCGTGGCGCGTGGCACCGGGAGAGGATACCGACGGCGTGGTGTCTTGGGCACAGGCGGCGACGAGCAGGGCCGCGCCAACGGCGAAGGGGGTGGCAATCTTCATCAACGGCCTGCCAGTTACCATAGGCCGCACTAATCCGCCAGAAGTGCTTGTTTGGCAAGCTTGGGCCGCGGCGAGGAACTGCGCAGCAGTTCGAGGAAACGACGCAGGGCGGGCGAACCGGCGCGGTTGCGCTTGGTCACCACGCCGACGGGGCGCCACATGCCTGGGGAAGCAATCTCCACGGGGATGAGCGAACCGGCGCGGCGCTCGTTGGCCAAGGCAGTCTCAGGAAGGATGGAGACTGCGCCCTCGATCTCCACAGTGCGTTTCACCGTCTCGATATTGTCGAACTCGCGCTCCGGCCGCATGTGAAGCCCGGCCGCACGCAGGGCGCGGTCGAGTGCTTTGCGCGTCGGCAGGTCGGCGGCGAAGGCGATGAATTTCTCCGCGGCCAACTCCCCGAGCGGCACACGTGAGCGGCGGGCCAGCCGGTGCGAGGGACTGCAAACCACGACCATGCGATCGCGCCAGAGCACTTCCGAAGCAAGCCCGCGCCGCGCCGCGGGGAAAGCCACCAGTCCTGCCTCGGCACGGCCGGACAAAACGGACGCATAGACCTCGGCCGAGCGCAGGTAGTCGGTATGGATTTTCACCTGCGGATACAGCCGCGCGAACTGGCGCGTGTAGGGCGGCAACTCGTGGAGTCCCACGCTCAGCACGGCGGCTAAGCGCAGATCCCCCGTCACCACCTCGCTCAACTCGCGCAAACGCGTGTCGAGTCCGTCCACCACGCCGAGAATTTCCCGCGCCGCGCCGAGAAAGACGCGCCCCTCGGCGGTGAGGGAAAAGCTTTTCTTGCCCCGCTCGATCAGCCGCACGCCGTAGCGTTTCTCCAGCGCCTTGACCTGCTGGCTCACCGCGCTCTGCGTGATACCGTTGAGCTGCGCGGCCTGCGAAAAACTGGCGGTTTCGGCCAGATCGCGGAATACTTTGAAAAGCAGGATCTGCACGGGAGTATGAGAGAAACTTATGCTCCGCTTTTGATGCATAAGCAAATCTAATGACCGACATCGCCGCCCAACTCGCCGCCGTGCGCGGACAAATCGAGGCCGCCGCCGCGCGGGCCGGGCGCGATCCGGCTTCGATCCGCCTCGTCGCCGTCTCCAAGACCCATCCGGCCGAAGCAGTAGTCGCCGCTGCGGAGGCCGGCCAGCGCGTTTTCGGCGAAAGCCGCGTGCAGGAATCGCGGGACAAAATCCCCGCCTGCCCAGCCGGACTCGATTGGCACTTCATCGGGCACCTGCAAAAGAACAAGGTCCGCCAAGCCCTTCCGCTCTTCGGATTTTTCCACAGCATCGACAGCGCGCCGCTCGCCGCGGCGATCGACCGCATCGCCGGCGAGATGAGCAAGCCGGTCGAAGGACTCCTCGAAGTCAACGTGTCCGGCGAAGAGACCAAGCACGGGTTCAGCCCCGACCAATTGCGGGCCGAGTTCCCTGCTCTGGCCAAACTGCCGAACCTGCGCATCCGCGGACTGATGACCATGGCGCCCTACAGCGACAATCCGGAGGATGCGCGTCCCGTCTTCCGCACGCTGCGCGAACTCCGCAACGAACTACAGACCAAACACAACCACCCGCTGCCCGAACTTTCCATGGGCATGAGCGGCGACTTCGAGCCGGCCATCGAGGAGGGCGCCACCCTCGTGCGCATCGGTTCGTCCATCTTCGGCGCCCGACCGTATCCGCAGGCATGACGACACAAATTTCCAACCTCCAAGTCATCGGCCGCGAACTGGCCATTGTCTGGAGCGACGGACACGAGACCTATTTGTCGTTGGAAGAGGTGCGCAAAGCCTGTCCCTGCGCGGTGTGCAACGGTGAACCGGACGTCCTCGGCCGCGGCGACAAGCCGGAGGTGAAGCACACCGCGGCCAGCTTCGATCTGACATCGTACGAGATGGTCGGAGGCTACGGCTGGCAGCCCAAGTGGGCCGACGGGCACAACACCGGCATTTTCTCCGTCGGCTACCTCCGGCGGCTCGATCAGGCGGCGCCCTGAGGCGGGTTTTGTTTGAACCGCCCCTGCCTTTCCGTGCAGGATCGCAGGTTTTCACCATTATGAGCGACGCAAAGAAACACCACGTGACCATCATTTACGGCGACGGCATCGGGCCCGAAGTCGTCACCTCGACCCGCACCCTGATCGACGCGGCCTGCCCGAACATCGTCTGGGAAACCGCCGAAGCCGGCGCCGAAGTCTTCAAGAAAGGCATCGCCTCGGGCGTCCCGCAGGAAACCATCGACTCCCTCAGCCGCACCCGCGTCGCGCTCAAAGGCCCGCTGGAAACCCCGGTCGGCTTCGGTGAAAAAAGCGCCAACGTCACCCTGCGCAAACTTTTCGAAACCTTCGCCAACATCCGTCCCGTCCGTGAATTCCCCGGCGTGCCCACCCGCTTCTCCGGCGCGGGCATCGACATGGTCATCATCCGCGAGAACGTCGAAGACCTCTACGCCGGCATCGAGCACATGCAGACGCCCGACGTCGCGCAGTGCCTCAAGCTCATCTCGTCGAAGGGTTGCGAAAAAATCATGCGCACCGCCTTCGAATTCGCCCGCTCCGAAGGACGCAAGTCCGTGGCCTGCGCGACCAAGGCCAACATCATGAAGAAAACCGAAGGCCTGGTGAAATCTACCTTCGAGCGCATCGCCAAGGAATATCCCGACATCGAGTCCTGGCACATCATCATCGACAACTGCGCGCACCAGCTGGCCAAAAAGCCCGAGCAGTTCGACGTCATTGTCACGACAAACATGAACGGCGACATCATTTCCGACCTCGGCTCGGGCCTGATCGGCGGACTCGGCTTCGCCCCCGGCGCGAACATCGGCCACGACGTGGCCATCTTCGAGGCCGTGCACGGCTCGGCCCCGAAATACGCGGGCAAGGACACGATCAATCCCACCGCCATGATCCTCTCCGGCGTGATGATGCTCCGCTACCTCGGCGAATTCGAAGCGGCCGACAAGATCGAGAACGCTCTCATTTACACCCTCGAATCCGGCGTGCATCCCCGCGACGTGGTCACCGATACCCCGCCGGTCGGAACCAAGGCCTTCACCGAGGCCATCCTGAAAAATTTCGGCAAAAAGCCCTCGAGCTACAAAATGCGCGAACGCAAGCCGATGAAAATTCCGGCCCGTCCCGCCACCACGACGATCAACAAAGCGGAAAAGCGCGAAACCATCGGCATGGACGTCTTCGTCGAATTCGACGGCTCCGCCGCCGACCTCGGTCCGAAACTCGAAGCCGCCTGCCAAGGCACCGGCTTCAAGCTCAAGATGATCTCCAACCGCGGCACCGTGGTTTACCCGCTGACCGGCACCGCGCCCGATGTGGTCGACCAATGGCGCTGCCGCATCTACCTCGAGCAACCCGTCACCGAGCCATCCATGGCGCAGGTCAACAAACTCCTCGAGTCGATCGAAGCCCAAGGCCTCCGCTGGATGCACATCGAAAAGCTCTGCAAATTCGACGGCGTCGAAAGCTTCACCAAGGCCCAGGGCGAAAACTGACAGCCATCAGCTTCGCGCTGCAGGGAATAATCAACGAGGGGCGCGCCACCGGCGCGCCCTTTATTCTACCGTCACGCTCTTTGCCAGGTTGCGCGGTTTATCGACGTCGCAACCGCGGTTGACGGCGATGTGGTAGGAGAGCAACTGGAGCGGGATAATGGTCAGCACGGGCATGAGGTAGTCCGGGGCGGACGGGACCCACAGGACGTCGTCGGTGATTTTTTCCAAGGCACCGTGGCCTTCGGTGCCGACGCCGATGACCGGGCCTTTGCGGGCGCGGACTTCCTGGATGTTGCTCGCGTTCTTTTCGAAAAGGGCATCATCGGGGGCGATGAAGACGGAGGGCATGTCGGGGTTGATCAGGGCGATAACGCCGTGCTTGAGCTCGGCGCTCGGATAGCCGGAGGCCGACATATAGCTGATCTCTTTGAGCTTGAGGGCGGCTTCCATGGCCACGGGGTATTGGAATTGGCGGCCCATGAAGAGCATGCCATGGGCATTGGTGTATTTCTCGGCGACCTCGGGCAGGTGCGGGTTCATCTCCAGCACACGGGCCACTTTTTCGGGCAAGCTCTCGAGTTCCTCGATGATGCGCAGACCGTCCGAGCTGGAGAGGTTGCGGATGCGTCCCATGAGCAGCGAGAGCAGCGTGAGGATAGTGACCTGCGAGGTGAATGATTTCGTCGCGGCCACCCCGATTTCCGGTCCAGCGTGCATGTAGACGCCGCCGTCGCTTTCGCGGGCGATGGTGCTGGCCACATTGTTGCAAATACCGAGCGTGCGGTGGCCTTTGCGCTGGCTCTCGCGCAACGCGGCCAAAGTGTCGGCGGTTTCACCGCTCTGACTGATGACGAAGGTGAGCGTGTATTTGTCGAGCGGCATATTCCGGTAGCGGAACTCGCTGGCGATCTCCACCTCGGTCGGCAGGCAGGCCAAGCTCTCCATGGCGTATTCGCCGACCATGGCCGCGTGGTAGGCGGTGCCGCAGCCGATGAGGATGATGCGTTCGACTTCGCGCAACTCGGCCGGGGTCATGTTGAGACCGCCCAACTTGGCCGTGGCTTCCTCGGCGGAAAGGCGTCCGCGCATGGCGTCGCGCACGGTGGCGGTCTGCTCGAAGATTTCCTTGAGCATGAAATGCGGGTAGTCGCCCTTGGAGGCTTCCTCCGCATCGAAGTCGACCGTGCTGATCTCGTATTCGCGGCCGTCGCCGGCGAGGGATTGAATTTGGAAGCTGTCCGGACGGAGGAGGACGATTTCGAAGTCCTTCAAATAAACGACGTCGCGCGTGTGGTTGACCAAAGCGAGCGGGTCGCTGGCCAAGAAGTTTTCCCCTTTGCCCACGCCGAGGACAAGTGGGCTCCCGCGGCGCGCCCCGATGAGGAGATCAGGCACGTCGCGATGCATCACGGCGATGCCGTAGGTGCCGTGGACTTCGCGCAGGGCCATGCGCACCGCCTCGACCAGATGGTCGGCCGAGGGTTCGCCGAGTTGGATGGCGTATTTGCCGATGAGGTGGGCGAGGACTTCGGTGTCGGTTTCGGATTGGAAAACGTGTCCCTCGCGCTCGAGTTCCTCGCGCAGCTTTTCGTAATTCTCGATGACGCCGTTGTGCACCAGCACGATGCGTCCGCTTTGGTCGGTGTGCGGGTGGGCGTTTTCGCCGGTCACCGCGCCGTGCGTGGCCCAGCGCGTGTGGCTGATCCCGCGGGTGCTGTGCACCGGGTGGTCGGCGACCAGTTGGGCAAGGTTCTGGATGCGGCCGACCGATTTGAGGATTTCCAGCGAGCCGTTGTTGCCGAGGGCGACCCCGGCTGAATCATAACCGCGATATTCCAGCCGACGCAGCCCGTCCAAGAGGATGGGAGCCGCTTCGGCCGGGCCGACGTAACCGACGATGCCGCACATAGGTAACCGGATATAGTGCGACATCCCGGAACCTCTGGCAACCTCGGGAATAGCCCCCTTCCGACAGAGACAATTCGCGGCGTGACATGCGCCCGCTTTTGCGCGAACCCCTACAGAGTCATGGCAGCTGTCGACGCCCCCCGGGTCAGCGCCGCCCTCGCGCGGACGCTGGGTATCATCATGGGCGGAGGAGCCGGCAAGCGGCTCTTTCCCCTGACCAAAGACCGCTCGAAGCCGGCCGTCCCGCTCGGCGGAAAATACCGGCTGGTCGATATCCCGATCAGCAATTGCCTCAATTCCGGCATCCGCAGCATTTATGTGCTGACCCAATTCAACACCGCGTCGCTGCACCAGCACATCAACGGCACCTATAAGTTCGACATCTTCAGCGCCGGCAGCTTCGTCGAAATTCTCGCCGCCCAGCAGACGCCGACCGGTGCCGGCTGGTATCAGGGCACGGCCGATGCGGTGCGGCAGAACCTCAACTACTTCCTCGAGAAGCCTTGGGACTACTACCTCATCCTCAGCGGCGACCAGCTTTATCAGATGGACTTCCGCGAGCTGATGGAAAGCCACCTCGCCTCCGGCGCCGAACTGACCATCGCCACCTTGCCGGTCAACCGCCATGACGCCGAGGGCTTCGGCATCATGCAGACCGACGACCACAAGCGCATCACGCGTTTCGTCGAAAAGCCGACCGACCCCGCACTCCTCGACAGCCTGCGCATCCCGCCGGCCGTGGCTACGGAACTCGGACTCCCGTCCGACGCCGACCGCTACCAAGCCTCGATGGGCATCTATCTTTTCAACCGCTCCGTGCTAGAAGCGTGTCTGGCCAACCAGCACGAGGACTTTGGCAAGCACATCATTCCGGAGGCGATCAAAGACCGCCGGGTGCAGGCGCATGTTTTCCAGGGATATTGGGAGGACATCGGGACGATCCGTTCTTTCTTCGAAGCCAACCTCGCCCTGGCCGAGATCGAACCCCCCTTCAGCTTCTACCGCCCCGGCGCCGGCATCTATTCGCGTCCGCGCTTCCTTCCGGCGAGCAAGATCAACGGCGCCAACGTGAGCCGCGCTGTGGTCTCGGACGGCTGCATCATCACCGACGCCACGCTCGACCGTTGCGTCGTGGGCATCCGCAGCATCATCGAAGGCGGCGCCGTCCTGCGCAACGTCGTCCTCATGGGCGCCGACTACTACGAATCGCAAACCTCCGCGCCACCCGGCGCGCCGCCGCTCGGTATCGGACGCAACACCACGATCAGCGACGCCATCGTCGACAAAAACGCCCGCATCGGCGAACGCGTGGTCATCAGTCCGGACGGCAAACCGGAAAACCACGACGGCGACAACTACTACATCCGTGACGGAATCGTCATCATCCCGAAAAACGCCGTCATCCCCGACGGCACTTGGATCTGAACCTCCCACATCTCACAACCCTCATCCCTCAACCCTCAACTAATCCATGTCCGCCGTCATCCCCCCATCCGGTCCCTCCGCCGCGCATCCTTTCGCCGGCAAAACCAAACCCATCGTCTACTTCGTCGGACTCACCGCCGCGCTGGCCGGACTCCTCTTCGGCCTCGACGTCGGCGTCATTTCCGGCGCGAACGAATTCATCCAGAAAGATTTCGGGGTCGACGACCGCACCATCGAAAACATCGTCAGCGCCCTGCTCTGGGGCGCGGTCTTCGGCGTGCTGATCAGCGGATTCTTTTCCCTCCGCCTCGGACGCCGCGGAACGATCCTGATCAGCGCGCTGGTCTTCGCGATCGGTTCGATCTTCTGCGCCCTCGCCCCCTCGCCGGGCGCGCTCATCGCCGCACGCTTCTTCCTCGGCATCGCCGTGGGCATGGCTTCATTCGTCGCCCCGCTTTACCTATCGGAAATCGCCCCGCAAAGCGTGCGCGGCGCGCTCATCTCGATGTATCAGCTGATGATCACCATCGGCATCGTCATCGCTTTTTTGAGCGACACCTTTTTCGCGTCCTACGCCAACCTCCAACCCCTCGCCACCACGATCAGCGAGTCGGTCAGTGCCGTCGCTGGCGGACGCGGACAGATGGTCATGGAAGCTTACTTCGCCATGCCCTGGCGCTGGATGCTCGGGATCATTGCGATTCCCGCCGTGCTCATGTTTCTCGGCATGCTCTTCCTGCCGGAAAGTCCGCGCTGGCTGGTGCTGAAGCAGCGCACAAGCCAAGCGCGCCAAGTCCTGCAGCGCCTCGCCTCCAGCCACGCCGAAGCCGAGCACGAACTCGGCGAGATCGAGAACAGCCTCAAGGTCGAACAAAAGGGCTTCAGCCTCTTCCGCGACAATCGCAATTTCCGCCGCGCCGTATTTCTCGGGGTCGGACTGCAAGTCATCCAGCAATTCACCGGCATCAACGTCATCATGTATTACGCCCCGCGCATCCTCAACGAGGCCGGCTTCAACACCACCGCCGAGCAGATGTGGGGCACCGTGCTCATCGGCACGATCAATGTGCTGGCCACCTTCATCGCCATCGCCTTCGTCGACCGGCTCGGACGCAAACCGATCATGTATGCCGGTTTCACCGTGATGGGCCTCGGCATGCTCTCGCTCGGCGCCCTCTTCCATCTCGGCATCGGCGCGGGCAACATGACCATGAGCTACCTCGCCGTTGCCTCGCTCGTTGTCTTCATCATCGGCTTCGCCATGAGCGCCGGTCCGATCATCTGGATCCTCTGCGCGGAAATTTTCCCGCTGGCCGGACGTGACTTCGGCATCACCTGCAGCACGGTGACCAACTGGACGGCCAACGCCATCGTCGGCATGACCTTCCTGACCATGCTCAACACGCTCGGACCCGGAAACACCTTCCTGCTCTACGGCGCACTCAACGCCGTCTTCATCGTCTTCTTCCTCGCCCTCGTTCCGGAAACCAAAGGCGTTTCACTCGAATCGATCGAAAAGAAACTTCTCGCCGGCACTCCGCTCAAAGAGATCGGCCGCTGAGTTATCTCTCGGGTGGATCGCGATGGACATCGCGATAAGCCCAAACATCATCGCGCCGGGACGGCGCGATCCACCCCTCCGGTTCAGGTCTCAGGTTTCAGACCTGATCCCTGCCTCTATCTACTCCTCGATCTTGACCAGCGTGCCTTCCTGCACGCGCTGGAAAATGAGCGGTGCGATATCCGCAGGCAAACGCACCGCCGTATCCGCTGCCGGATACCCCGGCAACCGCCCCGCATACAGCGCGAGCCCTTCGTCGTTGAGTTTGAGGTGATATTGCACCGGAATAATGCGGAATGTCGTTCCGCTCGGTGCGGCATCGATCCGCGTGCTGACTCCATGTCGGACGGCATTGCCATCGCGGTCCACGAAGTCGCCATGCCAATTCGATTGGTGTGTGGCGGACTTTTCCA
>CAZJGQ010000039.1:0-13981 GCA_964545425.1 uncultured Chthoniobacter sp. | reverse complement strand
GACATGCAAAAAGAGGTCGGCCAACTCGAGGACCAGATCGAGCACAGCGAATGAAGTCCGCCGGGGAAGTGCGGGTCAGGCTCAGTCTCGACGGAAAACTTCTCGGACGTCCGGCGCAGGCGACGCGCATTCGTCGGATGCTGTCCGAGGGAGAGCTTAAGCGCCTGCACGTCACATTTGTTCCGTGCGTGGTCGGCGGGGGCTCAACGCCGACTCTTCTCGGCCCCCCGCAGAAGTCGCTGCTGGAAAAGTCCGTCAAGCTGCGGCTCGAGCGGTTTCAGGCAAAAGGGAAACAAGCGGTCGCGGTTTACGCTGTTTTGGGTCGAGGCAAATTTGCTTCCGGACCAAAGGTGCCTCGGATAAACAAAAGCTCATGCAAACGAGCGACCCGCAAGACCAGCTAATCCGCACTTTAGTCATTCTCGCCGGCACGGGCGCTGCGGTCGGCCTTCTTACGGTGGCGACGATCATCACGGTGATGGTCAGCGCCAATTTCAACATCCTGAACTGGATGGAATAGGAAAGGGCTTGCCCCCGCGGGGCGCGGCCGTTAGTTTCCCGCCCCTTATGCCGAAACCGGTAGCACGCAGAAAAACAAAGAAAGCCGTGGCCAAGCGATTCAAGGTCACGGGTTCCGGCAAGGTCCTCCGCGCCCAGGCTTCGCGACGTCACTTGTTGTCGTCGAAAAGCGCCAAGCGCAAGCGTCAGCTCGCCAAGAACGTCCTGGTGGACGTGACCGACGTGGCCCGCATCAAGGAGAACCTGCCGTTTGGCTGACAATTGAACGCCGGCCGGCGCACCTGGCCCCGCGAATCGGGGCTCACGGGATGGATGAGGTGCGGGGCCGAACAACGAAACGATCCGTCCCGAGGAGACCGCCGCAAGGCGGGACAATAAATGCCAAGAGCAACAAACGCGCCGGCCAGTCGCGAGCGGCGCAAAACGATGGTGTCGAAGGCCAAGGGTTACCGCGGCCGTCGCAGCAAACTCTTCCGTTACGCCAAGGACGCGCGGATGAAAGCCCAAGTCTGGGCGACCCGCGACCGCAAAACGCGCAAGCGGAACCTCCGTGGTCTGTGGATCACGCGCATCAACGCCGCGTGCCGCGCCGAAGGGATCACCTACAGCCGCCTGATGGAAGGCCTGAAAAAGGCGTCCATTTCCATCAACCGCAAAATGCTGGCCGATCTGGCCGTGGCTGACGAGGCCGCGTTCCGCCAAGTCGTGGCCAGAGGTGCAGCTGCCCTGAAGGCTGCTTGATTCTGCTTTAGCCGCGGCACTCCGTTGCCGCGTCGTCGCAAGGCTGGCGCGGCAGAGACTGCAGCGGCTACAATGTCGCTATTATGCGTGAGGAACTGACCGCCCTGCGCGAGCAGGCGCTGCGCGACATTGCCGGCGCGGCGGATTTGTCCGCCCTCGAGGCGGTCCGTGTCACCATTACGGGACGCTCGGGCTCGCTGACCAAGGCCGGCGAGCAGATGCGTCACCTCGCCAAGGAGGAGCGTCCGGAAATCGGCAAACTGCTTCACGAAGTCCGCACGGCGATCACCGGCGCGCTCGACGCGCGCACGGCGGAACTTTCCGCGGCCGCCGAGGAGGCCGAGCTTTCGCAAATCGACCCGACTCTCCCCGGGCAGGCTCGCGCCGTCGGCAGCTTGCATCCTTTGCAACATTTGCAGCGACGCGCGGTGGAAATTTTCCGCCGCATGGGATTCGCCCTCGCCGAAGGACCGGACATCGAAACTGAGTGGCATTGTTTCGATGCGCTGAACACGCCGGACGACCATCCGGCGCGCAACGAGCAGGACACGTTTTATCTGCCCGACGGACGCCTCCTGCGCACGCACACCTCGAGCGTGCAGATCCGCACGATGGAGAAACAAACGCCGCCGATCCGCATCATCGCCCCCGGTGCGGCTTACCGCCGCGACGAGGTCGATGCCACGCATCTCGCGCAGTTCACGCAAATGGAAGGGCTCTACGTCGACGAGGGCGTCACGCTCGGTGACCTCAAGGGCACGCTGGAGTATTTTTTCCGCGAATTGTTCGGACCTGACACCAAGGTCCGGTTCCGGCCGCATTTTTTCCCTTTCACCGAACCGAGCTACGAAATCGATGTTCGCGCGGCGGCCTTGGGCGGCGGCGAGCGATGGCTCGAATTGGCCGGCTGCGGCATGGTCGATCCCGCGGTCTTCGAGCAGATCAACGAACGGCGCGGTGACAATGCGTTCGATCCGGACAAAGTGACCGGCTTCGCCTTCGGCTTCGGCCTCGAGCGCTTGGCCATGATTCTCTACGGCGTGCCGGACATCCGCATGTTCGTGGAAAACGACCAACGCTTCCTCGCGCAATTCGCGTCATGAAAATTTCCCTCGAGTGGCTCAAGGATTACGTGGCCATGCCCGAGTCGGCCGACGCGCTGGCCGAGGCTTTGACCGGCGGCGGCACGGAAGTGATCGGACGCGAGGTGCGCGGCCATGTGCCGGACAGGGTGGTTGTGGCGCAGATCCTGTCCAGCGAGCAGCACCCGAACGCCGATCGCTTGAGCGTGTGCCAAGTCGACGACGGATCCGGTCAGCCGCGGCAGATCGTCTGCGGGGCCAAGAATTACAAAGTTGGTGACAAAGTCCCGCTCGCTTTGCCCGGAGCGGTGCTCGGTCCCGACTTCAAAATCAAATCCGGCAAATTGCGCGGGGTCGTCTCGGACGGCATGATGTGCAGCGCGAAAGAGCTGGCGCTGGCCGAGGATGCGGAGGGCTTGCTCATTTTGTCCGCCGATGCCCCGGTAGGCAAACTGGTGAAAGAATTGTTCCCGCCCGACACCGTGCTCGAGTTGGAAGTCACGCCGAACCGCCCGGACATGCTTGGCTACCGCGGCGTGGCCCGCGAGGTCGCGGCTCTGACGCAGGTCGAAGCCAATCTCACGCCGCCCACCATGGTCGGGGAGAAGCCCGCGGGCGAGGCGGTGCGTTTGGAAGATCGAGGCTGTCCTTTTTACACGGCGCGGATCATCCGCGGGGTAAAGGTCGGTCCGAGTCCCGAGTGGCTGGCCGACCGGTTGACCGCCGTCGGGCTACGTCCGATCAACAATGTGGTCGACGTGACCAATTACGTGTTGCTGGAGACCGGACAGCCCTTGCATGCCTTCGATCTGGCCAAGCTAGATGGCGCCATCGTCGTGCGCAGCGCGGGCGAGGGGGAAACGCTCAAGGCTTTGGACGGATCGGACCTCAAATTGCGCGCGCACGATTTGGTCATTGCCGACACCAAGAAAGCCGTGGCCTTGGCCGGGGTGATGGGCGGAGCTGAAACCGGCGTCACCGGTGCCACGACCGACATTCTTTTGGAAAGCGCTTGGTTCGAACCGGCGCGCGTGCGGAAGAGTTCGCGCGAGTTGGGCTTGTCCACCGATTCCAGCTACCGCTTCGAGCGCCGCGTTGATCCGGCGGGAGTGGCCGCCGCTTCGGCCCGTGCCGTGGATCTGATTTTGCAGACCGCGGGCGGGTCCGCCGTGCCGGAGTTGCTTGTTGCCGGTGCGCCTCCTCGCGCCGGCGGCGAGGTTGCTCTGAATAATAACCGTTGCCGCGCGTTGCTCGGCCTCGACATCGCAGACGGGGAAATCGATGCGATTTTGCAGCGACTCGGACTGACCAAGTCCGCCGGCCATTGGACTATCCCGAGTTTTCGTCCGGATCTGACCCGGGAAGTGGATTTGATCGAGGAGGTCATCCGCATGGCCGGGATCGAGAGGGTGCCTTCGCGCTTGCGCGGATTTCCGGCCGAAGCCGGTTCAGCTGATTTGCGGCATGACAACGCCGAAAAGTTGCGCGAACGCCTGCGGGCGCAGGGTTTCAGCGAAGCGCGTACCTCGCATTTTGTTTCTCCCGAGGCCTTGCAGCGTGCCGGTGTGGAGACCGCGAACGCCGTCGCTCTGCGCAACCCGCTCGGCGCCGACCAAGCGCTGCTCCGTCCGGCTTTGCTCTCCGGTTTGCTCGACGCTTTAGCCCGCAACATGCGGCATGGTGCCGATGCGGTGCGTTTGTTCGAGCTTGGTCCGGTCTTCCACCAAGGCGGTGCGGAAGAGCAAACCGCCCTGGCCATGCTCGCGACGGGGGATGGCGCCGATCTGTTCGATTTGAAGGGCGTGATCGCTGCGGCATTAGGCGCGGTCGAATTCACGCCGGAGGCGGGGCTGGTGCTCCAAGTCACGGGTGCTGGCGTCGCAGGTTCGTTGCGGCGCCTGCCGCGTGCCTTGGCCGAAGCGTATGACGCCAGGGACAGCGTCTACTACGCCGAGTTGATCATCGATGGGTGGCTCGAGACGGCGCCTGCCGCTGTGCGTGTCGCCGCTTTGCCAAAATTTCCCGCCGTGGAGCGCGACTTGTCGTTGGTTTTGCCGCGGCCCACGCCTTACGCGGCGATCGAAAAATTACTCCGAGGGGCCAAGGTGCCGCACTTGCAAGCCGTGGGATTGAAAGATGTTTTTGTCGACCCGGACGGGACGAAATTGCCGGCCGATCAACGTTCCGTCACAGTCACCTTGACATTCCGCGACGAGGGTCGAACATTGACTTCGGATGAAGTTGATCGCGCGGTAGAGACACTCCGCGATCACGCGAAAGCGGAGCTAGGAGCCGTCTTCCGCGGATAGATCTTTCGCATCGCCGAACAAGATTTGCCCTGGAGAGTTCGAGTAAACGATCCAAGCCCCGAACCGTATTACTTATTCCCAGGAGGCTGAGCTGTGACTGGCAAGAACATGCCTTGATTGGAAGTTCACGCAGGTCGCGGCGGTCATCCGCCCTTGTCTTCAAGGGATCGGGAATTGGGCCGTGACGGCTCACCCGGGGCAATCCTCTAACAAGCGCCTTCCGTGCAAGCCGGAGGCGCTTTTTTTGCATGGCGAGGCGTGTCGCCAAGGGTGGATCGCGCCGTCCAACGTTATTTCGCTCTCGCTTTGGGATTTGCGGGTGCGGCTTCGGGCGGGTAGAAATGCCGTTCACAAATGACGGCACTACTGGCTTTGGAGGACGGGAGAGTTTTTCGCGGCGAGGCGTTCGGCACCACCGGCACTGTGACCGGGGAGATTTGCTTCAACACTTCGCTGTGCGGTTATCAGGAGGTGCTGACCGACCCGTCCTACTTCGGGCAGATCGTGGCCATGACCAATCCGCACATCGGCAACTACGGGGTCAACGTGCTCGACGAGGAAGCGCACGGGCCGCAGGTGAGGGGATTTGTCATCGAGGAATTGTCCGACGTGCCGAGCAACTGGCGTTCGGAGGAATCCTTGCACGAGTATCTGCGGCGCAACGGAATTCCCGGCATCCAAGAAGTCGACACGCGCGCCCTGACCAAGCACCTGCGTGAACTCGGGGCAATGAAGGCCTGCCTGACCACCGAGGCCATGACTCCCGAGCAGGCGGTCGATCGGGCCAAGAAAGGCGACGGTGTGGTCGGAATGGATTTTGTCCGCGAGGTCACGCCCAAGCAGGCTTACGACTGGGACCCTGCGGATGCGGAGAGCCGCCCGTGGAAACTGGCCCAGGCGTCCGACGGCGTCGGTGAGTTGCGCGATCCGCTCGGCAACGTGTTTGGTTTTCTCCCGCCCGTGCGGCATCGCGTGGTGGCTTATGATTTCGGCATGAAGCGCAACATCCTGCGCGGATTGCGTCAGCGTGGTCTGGCCGTCCGCGTCGTCCCGGCGGACACCTCGGCGGAGGACGTGCTGGCCATGGACCCGGACGGCATTTTCCTCTCCAACGGCCCCGGCGATCCGGGCGCGCTCGACTACATCCACAAAAATGTCCGTGCCCTCCTCGGCAAGAAACCGATCTTCGGCATTTGTCTCGGTCACCAAATCCTCGGCTACGCGCTGGGCGGTAAGACCTTCAAATTGAAATTCGGCCACCGTGGCGGCAACCAGCCGGTCAAAGACCTGACCACCGGCAAGGTATCGATCACTTCGCAGAACCACGGCTTTGCCGTCGATGCCGAGACCTTGCCTTCCGACGTCGAGGTCACGCACATCAATCTCAACGACGGCACGGTCGAGGGTCTGCGCAGCAAATCCATGCCGGTCTTTAGCGTGCAATACCATCCGGAGGCCGCGCCCGGTCCGCACGACGCGGAATACTTCTTCGACCAGTTCGCCAATCTCATTGATGAGACTGCCGGCGGCCGATAGTTTGCCGTTCATATGCGCCTGACCGTCTATTTCCCCGAGGACAGTCCGACGACCCACGAGTTTGTCGGATCCAAGCTCTCGATCGGAAGACTGGGGGACAACGAAGTCCAGTTGGAGGAGGGCTCTGTCTCCAGCCGCCACGCCGAGATTGTGGTGGAGGACGGACATGTGCTCCTTCGCGATTTGGGTTCGACCAATGGAACCTTTCTTAATGGCGAGCAGGTCACCGGGGAGCATCCGCTCAAGGAAGGTGACGAAATCTATTTCGGAGGAGTGCGCAGTGTTTTTATGGAGCCGGTCGGGGCAGCTACGGGGGTCGCGGTCCCGACGCCGGCCGAGGCTGCCGGGACGTTGGCCGAAGCCGCGGGCACGGGCATTCCGGCCAATTTCCGACCGTTGTCCCCGTTGCCTCCCGCGGAAAAGAAGCGCGACACGCTCGCTTTGGCGGCATGGGCCAGTTTTGGCTTGGGTGTCGTCGCCGCGCTCTACGCGCTCTTCCTGATCTTCACGTTCTGACCCGGCCTCAGAAGGCGAAGGTCAGCTGGTCGGCGGGGGGCGCACTCGGACGCCCCTCGCGTTGCGCGAGAAGATTGCGTTTGATCAGGGCGAAAAGATGCCGCCCCAGCTCATGGGGAACGGGTTGGTCCTGACGGCTACGGTGACGGTTGCGGATGGATGTTTTTGCTTTCATCGTCCGCGAGTCTGCGGCATGGGGTAGGACATTCGCTGTCCCATGCCGAAAAAAGTCCGCAAAAAATCCCCGCCCCGCAAAGCCGCCCCCGAGGGCCTGACGCGACCGCCCATGGAGCGCATGTGGCGAATCCACCAGGAAGTCTCCGGCGGGGGCTATCCCAACTGTCAGGGTCTTTCCCTCGACCTCGAAGTGTCGGCCAAGACCGTCATGCGTGATGTCGAGTTCATGCGCGACCGCTTGGGACTCCCGCTGGAATACGATGCGGTGAAGCACGGATTCCACTACACGGCGCCCGTGCGAGACTTCCCCATGATGAAAGTCTCGCAAGGCGAGGTCGCCGCCCTGCTGCTCGCGCAAAAGTCTCTCGAGCAATTCCGCGGAACAACATTCGAGCGCCCGCTGGCCGCCGCTTTCCGCAAGCTGAGCAACTCGCTCGGCGGTGACATGGAAGTGGCGTGGCACGAACTGGAACAGGCGTTGTCCGTGCGACGCAGCGGCACGGGTCTGGCCGACATGCAGGTCTTCGACGCGTTGGCCAAAGCGGTCCTGGAGAACGCCGAGGTGCAGTTCGCCTACCACAAGCTGGCGGGAGAGAAGTCGGAAGCGCGAACCGTCCAGCCTTACCACCTCGGCTGCATCGAGGATCAATGGTATCTCTTCGGGTACGATTGCTCGCGGGGCGCGGTGCGGACTTTCGCGCTGCCGCGCGTGCGCGATGTCGAGCGGACGGGCGCCAAATTCCGTCGTCCAAAAGACTTTTCCCTGGCCAAAATCCTCGAAGGCAGTTTCGCCGTGTTCGAGGGAGGCAAGGCGCGCAAGGTTCGTATCCGTTTCACCGGTGTGGCCGCGCGCCTGGTGGGAGAGCGGGTCTGGCACACCTCGCAGAAGGTCGGCAGCGACAAAGGAGGTCTGCTTTTGGAAATGAATGTCGGACTGTCCCCCGATTTGCGCCAATGGATCCTCGGCTGGGGCAACGAGGCCGAAGTCCTTGAGCCGCCCGATTTGCGTGCGGATCTGGCCGCGGCAGCCAAAGCTGTGGCCAGCGTCTATCGCGGAGCGGTCAAAGATTAGGATTCAATCCCGCGGAGCGATGGGACAGATTACGCCGATGCAAGGCCTGACCCCACCGGCTCCGTGGCAGCGGAAGTTCTGGTATGCCGCGCTGACCGCGCTGGCGTTGGTTGTCCTGGTTGCGGTGGTCGCAGGAGTGGTCTTGCTTGTCGTGGAGGCGGCGGCGTTTTTGCAGCCTTTGCTCATCCCGATCGTCGCGGCGGTCATCTTGACCTACTTGCTTGGCCCGGTGGTGGACAAATTTTGCTCGTTCGGCATGGGGCGGACGTGGGCGGTTCTGTTGCTCTTTTTGCTGATCGGGCTCGGATTCACCGGGATCGGTCTGTGGGTCGGTCCGGTGTTGTGGAAGCAGACGTCGCAGTTCGGCGCGACGTTGCCGGAACAGGCTTCGCGCGGGCAGGAGCTGATGATGGAGACTTTGGAATGGGTGAGGGGCTTGCAGCAAAAACTTCAGCCGGTTCCCGTCCTCGCGGAGGAGCGGACGATTCGTGACGAGTTGTGGGCTTGGGCCGCGGGCTACATTGCGGATCTCGTGGCTTGGCTGCAACAGAGGCTGCCGGAAATTCTCAGCGCGGTGGGCGGGTTTTTGCAGCGCAGCGTCGGCGGATTTCTCGGCGTGGCCGGTGTGGCAGTGAGCCTGTTCCTGGTGCCGCTCTTCCTTTTCTTTTTCCTCAAAGACTCGGCGACTTTTTCCGAGGAGTGGCGGCAATACATCCCGCTTCCGGAGTCACCCCTGCGCAATGAGATGGCCTCGCTCCTCGAGGAGATCAACAACTACCTCGTGCGCTATTTCCGCGGGCAGTTCACAGTCAGCTTGATCGACGGCGTGCTCATCGGATCGGCGCTTTTTATCATGGGATTGAACTTCGCCCTGCTTATCGGGCTGGCCGTGGGGATTCTCGCGCTCATTCCTTATGTCGGCCTGACCATTTGCTGGATTCCCGCCGTGCTCATCGCGGTGGCTCAGTTCGGCGACTGGACGCATCCGCTCATCGTCACGGCTATCTTCGTCGGGATGAGCAACCTCGAGAGTTTTTTCATCGCGCCGCGGGTGGTCGGTGATTCGGTGAGCTTGCATCCGCTCACCGTGATTTTGTCCGTGCTGATCTGGAGCTTGGTCCTCGGCGTGTTGCTCGGCTCGCTCTTGGCAGTTCCGCTCACCGCGACAATCAAAGTGCTGCTGCAGCGCTACGTTTGGCACCGCCGGATTTGAGCGGTTCGCCGGCGAGGCGGCCGAGCAATTCCTCCCAGTGCTGGCGACCGCGGAGGATTTCGATCTCCACGCGCAGGAAGAGCATCGGGACTGGCGGGTTGTCGATGTCGGGAAAGCGGACGGCATCCTTCTCCGTGGTGACCAGCGCATCGAGCGAACGCCGGTCGCACCATTCGAGGAAGCGGAGGATTTCTTTTTTGGTGAAGCGATGGTGGTCGGCGAAGGCTTTGCTGATTTCCACGTTGGCCCCGAGTTCGCGGACGCCTTCCTCGAAGCTCTCGGGGCGTGCAATGCCGCTCATCGCGCCGACGTGGCGTCCGCGCAGGTGATCGAGCGGGTATTTTTCTCCGGTCTTGATGTCCTCCCAATGGCGCGGGGCGTGGTTGCATTCGATGATGGCCGCGGTGCGGTTCAACTTCCGCAGGCGCGCGAGGAGTTGCGTGTCCGGCTCAGGTCCGCATTTGGTCACGATGATGTAGGAGGCGCGGCGCAGGTTGGCTGGTGGCTCGCGGAGGGTGCCGCGGGGCAGAAGATGTTCGTTGCCGAAAGGCGCCTGGCGGTCGACGAGAACGACATCGATGCGGTGCCGCAGGCGCTGGTATTGCAGTCCGTCATCGAGGAGAAGCAGGTCGCTGTCGAAGTGGCGCAGGGCGTGGAGTCCGCTTTTCACGCGGTCTTTGTCGACCAAGACGCAGACGCCGGGCAGATTCTTGGCCAGCATGTGCGGTTCGTCTCCGGCGCGGCGAGAATCGAGGAGAACCTTGTTGCCATCGGAAACGATGCGCGGGGGAAAAAGGTCAAGGTGCTTGAAAAGGCGGTTGCGCAGGCGCTGCATGAAGGGGCGGGGGACGCTTTTGTATCCGCGGCTGAGGATGGCGACGCGGCGTCCGCGCTTCTGCAGTTCGCGGGCGAGCATTTCGGCGACAGGAGTTTTTCCCGTGCCGCCGACGGTGAGGTTGCCGATGCTGACTACCGGGCACCCGAGTTCCTGCGCGCGTAGAAGGCGGCGGCGATAAAGTCCCAAGCGTGTCTGCACCGCCCTTTCGTAGATTCCGGCGAAGCCGCCGAGAACGAATTTGAGCGCGTTGGCACGTCCGCCCTCGCGCCGTTCGAGAATGACGTCGACCGCGTAGCGTTCGAATCGTTCGAGGATGACCCGCATGGTCAGGCTTCGACCTTCACCCCGCGGTTGTCTGCCGCGAGGACATGGATGTGGGCCGAGGGAACGACCTTTTGCATGGCCGAGGCGACGGGCGCGGGGTCCGCGGTCGTGATGCACGCCACAGCTGAACCGGAGCCGCTTAAGTAACCTCCAAGTGCACCGGCGGCCACGCCCGCTTCGACGGCTGGCATGAGGTGCGGGGCGCCTTTGGCGCGGAAGGGCTGATGCAACCAGTCTGCCATGGATCCGCGAAGAAGTTCGTATTGCTTGCTGGCGAATGCGGCGGTGATCAACGAGGCATTGGCTGTGTTTTTCACGGCATCGGCGTGCGGTATCTCGCGCGGCAACTGCACGCGGGACGAATCGGTGTCGACCTCGTCGCAGGGAACGAGGACGACGAAGCACACTTCGGGATCAATGTCGCAACGGAAGAACACGCCGTCCGGCCGCGCCGCCGTGAATCCGCCGAAGGCGGCCGGCGCGGCGTTGTCCGGGTGTCCCTCGAGACGGGCGCAAAGGCGGTAGAGCGCGGCGTCCTCGAGCGGAGCGTCGGCCAGACGGTTGAGCCCGTGAAGGATTCCGAGTCGAACGGCCACGCTGCTGCCAAGACCGCGGGATCGGGGAATGTCGCCCTCAATGCTCCACGCGAAATCGAAGTGCGCGACGCCCGAGGCCTCGAAGAAGGCCGCTGCGGCGGCGTCGGCCATGGCATGAGGCTCGCCGGGACCCGATCGCCGCACAGTGACGCGGCTGTGCAGTTCCAAAGCCACGCCGAGACAATCGAAACCGGGGCCGAGGTTGGCGCTGGTTGCCGGAACGCGGGCGGTCACCTGATCCATAAACGGCAAGAGCTTGGCCGAAACAAATCTCCGTGGCAAACACCCCCGCGCGGGAGAGTTTGCTTGCCGCCGGGCGGCCATGGCGGCGAAATAGCGGGTTCCCATGAGCCTGCCCCACGAAATCCTCGCCCTGGCCGCGCGCGACGCCCGCGGACTCGCCATCGATGCCGTCACCGCCTGCAAGTCCGGCCACCTCGGTCTGCCCCTCGGCTGCGCGGAAATCGGCGCCGTCCTTTTCGGAACGGCCCTGCGTTACAACCCCAAGGAGCCGCGCTGGCTCAACCGCGACCGCTTTGTCCTCTCCGCCGGACACGGCAGCATGTTCCTCTACGCATGGCTCCATCTGGCGGGCTATGACGTCCCGCTCGAGCAGGTAAAAAATTTCCGCCAACTGGGCAGCATCACGCCGGGTCATCCGGAGTTCGGCGAAACTCCGGGCGTCGAGTGCACGACCGGTCCGCTCGGGCAAGGGGTGTCCAACGCCGTGGGTCTGGCCATTTCCGGCAAAATGTCCGAGGCACGTTTCAACACCGCCGAACACCGCATTTTCGACCACAAGGTTGTTTGTCTCGCCGGCGACGGCTGCCTGCAGGAGGGCGTGGCGAGCGAGGCCTGCGCTTTGGCCGGCCATCTCCAGCTCGACAACCTCATCCTCATTTACGACTCGAACAACGTCACCCTCGACGCCATGGCGCTCTTCACCCAGAGCGAGGACACCATCGGCCGCTTCAAAGCCTACGGCTGGGAAGTGCGAGAAGTGGACGGACAGAACATGGAGGAGTTCCTCGGCGCCTACGAGAAGGCGAAGGCGGCCAAAGGCAAACCGCAGCTCATCGTGGCCAAGACGCTCATCGGCAAAGGTATTCCCGAAGTGGCCGGCACGAACAAGGCGCACGGCGAGGCGGGGGTGAAATTCGCGGATGAGGCGCGCCAAGGTCTTGGTCTGCCCGCGGAGAAATTTTACGTCGCTCCCGAGGTCCGCGAATACTTCGATCGCCATGCCAAGGAACTCGAGGCAGCTTGCGCCGAGTGGCACCAGCGCTTCGACGCTTGGCGCAAGGCGAACAAAGATCTCGCGGCCGAGTTGGATGTCGCGATCAAGAAAGACTATCCGGACCTGCTCAAATGCATCCCGGACTATCCGGCCGACGCGCCCGATATCGCCACGCGCAAGGCCGGCAGCGATGTGCTGCAGCATGTGGCCAAAGCGATGCCGCTCCTGGTCAGCGGCAGTGCCGACCTGCACGGTTCGACGCTCAACTACATCGTGGACGGCGGCGACTTCGACGGCCGCAACCACGCCGGGCGCAACATCCGCTTCGGCATCCGCGAGCACGGCATGGCCGGCATCCTCAACGGTCTGGCCTACGACGGTATCTTCCACGCCAGCGGCGCCACGTTCCTGGTCTTCAGCGACTACTGCCGCGGCTCCATCCGCATCGCCGCGCTCTCGCATCTGCCGGTGGTCTACATCTTCACCCACGATTCGGTCGGGGTGGGCGAGGATGGCCCGACGCACCAACCGGTCGAGACGGTCGCCGCCCTGCGCGCCATTCCGAACCTCGATGTCATCCGGCCGGCCGATCCGGCGGAAACAGCTGGTGCCTTTGCCGCGGCTTTCGACCGCAAGGACGGTCCGACTTTGCTCGCGCTGTCACGCCAGGCACTTCCTACTTTGCGTCAGATCCCCGAGGAGGACGCGAGGCAAGGCACGCTGCGAGGCGGTTACATCGCGCGGCGTGAAAATGCCCCGCTTGAGCTCATTATCATGGCCACGGGCAGCGAATTGCACTTGGCCATGGACGCCGCGGAAAAACTTGGGCCCGCGGTGCGCGTTGTTTCCCTGCCTTGCTTCGAGCGCTTCGAGCGTCAGACCGAGGAATACCGTGATTTTGTCCTGCCGCCGGATTGTGTCCGCCGCATTTCCATCGAGGCGGGGGTGACCCAGCCTTGGTATCGCTACGTCGGACGCCGTGGGCACGCCATCGGCATCGATCGGTTTGGCCTGAGTGCGCCGGGCGGGACGGTGATGAAAACCTTGGGCGTCAGCGTCGACGCCCTTTTGCAGGCCGGCAAGGCGCTCCTCGCGCGCGGATGAAAGGGCTGATCGTCGCGGCTTTGGCCTGCCTCGTCCTTGGGCCACTCCCGGTGCGCGGCGAGGAGGCAATGAAGACGGAAGAATTCGTGCCGGACTGGGCCAAGGATGCCATCTGGTATCAGATCTTCCCCGAGCGTTTCCGAAACGGCGATACATCGAACGACCCGACCAAGGCCGATATCGAAGGTGCTTTTCCCAACGCTCCGGGCCTCCCGTGGCGGATTCATCCGTGGACGTCGGACTGGTATGAGCGGCAGGATTACGAAAAGGACGCGCCGATCCCGTTCCATCATCTCGTCCAGCGCCGACGCTACGGCGGGGACCTGCAGGGCATCATCGACAAACTCGATTACCTGCAAGAGCTGGGCGTCACGGCGATTTACCTCAACCCCGTGTTCGACTCGCCGTCGTCCCACAAATACGACGGGATGAGCTATCACCACATCGACCCGAATTTCGGGCCAGATCCTGCAGGGGACCGCGCCCTCATGGCCAAAGAAAGTCCGGGAGATCCATCCACCTGGGTGTGGACGTCGGCCGACAAGCTCGCTCTCGAATTGATCAAGCAATGCCATGCTCGCGGGATCCGCGTCATTTTCGACGGCGTGTTCAATCACATGGGTATCCGCAGTTGGCCGTTCCTCGATGTGATCGAGAATCAGGAAAAGTCGCCCTACGCCGACTGGTTCACGGTCAACTCATGGCGGGACGAGGAGA
>CAZJGQ010000038.1:0-14006 GCA_964545425.1 uncultured Chthoniobacter sp. | reverse complement strand
CGAGCGGTTGACCGAATTCCAGCGTGCGTCCGACGGCCACGCCGCCGTCTTTGGCAATGAGCGCCCCGCCGGTGCAGGCGCGGGCGGGCGTGTTCGCGGTGAGCAGGCTAGTGATGGCGATGAGTGCAGGAAGGAGTTGACGGAGGTGCATGGCGGCGAAGGAAACACACCCGCGCGGCCACGGCAACCAAGATGAGATGGAGAAACGGTCAGAAGGCCACCGATGGAAGAAGATGACAGAAGGTGTTGTTCACACCGCTGACACGGCCCGAACACAGTCTCCGAACGGGAACATTGAGCGGGTCGCGTGTCAGCGCGCGCCGCTCTATCCTCTTCAATCTGCGTTAATTTGACCGCTTCGCTCAGCTCTTCGAGCTGTCTGTCTTGCCAAGCTCGGCTGTGGCTCGCTTTCCCGTCACTTCAGTTGCGACGACATGTCCACGATCGGCTGGCTCGAGACCGCGGCGAATTTCTTGATTTCCTTGGCGTCGAGGTCGAGCTGCTTCATGTCGATCATGCGGATGGTCTGATCGTCGTAGGTCCGGTAGTAGAAGCGCAGGTTCTGCGGATCGCGAGCCGTGGTCAGTTGCGTGTAATCCGCTGAGATGGTGCCGTCGTCATTGGAGCGGCCAATACCCATCGGAATGTCGAAGTTGTTGAGGACGTGGAACACGTGATTGACGCCCTCCGCGACGTTGGCCGAAGGGATGGCATTGGCACTGAAGAGCGCGGCGCGGACGAAGCGGGACGGTGGGCTGAAGTCGCCCGGCAGGCCCCACATGCCGTTGCCCATGCCGAAGGCTTGCAGCTCGAGCTTGCCGATCTTGCCGCTGTTGACGTTGTTGGGGTTCAGCGAGATGTAGTTGCGGAGATTGGTCATGTGCCAGTCGTAGGTCGGCGAGTTGGTGATCACTCCGAGCGGATTCTCGTGAATGACCAGTTTGCCGCCGATCGGTTCGATGACGATGGACTCGCCGGTCTTGTCATAGACCACGTAATGGAAAGGAGGCGGCGCTGCGCCCCAGCCGGCCACCACCGTCGGGGTGATGACGACGTCGCCCGCTTCGACGGCCTTGCGCACCTCGTCGACCGAGGCGAACTGGGTGAGAAGCCAATTCGGAAATTCGACGGGAGAGACGCCCTTGGACTGGTTTTCCTTCGTCACCGGAGTGTAGTCGGCAAAAGTCGGCAGGTAGAAGGCACCCGCCACCAACCCGGCGTCGTTGATGCCGTCCATCAACTTTACGTCTTCATAGGCGTAGACGCCGACGGCTGCGTGCTTGGCGGTATACTTCAATCCGTCACCGGAGGGCGTGTCCCCCGTGAACGCGTATCCGCGGGGAACCATGGCGACAGAAGCATCGATCTTGATACCGAACTCGACCGTGCGGCCGCTGACGACGCTGCCGTCCTTGTTTGTCAGTTGGATGCCGGTGCAAGCGCGGGCGGGCGTGTTGGCGGCGAGCAGGCTAGTAACGGCGATGAGTGCAGGGAGGATTTTGCGGAGGTGCATGGCCGCGAAGGAAGCACACCCGCGCGGCCACGGCAACAAAGATGGTATGGCAAAACAGTCAGAAGGCCACCGATGGAAGAAGATGACAGAAGATGGTGTTCACGCCGCTGACACGGCGCGAACACAGTCTCCGAACGGAAAAATTGAGCGGGTCGCGTGTCAGCGCGCGCCGCTCTATCCTCTTCAATCCGCGTTAATTTGACCGCTTCGCTCAGCTCTTCGAGCTGTCTGTCTCGCTAAGCTCGGCTGTGGCCTGCTTGGATTTCCGGCCAACAGAGCAACGCCGACCTACTCCGGGAACATCGGGGTTATGTTGACCCGAAAGCCCCACTGCTGACCAGGGACGGGCGACTGGGCGTAATATTGCAGGGCCAGACCGATCTGCACCGGAATTTTGCCCAGCTTGAAAACCTGGGAATAGGTGTTGTTGAAGGAGATGGTCCATTCCTCGCTCAGCCAGTCGTAGGTCGATTCGCTGTCGACTCCGATGGTAGTCGCTGTCTTGAAGGTGTGGGCGAGGAAGGGCTGGAAGTAGGTCGCGTTGTAGTCACCGGGGCCGGCTACGCGCCAGTTTTGCGTGACGAGGGAACCGACGGTCCAACCGTTCTTCTGCCACAGCGCCACGCCGGACGGCCCCAGCGTCATGACATCGCCACCCAGCTTTTTTTGCGTCGCCGTGGGCAGGATGGATGTCGGACCAAGGCCCCAGATGATGCCGAACGGCCCCGGTTCGGCCGGTGAGAGGAAAGTTTCCACCTCGAGGTCCCCCAGCCCCGTGACATAGCCCGGACCGAAAACATTGCTCGTCGAGATAAACGGCAGCACCGGACGCACGATGTAGTTCCATTCGCTCGTCACATGCAGCGGGATGACCGGCTGGAAGTTCATCAAATAAAGGGTCCCCTGATTTTCCCCGACCCCGAAATTGAAGTTGTTCTGGAACTGCACGCTGACCAGATCCGCCACCGGATTCTGCAACTTTTCAGCCAGCGCAGCCGTCGAGCCCTCCTCGGCGGCGCGCAGGCTCGGCACGGCAAGAAAAGCGGCAATCAAGAGCGGGAAAACAGGAGTGCGACCGAGTGAGGTTGGCGTGGCCATGGGGAATAGCGGGCATGCGTAGCCGCAAGACCGCCCAGGGTCAACGCCCGAACTTGTTCTTTGCGTTGTGTTCCGAATGCACCCTCGCCTAAGACTTCGGGGACCTATTCCTTCATGAAAAACACCCTCCTTGCCCTCTCCCTGGTCTTTCTTTGTTCCACGCTTCGCGCCGCCGACTCAAACCCGAGATCAAATACGCCGAGGTCAACGACGTCAAACTGGTCTATTACATCCGCGGCGAAGGCAAGCCGCTGCTCTTGATCAACGGGTTCATGTCCACCATGAGCATGTGGGATCCCATCATGGTCGAAGAGCTGGCCAAGAACCATCAGCTGATCCTCTTCGACAATCGCGGCGTGGGCCTGTCGACCGACACCGTGGAAAACAACACGACCATCCCGCAAATGGCGGACGATGCCGCCGCGTTGATCAAAGCCCTCGGATTCGAGAAGGCCAATTTTCTCGCTTGGTCGATGGGTGCGCGCATCGGACAGCAACTCCTCATCCGGCATCCCGAGATCGTGAACAAAGCAATCCTTTGCGCGGCCAATCCCGGCGGCAAGTATCAGGACGCTGCGGCGCCGGACGTGGAAGCCAAGCTCAACAATCCCGACCTCCCGAACGACGAAAAACTCGCCCTCACCTTCACAGATGACGAAGCGGGCAAGCAGGCCGAAAAGGACGCCATCGCGCGCCTCAAAGCCGCCGTTGCGGCGGGCATCTTTCCCGACGACTTCAAAACCGTGAAGGAAACCGTCGAGCGCCAAGACCGCGCGCGCACCACGCTGTGGACGGCAGACAACAGCAACTTTGAAGACCTCAAGAACGTGAAGGTTCCCGTGCTGGTGGCCGACGGACGCTATGACGCCATCGATCCGCCAAAAAATTCCCTCATGATCGCCAACCAGATCCCCTTCGCCTGGCTGGCCTTCTTCGACGGCGGCCACTCCTTCGTCTTCCAGTCCTCCAAACAACTCTCCGCCACGGTCAACGCGTTCCTGCAGTAGAAGAGGTAAAGGCATTAGCCACGGATAGAAGAGGATAAGAGAAGACTGTCTGCCGCTTGGCGTTTCCAGAGCGCTTATTTTTAGCCGTTGTCAGACGGCTAAAAATCAATCCGTGTTTATCCGCGTCAATCGGTGGCCTGTCTTTTTGTCTGAACCAAGTCGGAGCTTCACGCTATAGCTCGATGATGGCGAAGTGCCCTCGCTTGATTGTCGCGATTCTTGTGCTGCTTGGCTGCGCACTTTGCCCGGTAGGGACGGCTGGCCCAGCCGTCCGCACGCCCTCAATCCAAATGCAGCGGCCCGCTGCGGCGAGCGGGCCCTACCACGAGGATGACACCATCCTTTCGCGCATTTCCTCGCTTTGCCACGACGCGGCCAAACCGGTCGGCTTGGAATTCTTCATCGATTACTACGGTGTGTTCCAAGGCAATCCGGTCGGCGGCAATTCGCAGGATTTCGCCTACTCGCAATACCTGCCGTTCGGATTCATCTGGCGGGAACCATTCGGCTGGCGCGGCGGCGGACTGCGCGTCTCCGCGGTCTCCGGCGCGGGCCGCGATCTTTCCGAATCCATCGGCAACGCCTTCACCGTCTCGCAGGCGTGGGCCGACAACACCCTTTTCCTTTACCAAGCCTACCTCGTGCAAAAAGCGTTCGACGACAAACTCGAGATTGGCATCGGACGCGTCGCCGCCGCGCAATTTTTCGCCACCCTGCCTGCCTTCGACTACCTGGTGACCGGCGGACTCAATGCCGTGCCCATCGCCCTCGAACTCAACTCGCCCTTCACCGGCATCGCCTCGGCCTCGTGGTTCGCGGGTGCGCGCTGGTTCCCGGCGAAGGAAATCTCTTTGACTGGTGGTGTGTTCCAAGCGCGCGCGGACCTCGGAGCCTCCGGGCCCTACCACGGTTTGGACTTCGGCCTGAGCGAAGATGACGGCACCTTCGGCGTGGTCGAGTTCGGTTGGACTCCGGGCGCCACAGCCTCCGACGCCGCCCAAAGCGATCGCGCCTTCACCCGCCAGCGCCGCACGCTCGAAGGCGAGGGGGGCGTCTTGCCCGGCGTCTACAAACTCGGCGCTTTCGTCTCCAACGAACCGGCCGCGACCTACCGCGGCGGCTGGGGCGGCTCGCCGTTCGGGTTCTATGCGATGGGGCAACAGACGTTGTGGGAGCAAAACCCGGGCGAGAGCAACACCTCGCAATTCTCCGTCTTCGGCGGCATCGTCTGGACACCGCCCACCGGCGTGACGGAGATGCCGGTCAATGCTTTTGCCGGGCCCGTCTGGCGCGGCCCGTGGAGTGCCAGGCCCGACGACCATCTCTACGGTTCGTGGCAAATCGGCAGCTTCAGCGGACCGTATGCAGAGAGCCAGGGACAATCGGCCAACGGCGCGTTCGAATCCGTGCTCAACGCGGGCTATATCATCCAGATCACCAAGGAACTATCCGTGCAACCGGACATCCAATACATCATCCGCCCGGGCGGCTTCGGCGAGTCCGGCAATGCACTCGTGCTTGGCTTGCAAATCGCGGTCGAGCTTTGACCCGATAGAATCACATGCGAACCGCTTGACGCGCCTAAGCGGTCTGCGTCTAGTTTCGGGACGTCATTAGCACCCGCAACAATCATCCCCCGCAAAGTCCCATGATCCAGAAACCCACCCTCCTCACCGTCGTCTGCACCCTCGCCGCCATCGCCTTCGCGCAAGCCGAGATTCCCATCGACAACAACCAACCGCCTACGCCGTCCGCGACCAAGGATCGCTTTGCCCCGCCGTTCACCGGTGGAAAACCGGGTGATTTGCTCTCACAGAAGGAGATCGGCACGGAGATCAAGGGCGCGCGTGCCTGGAAAGTCCGCTACGTCTCGAAGGATGTGAACGACGTGCCCACCGAAGTCACCGGCGTGGTCATTGCCCCGGAGGAAAAAGGCAAGGACCGCAAAGTGATGACATGGTGCCACGGCACCACCGGCCTCGGCGATGCGGCCACCCCCTCGGCCCAGCCCAACCCGGCGCGCAACCTCATCACCTACTTCGATGCCAATTCGACGCAGCAGATCGACTTCGGTGTGCCCGGACTGCAGGGATTCATCGACGACGGCTACGTCGTCTGCGCGACGGACTACCAAGGCCTCGGCACTCCGGGTCAGCATCAATACGTGGTCAACCGCACCCAGGCCCGCGACGCCGTTTATCTCGTCCACGCCGCGCGCAAAATGGAGGAGGTCGGCGCCGGCACGAAATTCGGCGGCGCCGGATGGTCGCAAGGCGGCGGTGCCTCGGCTGCTGTTGCCGAACTCGATCCCGCGGATTACGGCGATTTGAAACTGGTCGGCACCGTCTGCATGTCACCGGGCGCCGCCATCGTCGCATACGAAACCCCCGTCGGTCCCACGGCCGCCTTCGGCAACTCCAAGATCCCGCCGGATTCCCACCTCGTCATGATGTTGGCCGGATTCCAGGTCGCCAACCCCGACAAGCTGAAGCTGTCCGACTATTTCACGCCGCTCGGCATCGAGATCCTCGAAACCGCTTGGAACATCCAACCCGTGCACCATCTCAACGACTCCTTCGCCCGCCTCTTCCGTCTGAAGGGTCCGGTCATGCAGGAAAAACCGACCAACTTGGACGCTTGGAAGGAAGCGATCACCGCCGGTTCCGCAGGCACCCGCAAGCCGGTCGCCCCCGTGCTCATGTGCATGGACACCTTCGACGGAGGCACCGCCGTGCCGGTCATCTGGCAGACCAAATACGCCGACCTGGTGAAGAAAAACGGCGGCACGATCGAAATCAAAGAATACCCGAACGACGACCACTTCTCCCTGCCCAACAGCTGCGCCCCCGACGCGCTGAAGTGGTTGAACGGGTTGTTCTGACGCGGGGCGTTGCAGGAAGAGGACAGAGGGCCACAGCCGAGCGGAGCGAGACAGACAGCTCGAAGTGCTGAGCGAAGCGGTCAAATGAACGCGGAGAAAAGGCAGGACAAGAGTTTGGCCGACTGACATCGGCAAAACTTCATGCTTCCGAGCGAAAAGCGGCGTTTGCCGGGGTCACACGGCAAACGCCAATCCTCCGTCATCCGTGTTAATCCGTGGCCGGTATTTCTCTCCGTTTATTCCGGGGTTTGGCGGGCAAGAGCGGTGGATGAAGATCAACCGATGTCAGTTAAGCAATAGACCCGCCGCCTCCAGCACGGCGTTTACTGCGCCGCCGCGCCGAGTAGCACCTGCGTGCCATCCAACGACGCGTCGTTGATCTTGGCCAGCGGAACTTTGACCACGCTCTTGATCGGAGCGAGCTTGTCGAATTCGAACTTGGAGAAGTTCAGCGCGTCGATCGTGCGCAGGAAGTAAAGGTTGCGCACTTTGTCGTTCATCCAAGTGAACAGCGTCACCTCGCTGGTGGTCTGGCCCGGCTGCCCTCCTTCGGCCGAGTAGCCTTTGTCGATCGAGAGGTCGTACGGCCGGTCGAAGTTGTTGAGGATGTGTCCGAGCGTGATCACCGCGTCCTCGGGTGAGTCGGCCTTGCGCACGAATTGCGTGTAGTAGGCTGCTTTGACAAATCGGCCGGCGGAAATCTGCGAGGACGGAACATTGGCCAACGCGTTGCCGCTGTCGGGCGCGCTTACCTCGAGTTTTCCGAACTGCCCGCTGTTCTTGTCCAGGTTGTTCAGCTGCGCGTAGTTGTTCAGGTTTTTCAGATGCCACGGAAAATCCGGGGCATTTGTCACGACGCCGACCGGGTTGTCGTGGACATTCATCTTGCCGTCCAAAAACTCGATGACGATGCCGACGCCGGTTTTGTCCCAAAGGATGTAGTGGAACGGAGCCACGATATTTCCCACGATCGGAATTTCGGGCAGCCAGACACTGACCTCACCGCTTTGCAACGCCGCTTTGACTTCGGCCACGGACTTGAAGTTGCCGAGGAGATAAAGCGCGAGATCGGTAGAGGCCAAAGCTTTCGCGGCATCGGACCCCGCGCCGGTCGGCGATTGCGAGTTTGGCAGTTCGTTGGTGCTGAGCGAAAGCCCCTGATCATTGGCCGATTCGACCATCATGTTCAGGCCTGAGCCGACTCCCGGATCGGCGCTTACTCCGAGCACAGGATATTTTGTCTCGAAAGCAAACCCCGGCTTATTGCCCGGAGCGATGGAAGCAACCTTCGTTCCCGCCGGCACATAGGTCATTTCGAACGGCAGCGGCACCGCGTATTCCATCGTCTTGCCGCTGTAGGCGTTGCCCTTCGTGTCAGTGATCATCAGCGCGGTGCAAGCCCGCCCCGCGGGCGCTTGAAGCAGTAAGGCAACAACAACGATTAGGGCCGGGAGAACATGTTTCATGGTGTTGCGGTTCTACGCCCTCGCCCCACCGGTGGCAAGGAGCGAGCGTGAACCAAGCCGCGTCTTTTGGCGCGCCGTCATGTCCACTATGCATGTTCGGCAATGCGCGCACGGCGAGGCGACACTCTGAACCGATCGGAACTCAGGAAAGCTTCGCACCTCGGCGCCGGCGCAGGATGTGCGCGCCCAAGGCGACGGCCGCGAGTGCGAGCAACGCATACGTTGAAGGCTCGGGGATGAGCAGCGGCATGATCTCGACAGCCACCTCATCGGGAAAGTGGTAGCCGTCGGGAAACCATGAGTTGGCCAGCACGACGATCGTTTGATCATTCACCGGATCATGGAGCGCCATGCTTGTGTAGCCGGGAGGAAAGCTGCCGTTGTGCCCGATCCAGTCTCCGAATTTCAAGACACCGAAGCCATAGGCAAAGCCCTGCCCGGTCGCGACCATGTCGAGTTGCTCCGACCGACTTTGCGCCGAAACAAGGTCTCCGCGCCCCAACGCCTCGATCCACACGCGCACATCTTCCAAGGTCGAGACGATACCGCCCGCCCCGCCGAAAATCGACGGATGGTAATTCGGCGCCGGCGTTTGCTGGCCCGTGGCGGAATCGACAGTGTAACCGATCGCGTAAGGATCGGGCAGATCCGCCGTCGCCGGATAGCTGGTCTGGCTGAGCGAAAGAGGCGTGGCAAAGGCGTTCTGATATTCCTGCGCTAGACTGTTGCCCGTCACCTGCTCGATAACCATCTGCAGCAACACCGTGTGCGTGTTGGAATAATCCCACGCGGATCCCGGGGCGAACTTCGGACCTTTGGCGTTGGCCCGTGCGACCAGCTCCGACGGACTCCAGACACGCAACGGATCGGCCTCGACATCCGCCACGAAAGCCGGATCCTTCGAGTAATCGAAAAATCCCGCCGTCATGTTGCCGAGCTGGCGCAGCGTCGCCGTGCTGTTGACCAATCCGGGCACGTAGTTGCCGATCGGATCGGAGAGCGACAGCCTCCCCTCATCGGCCAACTGCAAGATCCTTGTCGTGGTGAAGGTCTTGGTGATGCTCGCGATGCGGAAATGATCGGTCAGTGCCAACGGCACATTCCCCCCGATGTCGGCAAAACCGCGGGCGAAGACCGTCACGGGTTGACCGCCCTGCCAGACCCCGACCACGGCGCCCGCCACATTCCTCGCCGCAATCTCCGCATCGACGATCGCCTGAATATCGGCAGCCAAGTCCGCGCGGGATGGCACGCAGAAAAACAACAAGCAGATGAAAAGTGAGCGCAGAGCTTTCATGGACAGCTGGCGTTTACTTCCGCCCGCGCCGCAGGAGGCGCGCGCTCAAACCCGCCGCAGCGAGCGCGAGCAACGCGTAAGTGGAAGGCTCGGGCACCGGCATGATGTCGTTGCCGACAAACATGGCCGTGCCGATCTCGGTCGTGCCGCTGTCGCTGTAGAAGATGATCTGGTCAAGATCACCGAGCGCCGTTCCGCTGAGAATGCTCAGGGTGTCGTCCGCCGAGTAATTCCAAATGGCCAGCGTGTCGATGATGGTCAGCTCGCTGAAAGTCAGCGCCGAGCTTGTGCCCAGGAAGTCGATGCGCGACGGGCCGTTGATCGTGAGCGCGCCCATTGTTTCCGTGAGACTGATGCCGGTCTGCAGGATGCCGCCGGCAAGGTTGAACGCGGCCGCATCGTTGACCCCGGCGTTCTGGCTGAGCAGAAGCGTGCCACCCGAATTCACGGTCATCGTCGTCACACCGGCGAGCGCAGCCACGGCCCCCTGGGTCGCGAGCGTGCCTGCGTCCACCGTGACGGGGCCGGAGAACGTGTTGGTCCCGTAGAGCGGTTGGAGCACGGTCATGCCTGCGCCCGCCTGCGTGATGCCGAGCGATCCGGTCAAAGTGGTGTAGAAATGGTAGATCTCGTCGCTGGTCGAGCCCGCCGCGTATTGCTGCGTGAATCGCACCGTCGCATCGCCCGCGCCCCCGGTGAAGGCCTGCGCGCCAATGTCCGCACCACTGCTGCCCCCGCCGTCCCCTATGACGATGGTGCCCGTCGATCCGGCGCTCTGCGCGATCATGACCGGTGCATCCGTGCCATTGGTCGTGGCATTGAAACCCCCGAGCGTGAGATTGGCGCTGCTGCCGAGCACGAGCGTTGCGTTGTCGCCGTTGTTTTGTCCGACCGTCACCGTGGTCGTGCCGCGCTCGAGGGCCCCTGCGGCGAGCGTGAGCGTGCCGGAATTCACGGTGGTGAGACCGCTGTAATAATTGGTGCCGGTCAGCGTGAGGGTGCCCGCACCCGTCTTGATGAGGCCGCCCTGGGCGTTCGGATCGTTGGCGTTATCCGCGACGTTCGCGTCGGACAGATTCCCCGCGCCACCGAGGCTATTCAGGGTGAGATTCGCCGAAACATCGAACGTGACATTGCCGCCCAGGAAAAGATCAGCGCCATAAGCCGAGCCGTCGAAATAGCCATCGCCGGCCTGCACGGAATTACCGCTGAAACTTCCGCTCTCGATCGTGACGCTCGCGCCAGCCATGACAAAAATCGCCCCGCCCGCGCCAAGGCCGCCGCCTCCGCCGCCGGTGCCGTCTTCGAAGCTGTAAAAAGTGCCGCGAGCCGCACCGAAACCGCCCGCGCCGGGAGAATTGCCGGATTGTTGGTAGCCACCGCCTCCACCACCGAATCCGCCATTGCCACCCCAGTCGACCGACGACGTGCCGCCCCCGCCGCCAAAGCCGCCGTTGCCGCCCTGCCCGTGATACATCGTCGCACCGCCGCCTCCTCCGCCGAATCCACCGTTGCCGCCACCGCTCGGGTTGTCGCCATTGGCGAAATAACCTCTGCCGCCTCCGACACCGCCGCCACCTCCCGAGCCCATGGCCGCGGTGGCGCCTGAACCGCCGGCTCCGCCGCCGCCGCCATTGGCCCCGCCGGGAGAACCGTTGGAATCATCGCCATTGCCACCCGGACCTGCGGAGGTCGTCGCATCCGTAGGCACGATCACATTGACCATCGCCCCCGCGCCTGCTTCGACCAAAGTGCTCGTCTCATATCCGGCGCCCGATGCTCCATTGCCGAAGCCGCCGCCGCCCATGCCCATGGAATACTCCGCAATCCCATTGCCCTGACCGCCGTCGCCGCCCATTCCGCCGCCGCCGAAGGACTTCAAGGAATCGCCCGGCCCGAGGGTGGTTGCGGTGCCTCCGATGGCCGCGTTGTTGGAAAAGGCCACGCCGGAGAGCGTGACCGCCGGTGCCGAGACGCCGAGCGCGGCGATCGGCGCAATGCCGGTCAACGGATCGGCGCCACCGTAGTAAGTTCCGCTGCCCACGAAAATGGCCCCGCCCAGTCCGGCGCCAGCACCGCCGCCGTTGAAGCCCGTTCCGCCCGTCGCGTTGCCGTTTTGGATCGTGAGATTATTGATGGCGACGTTGCCGCCGGCGATGAAGAACGCCCGGTCGGCATTGTTCATGTCGATGGTGAATCCCGCACCGTCGATGATCACGTTGGCATTCACGATCATCTGCGCGTTGGCCGAGATGGTTCCCGTGAGGGTGATCCGGTTGGTCAGCAGCGTGCCGAATTCCTGCGAGTAAAGAAACGAGTCGGTCAGCGCCGTGGCCAACTCCGCGGCCGTGGAGACATTGGTGATCACTTGCGCGCGCGCTGGCGCAAGGGCAAGCAGCACCGCGACGGCAAGCATCGCGGAACGAAGAGCTAGAATCGTGGCCGGACAGGTAGTTTTCATAATGAGGGCCGTCGGGTTTAATGCTGCTCTGCGTGGAACGGGCACACATCGATCTCCGGCCACGATTCAGCGGCTAGGCGTCGCCAATAAAGGTTATTGACCCATGCAAGTCAAACGCCGGCTGGCGGGCGGTGCCTGTCTTCACACCAGGCGCCGAATCAGCCGATCAGTCCGCAGGGCGTAGGGTCGATGCGGCGACCGCGTTCGGCCAAGGCGAAAATCCCCAGGACCAAGGCGATGGCGGCCAAAGCTTTCGCGGCATCGGACCCCGCGCCGGCCGGCGATTGGGATCCGGGCATTTCATTGCTGCTGAGAGAGAGCCCTTGATCGTTGGCCGATTCGACCATCGTATTCATGCCCGTGCCCATGCCCGCGTCGGCGCTGACCCCGAGCACCGGATATTTCGTCTCGAAGGACAGCCCCGGCTTTCCACCGGGAGCGATAGAGGCGACTTTCGTGCCTGCCGGAACATAGGTCATTTCGAACGGCAGCGGATCCGCATATTACATCGTCTTGCCGCTGTAAGCGTTGCCCTTCGTGTCGGTGATCATCATCGCGGTGCAAGCCCGCCCCGCGGGGGCGTGAAACATGAGGGAGGCGACGATGAGGACAGCGGGGAGAGTCTTTCTCATAATGGAACTGGTTTACTGCCCCAGCCTCCCCGCAGCAAGCCGCATCAGCTGCCGGATTTTTCCGCAGCTTTTCCGCCCGTGGCCCTGCCTTTCTGACTTAAGACTGACTACCCAACACTCCACGAAACACGCTTGCTGTACATCTCGAGCTGGCAGTCGAATCCCCCGAGATCGACGGTCTGGCGGTATTCCAACTTGAGTGAGGGCGAGCTTGGTCCATCGCGCAGCGGGTTGGTGAAAATGAGCAGGCCGCCCGGCTCCAGCGCTTTGGTGGCGGAGAGGAGGAGGTCGGCGATGAGTCCGCGCATGTCTTTCACCCGGACCCGTCGTCCGAGGGGAGGATTGGTGATAACTAGCGTCATGCTTTCCGGGGCGATGCCGGCTGCTTGTTCCGCTTCGCGGAAATCGCATGCGGTGAACATCCCGGCAACATTCTCCAGACCTGCCGCTTGGAAGTTGGCGCGGGCGATCGCGATCGCCGTTGGATCGAGATCAGTGCCATACACGGCTCGGACACCGCCGAGTATGGAGCGCTCGATCAGTTCCAGTCCCGAGCCGCAAAAAGGATCCCAAATCACCTGCCGGGGTTCGTCGGTGTGAGGGCTGGCTTCCGCTGCCAACCGCGCCATGCACGCGGCCAAGGGCGGGTGCGAGGCCGCGGGGATGTCATCCTGACGATACGCAAGGCGCGGATCGGGGTAGAGCCGGGGGCGCAGTTCGACGATCGCGTCCCTCTGTTTCTTCGGTCCGCTACCGACCGGTATAACATCGATGGACCACGGAGCTCGACGCGCATCGTTGAGGAGTTCGGGCGCGAGTGCGTGGGCTTGCTGCACCACGTTGCGGATGGCGCCGCGCTGATGACCGCGCGCCGGGAAATCCACGCGGTAACGGGGCGCTCCCTCGGTCGCGGCCAGCATGATTTTCCGCGACGTCGGGGAAGCGATACATCGAGCGAGAGCATCCTCCCATTCGGAACCGGAGCTGTTCTCGATCAGACCGATGCGGATGCCGACGGTGGCAAAGCAGCGCAACTCATAGAGCATCGACAAGGAGAACGGTCTGAGCGGATTCAGCGTGACACATCCCGGGCGGACTGGTCCGAGACGGAAAATATTTGGATCAAGTTGCTCCCCGGCTTCTTCGCTGACGATCTTCTCCAAGCCACGTCGGCAGCGGAGGTTGATCTGCATCCCGGGTTTGCCCGGGAGGAGTGTCTCGAGTTCCACCGTGCCGGTGTTTTCGCGCCGGGCGATGGACGCCTGCACCTTTTGCTGCGTAAGTTCCGGGAGCGGTTCGCCTTGCGCCACGAACGAGAGTGTCGCCCTCCCCCCGATCTTCTCCAGCGCACGGCCAAGATGGCGTCGCTCTCGCTCGCCGGCGTTCTCCTTGAGCAGACTCAACATCTGCGCCTCCGCATTCTCATCTGCGCCAATCTTCGGCAGCGCCGCCATGGCGTAGCGCCGGATCTTTTCCTGCGGATCTTTGAGCAGCGCGGTGAGCCACGTGCGCACCGCCACCTTTTCCTCCTCGGTCCCGAAACGTGAGAAAATGGTGCCGAGCGCGCGGATTAGGGCCACACCCTGCATGCGCTCTCGCGGCGAGGCGGCATCGAATCGCGGCACCTCCGATTCCCAGAGCTGTGCCTTCG
>CAZJGQ010000037.1:0-14262 GCA_964545425.1 uncultured Chthoniobacter sp. | reverse complement strand
GCGAACGCATCGACAAATCAGTCAACGAGCTCAAAGAAGAGCGCGCAATGGTCGCAGATCTGCTGCCGAAGTAGGGCAGGACGACGTATTTCGCTCCTGTAGCCGCGGCACTCCGTGCCGCGCCCCCACTTAAGTCTCGCGGCACGGAGTGCCGCGGCTACAACAACAAACCTTCAGGCATGCGCCGGCTCACGGCGCGCGTGTTTCGGCTTTTTCTTGGCCCGCTTCTTGGGCCGCAGCGTGATCTCCGACTTGTGGCAGGCCACGATGAACATCGGGGGAATGTTGGCCAGAAAGTATTCCACCTCGTGCGCGGCGAACATCCGGGTGTGCCCCTTCAACTCGGGGGTCACCTGGTAGACGATGAACTGGCCGTCCGCCGTCAGCCCCTCGTGCACGGCGCTGAGGATCTCTTTTTTCTTCTTCGGCTCGAGATAGCTGAAGGGAATCCCGGAGATCACGTAGTCCGCCTCGCCGATGCCGAGCTTGTGCAACTCCTCGCGGAACGTGGCGGCGTCCTGCTGGTAGACCATGACGCGCGGATCATCCCGGAATTGTTTGCGCAGATGGTCGGCCAAATGCCCGTCCAATTCGAAAGTGAGCAGCTTGGCGTCCGGGGCGAGCCGTTTGGCCAGCTCGCGCGTGTAGCACCCCTCGCCCGCGCCGAACTCGACAAAAACGCGCGCCTTGGCGAAGTCCATCCGGTCCAAGACCCGCTTGACCAACGCTTTGGAGCTCGGCACGACATAAGCGATCTTCAACGGGTCGGCCAGAAAGCGGCGGAAGAGAATGGCGCTCATGCGGACAGGCATGCTAGGAGTCCCCGCGATGCCGAATCAAGCGCAAGCTGGCTCCCCCGGACCCGCCACCCCGCAATCCGTGGGTCTCGCCGCCTGCGCCGCCCTCGTCGTGGCCAACATGGTCGGCACCGGCATCTTCACCAGTCTCGGCTTTCAGGTCGGCGAAATCCCGTCCCGCCCTGCCATTATGGCTCTCTGGACTCTGGGCGGCATCCTCGCCCTGTGCGGCGCCCTCTGCTACGCGGAACTCTCCGCCGCGCTCCCGCGCTCGGGCGGGGAATACCATTTTCTCGGGCGGATCTATCATCCGTCCCTCGGCTTCATGGCCGGTATTGTCTCCATCGTGGTCGGCTTCGCCGCGCCCGTGGCCCTCAGCGCCATGGCCTTCGGCTCGTATCTGCAAGGTGTCTTTCCCGCCACCTCGCCGCTCGTGGCCTCGATTGCCGTGGTGGTCATTGTCACCCTTTTCCACCTGCGCGACCTGCGGGTGAGCAGCATTTTCCAAGTTTTCTTCACCGTGCTGAAGATTGGTCTCGTCCTTTTTCTCATCGCAGCCCTTTTCGCTGCGCCGCCCACCGAACCGGCGCCCGCGGCTCAATGGAACACCTACCTGCTGACCGCGCCTTTCGCCGTGTCGCTCATGTTCACCCTATACGCCTACTCCGGCTGGAATGCCGCGACCTACATCCTCGGCGAAGTCCGCACGCCGGCGCGGGTTATTCCCGGGGCGCTGACCGCAGGCACGTTGCTGGTCATGGCACTTTACCTCGGACTCAACGCCGCCTTTCTCCACGCCGCGCCCGCCGGCCTGCTGGCCGGCAAGCTCAATGTGGCCCAAGTCGCCGCGGAAAGTGTCTTCGGCACGAATGGCGGACGCCTCGTCGCCGGGGTCATCGCCCTCGGCCTGATCTCGGCGATAAGCGCCATGGTCTGGGCGGGACCACGCGTCGCCATGGTTATCGGCGAGGACTACCCGCGCGCGTTCGGATGGCTCAAGGTGCGCACCGCATCCGGAATTCCCGCGGCAGCCGTCGCCGCGCAGAGCGCCCTGACCTTGGTTCTTTTGCTTACCTCGACTTTCGAACAGGTCCTTGTCTACACGCAATTCGCTCTGCTTGCCTGCAGCTTTCTCGCCGTGCTGGGGGTCATCGTCTACCGCTTCACCCAACCCAATCTCCCACGCCCCTTCCGCGTGCCGCTTTACCCGCTCACTCCGCTCCTCTTCCTCGCCATCAGTGCTTTCGCCATGGTCTACACAGCCACGGTCATGCCCGCTGAGGCGCTCTGCGGCGCGCTCACTTTGGTGGCAGGTTTGGGTATTTACCGGTTGGTCGCCACCGGACAAAAATCGTCGTGATGAAACGGCTGGCGACCATCCTGCTGCTGGCGGCAACCCTTGCCGTGCCGGCCCGCGCCGTTTCCCCGACCGAACTCGGCGCCTTTCTCGCCGGACGCCAGTTGCCTCCGTCGAGTCCCCTCGCCGCGCTGCAGGATTCGGCCGAATACAAGCAGCACGCCCGCGAATACGCCGCGCAATGGTATCGCTATGACGATCTTTACTTCGCCCCGATGCGCTCGTGGGCCGCGACCGAACTCGTCCCGCGCATCGGCCCGACTTCGCAGGTCACCTACATGTTCGGCGGACCGGACTTGGTCAGCACTCTCGCGCTTTTTCCCGAAGCCCGGCGCTACGCCCTCGGCGGACTCGAACCGGTCGGCAAGCTGACCAATCCGCTCTCCCTCAGTCCCGAGGAGTTGCACGCCAGCCTGGCCATGCTGCGCAAATCGACCGAGGTGATCATGAATTTCAGCCACTTCATCACCAAAGACATGAAGACCGAGTTGGCTGCCTCGCACTTTCAAGGCGTGTTTCCCATCATGCTTGTCTTTTTGTCCTTCACCGACGCGCGCATCGATCTGGCCGAACGCCTGACCTTGCAGCGCGACGGCACGTTGGCCTCCGGAGAATCCTCCGGCGGACAACCGGCCCTGCGCATCGTTTTCCGTCCGGCCCCCGGCGTCCCGCCGGCCGAAGTTGTCTACCTACAGGCCAACCTCGCCGACGGCGCGCTCAAATCGAATCGCGCCGTCCTCGATTGGCTCGCCTCGCGCGGACGCGCCACCGGCTACCTCAAAGCCGCCTCTTACCTCATGCACAGCGGCGGGTTCACCACCATCCGAGATTTCCTCCTCGGCCACTGCTCGGCCATCGTGCAAGACGACTCGGGCATCCCCCTCTCCGTCTTCCGGGCCCGTGATTGGCGCGTCATCTATTTCGGCAACTACACCACGCCGCTGGAAATCTTCACCAAATACGACCAGCCAGCCCTGCGCTCGGTCTATGAAGGCGGCGCCGGGTTCCCGCTTCCCTTCGGCTTCGGCTACCGCTGGCAACGCGGCGAGTCGACGCTTCTCATCGCCCTACCCCCCGATGCCGCTCCGCGCGCGCTACCGGCCTTGCCGGCCGGATATTGAACGCCGCTACATTTTGCCGACGAACAACCGGCGCAAAAACTCTGCGTCGGAAAACCCGCGGCCATCGCCTTGGCGAATGACCACCAAATTGCGCGAGGGCACCACGTAAACGCGCTGACCGCGTGTGCCGATCATGGCGAGCAAATCGGTTGGCGCGCTGCGACTCAGACATCCGTTGCTCCAAAACTCGGCCGGTTGATCGCGCCCCAGCGAGGCCTCTACGTCGATTTCGCGCGCGCCAGTTGCCGAAGCACCGCGATTCAACCAGAACCCGAGCGCATACATGCGGTTTGCCTCGGTGCCGTTGGACAGCATGGCGCGCACCTCCGGCGGCCACTTGTTTTTTTTCACACCGTCCAGAACCTCGCGCCCAGCCGGCAAAAGGTCTGCGGCACTCATCCGCGCCCCAGTGGAAAAAAACAGACGTCCCTTGTCGTCACGGGTCCAACGCGCCAAAGCATCGGAACGCGCACCGGGCACAAATTTGCGGACCCATCCATCGACCGACGGACCGCGCTGTTCGCGGATCTCCTCGGCCAGCACCTCCCAATGTGAAGGACCATAAACAAACGCACCGCTGTTGCCGTTCACCTGCAGCCGGCCGAGCACCGGGCCTTTGTCCTTCAATCCCTGCGAGTAAAACTCGCGTGCAGCGCCGGGAAGACCGGAAATCTGGTTGAGCAAATCGGACAAAGCCACGCCGGGCACGGCACGGTTCCGCGCGGGCTGACCTAACGAGAGTCCTCCGGTCTTGGCGTCACGAAAGACGCCGATGGAAACAAGACTCTTGGTAATGCTGAAGATGCGCTGCGGGACGTTGGGGCGCCGCGCGCGCTCGTAGACGGTGCGTCCATCCTGCCAGACGAGGAGCGCCGTCTCGCCGCGCGAAGCGGAATACTCGGCAGCCTTGGGTAATCCACCCAATTCGGTCCCCGCTCGGGCGCAGCAAGCGACGCACCACAGGGCCAGAAGCGCGCGGCGCATCAGCCTTCCCCCGCCCGGCGCCGTCCGGCCAAAGCCCGCGCCAAGGTCAACTCGTCGGCATGCTCCAGGCCACCGCCCGCCGGCATGCCTTGGGCCAAACGCGAAACACGCACGCCGCGCGGCGCGAGAATTTCCTCGAGGTAGTTCGCCGTGGCTTCGCCCTCCACATCCGTGCTCAAGGCCAGAATCACCTCGGTGAAGCCGCCGCGGTCGAGACGCGCGGTCAGTTCGCCCAAGCGCAAATCCTCCGGACCGACATGCTCCAGCGGCGAGAGGCGTCCGCCCAAGGCATGATAGCGTCCGTGATACGCGCCCGATCTTTCGATGGGCAAAATGTCGGTGGCCCGTTCGACCACGCAGAGCAGCGGTTCGCGTCCGTTCTCGACGCAAATGACGCACATTTCCTCGACGCTGAAGAATCCGCAGTCGCGGCAGTGACGCAATCCGTCGCGCGCTTTGCCTAGCGAGTGGGCCAGCGCGGACGGACGTTCTTGATCCTCGGTCAGCCAAAGCGCCATCCGTTCCGCACTGCGCGGTCCAACCCCGGGCAAGCGCCGCAATTCCCGCACCAGAGCCTGGAACGGCTCGGGATAGTCGGCCGTTTTCACGAAGACGCGCGCCTCGCCGCTGCACTGCGCAGGGCGAAAATACGGGCCGACGCGTCGTCGCGCTCGCGCGCCAAGGCGGCGAAAGCATTCTCCGCCTCGGCCCACCGTCCCTCCCAAAAAGCGTCCCACGCGCGGTCCCATTGGCGAAGATCGTCGACGGAAACCTCCGCCGCACCGGCGGGCGCGGTCACCTCATGCAGGAGAATTCGCTCGCCATCGAAATCCCACCACGCCATGCGGCGCGATTGCCATCCCTCGCCAACTTCACCGGCCAAAGCTTCTTCGACCAAAACGCCCGCCGCATAACCCCGCGCAGCCGAAGCCATGCGCCGCGCCCGGCGCAGCGGTGCACCGCCAACCGTCCAGCGAGCCTCGGACGGAAAACGCCCGACGCCGGTTGTGCATTCCCCGCGGGTCAATGCCGCACAGCCACCGGCTTCCTTCACCCAATTCCACAAGGCCGCGACGACCTCCTGGGTCGGTGCACTTTGTCCCCATAGTCCGAAGGCAAAGAGCGCTCCCTCACCATCACAACGCTCGAGGTAACCTCCCGCTTTGTGGAAATGCCGCGCAGCCCGCGCCGTCAGCTCGGGCAAACCTTTCCATGCCTCGTGCGATTCACCCTCGGCGTGCCCGGGCCAGAGCACCTCGGCCACGGCAAGCACCTCGCTGCGCGGACCTTCCTCGAGATGCTGCTCGTCGATGCGCGAGCGGAGAAACTCCGGCGCGACGCGTCCGCCGACCAACGACTGCCAGCGCGCCCGCCGCGAGCCGGCCGGCAGGAAGGAAAAAGCCAACGCCCCCGCCCCGGCCAATCCGGCCGCGGTCAAAGGCACGAGCGAACTCGACGCGTAACCATACAACCCGGCCAACCAGATCCCGCCGCCGAGCAGCCAGAGCGTGGCCAGCCAGATGAGAATTTTCAGCCCACGTCGCGGGATATCGACCACACACCACGCGACCCACAGGGCCATAATGATGGCCAGGATTGCTTCGGCGCGCGGACTGACCACCGGCGGACGCCATCCCTGCCACGCGGGCAGCATCGGCGCCCAGAGAAGCGGCAAGGCCAGCACGATGCCGATCAGCGCGCAGATCAGCGCGGCTTTAAGATGCAGGGCCAGAGGGCGGTTCATCGGAAGAATTGCTACGATAGGCGCGCACGACCAAGTCGCTCAAGAACTTGTCGGGCGCCTCCACGGCCTCGCGCGGCAGGACGACAGGAGCCTCGGCCGACGGGCTCTTCACCAGACGCAGACCGAACTCGTAGTCCTTGAACAGCTCGGCGCACAGTTCGCGCACCGGCTTCTGCCGCGACACAGCCATCTCGACGAGCAAATCGAGCGCATCCGGCGCGAACCGCAGAGTGACGCCCTGGGATTGTCCGAGACGGTCAATGAATTCCTCCGCGCTGCGACGGAGCACACGCAAACGCTCGTCTTCCCCGCTGGCCCGCATTTGGGCCAAACGGTCGGCCGGACGCTCGATCAGATCCATATCGACGCGCAGCGAGGTGACGCCCGAACCGGGCAACTCGAATTTGAAATCGCGGAGCAGGCGCTCGCACACCGTGAGCAAGCCGCGCGCACCGGTTCCTTCCGCCGCGGCCAACTCGGCGATGCGGTCGAGCGCCGCATCGTCGAAGACCGCTTCGATGCCGAAGGCGAGGAAGGCGCGTTCGTATTGACGCAACACACTGCCCTCGGAATCGGACAAAATTTTGCGCAAGTCGGCGGCGGTCAATTCCTCGCAGGCCACGCGCACCGGCAGGCGTCCGACAAATTCGGCCTCCATACCGTATTCGATCAGATCCGCCGTGTTCACCTCGTGCTGCCAGGCGCGCTCTTCGTTTTCATCGGTCGGCGCGGCGAAACCGATCTGGGCCTGCTTGCGCCGCTTCTCGACGATTTCTTTGAGGCGCGGGAAAGCACCGCTGACGATGAAGAGAATGCTTCGCGTGTTGACCGATTGGCGGCCGGGTTTGCCGCCGCGTTGGATTTCCATCACGGTCTGCATTTGTCCGGCGAGGTCCATCGGGTTGCGCAGGGCGACCTCGGTTTCCTCCATCAGCTTGAGCAGCGTGGTCTGCACCCCGCGTCCGCTCACGTCGCGCCCGATCATGTTCCCCGACGTGGCAATCTTGTCGATTTCATCGATATAGACGATGCCGTGCTCGGCACGGGCGATGTCGCCGTCAGCCTTCTGCACCAACTCACGCACCAGATCCTCGACATCGCCGCCGACGTAACCCGTTTCGCTGAATTTGGTGGCGTCGGCTTTGACGAAGGGCACGCCGATCAAATCGGCAATGTGACGCACGAGGTAGGTTTTTCCCACGCCGGTCGGACCGGTGATGATGACGTTCTGTTTGGCGTATTCGACTGCACCGGTCTCGCCCCGCGCCGCGCGCTCGCGGAGGAACTTGGCGTGGTTGTAATGATCGCAGACCGCGATGGAGAGAACCTTCTTGGCTTCGTCCTGTTTGATAACGAACCGGTCGAGGTGCGCTTTGATCTCACGGGGAGTGAGACTGAAATCGAAGATATCCTCTTCCTCGGCCACAGGTTCCTCCGCAGCACCCGCCGCCTCGGGCGCGGGACGTGACTGCTGCTGGAAAGCGGACTGCAGGAAGGCTTGGAGCCGGCGCTGCATTTCCTCGGGACCGGGAAAGTTCGGATCGCTCATCCGCCCAATGTATCCGTCCGCCGCACGGGAGCAAACCCGCTAGAGCGGCTTCGGAAGTGCAGTAGCCGCTTGCTGTAGCCGCGCCACTCTGTGGCGCGTCAGGCAAGGTGATTCGCGGCACAGAGTGCCGCGGCTACAGAAAACCTTAAACCACTTTAGCTTCCGGCCACCAGACGCTCCGCCACTTTCCGGTAGCTCCCCCAACCGGCGATTCCGGGAGCGGGCGTGATCTCCAGGAATTTGGCCAGCAACTCTTTCGCTTCTCCCTTTTCCCCCAAGGACCAGTCGGTCACCCCCGCGACCAAGAAGACCAGCGCACCCGGACCCGACTGCGGGTAGCGTCCGAGTTCGTCGAGGCGCAGTGGCTTGCCGCGCAGGCCGAAGTCGGCCGAATCGAGGAACATGTTGGCCAGATCGCGGTCTTCGGCACGGTCGGAGAAAAGGCCGGCGCGGGAAAGCTGACGCCAACGGTCACGCGCGGTTTCGGTATCACCGGACAGCGCCGCGGCGAGCGCCAGATTGAAGGCGGCCCATTGGGAACGCTCGCTACGCGCGGGCGCTGCAGCGGCAACTTCTTTGAAACTCGCCTCAGCCGCGGGCAGGTCTCCGGCGGCCAATGCGGCCAAGCCGGTATCGAGCGGATCGGCGGCTTCTTCTTTTTGTCCGGCCGTCACCGCTTCGCGCAGCTCCATGATCTCCGGACGTTCGCTGGTCAGGAAGAGCCAGACACCGGCCGCCAGCATGAGCAAGGCGGCGACGATGGAAATGAGCGCGACGAAAACTTTGGTCCGGTTCGTCTCCACCTTGACCACCTCGCGTTTGGTTCCGGTGGGACGTCCGGCATTTTCCAAAACCTTGGCGCGGGCGAACTCGAGATGCTCGATCAGCTCGGCGTAGGACGCGTAGCGCTCGTCCGGATTTTTCTCGAGCATGCGATTGATGACATAAGCCGTCTCCGGCGCCACATCAGGCGCGAAGGCCTCGAGGCTGACCGGCTGGCTTTTGATCTGCTTGAGCGCAACAAGGCTGGCGCTTTCGGCCTCGAAGGGCGGACGCCCGGCGATGGCGTGGAAAAGCGTTCCGCCCAGGCTGTAAATGTCGCTGCGGAAATCCTCCGGTTCATAGTTGAGCCGTTCCGGCGCGATGTAATACGGCGTGCCCCAGATCTCGCCACGCGCCTCGGCCTCTTCCTCCAGCACGCGGGCCAGGCCGAAGTCGACGATCTTGGTGGTGTGCGCGTCGGCGAAAAGAATATTGCCCGGTTTGACATCGCGATGGATCAGCCCCTTCTCCGCCGCGGCCTCGAGCCCTTGGGCGATCTGCACGCCGATCTCGAGGACCTGCGCTTCGGAAACGCGGGTTTGCACGGACATCAAATCGTCCAGTGATCCTTTCTCGACCAATTCCATGGCGAGGTAGAATTGCCCGTCCGCCTCGCCGAACGAATAGACGCGCACAACGTGCGGATGGTTGACCGAGGCCGTGATGCGCGCTTCCTGTTCGAGCTTGGCCCGCTCGTCTTCCCGGGCGCTCATTTCACGGCGCAGGACCTTGAGCGCGACCATGCGGCCGAGGTTGTGGTCGTAGGCCTTGAAGACGGACCCCATCCCGCCCTCGCCGATCAGTTCGACCAGTTCGAAATTGTTGAAGATGCGCCGCGCGCGCATGCCCTCGCCGCAGTGCGGACAATAGATCTGCGCGAAGGGCAGTTCCTCGGACACGTCGATGGCTCCGCCGCAGGCGGGACACGTATCGATGATCCGGGGGGGCGATTCCTCGTCCACGCGGCAAACCTTGCGCGGAGCCGCGGGAACGTCCAGCGTTTCCGCCGACCGCCATGGACAATCCGCTCACCTGCACCGCGTCGCAACGCGCCGCGCGCCTCGACCGCTGGCTGGCGGAACAATGGCCGGAGTTCAGCCGCGCCCGCTGGCAAAAAGCGCTCGCCGCGGGACTGGTGCGTTTGAACGGATCTGTCGCTCGCGCCGCCGATCCGGTCGCGGCCAACGATCTGATCGAAGCCGCGCCGCCACCCGCTTCGGAACCGCCAGTGCAAGCCATCGCGGAGGACATTCCGCTGGAGACTATTTACGAGGACGACGATTTGCTCTGCCTGAACAAACCACCCGGTCTCGTCGTCCATCCGGCCGCGGGCCATTGGCAAGGCACGCTGGTCAACGCCATCTTGCATCATTGCGCGGACGTGTCGGACGGCGGTCATCCGCTGCGTCCGGGCATCGTCCACCGATTGGACAAAGACACCAGCGGCTGCATCCTCGTCGCCAAAAACGATGCCGCCCATGCCGCGCTGGCGCGGCAGTTCGCCGAGCGCACGGCGCAAAAGACTTACCTCGCCGTGGTCCGCGGACGCCCCCGCGCGACCAGCGGAGTGGTAGCCGGCGCCATCGCCCGCCATCCGGTCCACCGCCAGCGCATGGCCATCAGCCGCCGCCCCGAAGCGCGCGCTGCGGAGACCACGTGGAAGGTTTTGCAGTCCGAGGGAAATCTTTCCCTTCTCGAGTGCCGACCCAAAACCGGCCGGACCCACCAAATCCGCGTGCACCTCAAACATCTCGGGCACCCCATCGCCGGCGACCGCGTTTACGGCGGCGGGGCCGATTTCGAACGCCAATTGCTCCACGCGTGGAAAATCGCCGTGGATCACCCAACGACAGGCGAGCGGCTCGAATTCCAAGCGCCCGTGCCGACTGATTTTCCACTACGACCGGCGGGAACCGGGTCTTGAAATTTGCTTTGTTACGGGATTGTGACAACTTGTATCGATTATGAGCCCATTGGCGGAGCAAGACGCCAGATCCCCCATCAGGCGCGGCAATTTCCCCATCCTTTTTGCCGACCTTGCCCAGGCCTTGGACCACTCCGAGGAAGGCTTTGCCTTGACTGATCCCGACGGCAATTACGTCTACCTGAACGAGGCGCACCTCCACATGTATGGCTATGAAAAGCCACAGGAGTTGCTGGGAAGAAGTTGGCGCCTGCTCTACACGCCGGAATGGGTCCGCCATTTCGAAGAAACCGTCTTGCCGATCATCCCGCGCGACAAAGTCTGGCGCGGCCAAGTGGTCGGACGCCGCCGCGATGGATCGTCGTTTCTCGCCGGCGTCACGCTCACCCTGTTGCCGGACGGAAAAATCACCTGCAACTGCCGTGACGAATCCCGGCGTCGCGTCGGACCGGATGCTCCGAACTCCACCGCAGACCGCGCGGCCCTGCATGAATTGGGCGAGCGCATCATCGCCGGCTTACCCGCCCGCCTGCGCCGTCCGGTCGATCTCCTCAACGGCTACGCGTCCTTCCTCCTCGCCGAACTCGAAGCCGGACGACTCCCCGATGCGGACTCCCTCCGCGAAGGACTCGGCGAAATCGGCGCGACCGGACGCCGTCTCGCCGGGCAAATGCGCCGCCTCGACTTGGTGGCCGAGTTGGCGGCTCGCGACGAATTCGGCGGCGATGATGCCGGCGATCCCGGCAAAGACTGGGCCCGCCGCCTCGATGCCGCTTGCCGCGAACGCGCTACCGCCGCCGGCCGCGCCGCCGACCTGCGCGTCGCCTTGGGCAAAGGTCGCCCCGCCCTCGACTACCGTCCCCTCGAAACCGTCATCCTCGAACTCCTCGCCAACGCCATCGAATCCTCCCGCCCCGGCGATGCCATCGCCGTCGAAGGCCGCGCCGAAGGTGACCACTATGTTCTGCGCGTCTGCGATGAAGGGGTCGGTCTGCCGCAAGACGGTCTCGATGCCGAAACCGGACGCCCTTTCGGTCAGACCGCACCGTCAGGCTTCGGCCTGTCCGTCGTCCGCTTCATCGTACAACGCGCCGGCGGAAAATTGGAAAGCGACGAAACCGCCGCCTGCTCCACCTGCCTGCGTCTCACTCTCCCTCTCGCGGAGTGATTCACCAACGCCGCTGGTGCCGCCGGGCCAAGCCCTCGAGCTGACGACGCTCCTCGCGGCTCAGGCTCTCGATTCCTTCCTCCACCACGCGCGCGAGCAACTCCTCGGTTTGCGCTTCCTGCTCCGCCGAGCCCGACACCGCCCGCCGTCGCGGCGTGTGCGGCAACCACCACCATGTGAGGAAAGCCCCCATAAGCGCACCGCCCAGATGCGCAAGATGTCCGACCTGCGGCAAAATGCGCAACAAGGCACACACCAAAGACACAATGATGAGGCCGCGCCCGAGCGTCTTGGCCTTCATGCTGACTGGAAGGACAAAGAATAGCAGGGCCCGCAGCGGCATCTCGGGATAGGCCGTGGTGAAAGACAACAACACACCGCATACCGCACCAGAGGCCCCGACCAATTCCGAAGTCGGCGGCGAAAAAACGGTCTGCAGCAATCCACCAGCCACGCCGGAAAGCACGTAGAGAATGACATATTTGGTCCGGCCGAGCATGAATTCCACCTCAGGCCCGACGAACCACAGGGCGAGCACATTGACCATCAAGTGCAGCAGGTTGGCGTGCAGGAAAAGGTGCGTGACCACCGTCCACCAGCGTCCTTGGGCCAGCGCTTGTCCGCTCAAGGCCCAACCCGAGAGATCGATGCCGCGCGCCCCGCTGAGCAGGAGAACCTCCAGCGCATAGCCGACCACACACGCCGCGGCCAGCGAGACGGTGACCGGCGCGACGCGAAACTTTTCCCGCAAGCTTTCCACAGAAGGACGCTACCAGCCGCCCCGCGGCCGGGCAACGAGCGCTTCCCGCTTTGCATCCCCGGTCGTTGGGGTAACCTGCAGGGTCCCATGTCGCGCTGCCTCCGCCCCTGCCTCATCGCCCTCGCCGCGGTGCTCGTCCTCGTGCTGGCCGCCGTCCTTGCCCTCAATCTGCATCTCCAGTCGGCCGCCATGCAGCAACAACTGCGTCAGGCCGCCATGGATACCGTCGGTCTGCCGCTCAATGTCCGCAGCGCCATCTACACGCCATGGGACGGCATCCGCCTGCGCGGACTGGTCATGCCCGACATGGAAAACGCCGGGGTCAATTTCCTCGAAGCCTCGGAATTTCAAATCATCTTCCGTCTCCTCCCCCTGCTGCAGCGCGAGTTTGTCGTCAGCAGTCTGCGCCTCAAAGAAGCCGTCCTCACCTGGAGGCAAAATGCGGACGGACGTTGGCGTGTGCCGCGCAAAGCCGAGGAAGCTGTGCCTGCTCCGGCCGGAACCCCGGCCACACCGCGCCCTGCGCCGACCGCGTCGCCCGACGTCGCACGTCCCGCGGTGGAAATCGTCGAAGCGGTCGCACCCGAGCCCGTCATTGCCGTGCGCGTCGACGGGATGGAAGTGCGGCGCTCGCGCATCCTTTTCGAAAACCGCGACGGATGGCCCCTGCTCGACGCCGAGGGTATCACGGCCAGCGCCGACCTCACCCCCGAGGGGAACGCCAGCGGCGAAGCGCGCATCCCGGAAGCCGTCCTGGCCGGACTCATCGTGGCGCGCGACCTCGCTTCCGATTTCACGCTCGAGGACGGATTGCTCAAACTCGACGACATCCGCGGTGACATCGCCGGGGGAAAACTCGGCGGAAGCGGACACGTCGCCACGCGCACGGACGGCTCGCCTTACCAGTGGGAACTGCAACTCGAAGGCTTCCAGATGTCCGAACTGCGCCTGCCCTCTTCGTTCGGTGGCACCCGCCTCGAGGGAACGCTCGGAGCCGACTTCGCCGCGCAAGGACGCAACGCGCCGCAGCGCAAGCTCGACGGCAAGGCGCGCGTCGAACTTCGCGACGGGCGCCTCATTCCCTCGGATTACCTGCGCAGCCTCGGGCAAGTCCTCGGCATCCGCGAGATGCAGGGTCTGAACTTCAAAAAAGCCTACGCCGACCTGCGCCTCGAGGATGACTTCATCCACATTGCACCGCTCTGGCTGCAATCGGACGAATTCGCCGTCGAGATGAAAGGGCCGGTGACCCGCGGCGGCGGACTCGATCTCAAGGCACGGCTCATCCTCAGTCCGTCCTCCGCCGGACGCATCGCCGCGTTGACCGGGCGCGATCTGCCTGCGGCGAATATCGAAGGATTGGACGGCTTCCGCGCGCTCGATTTCCGCGTGACCGGAACGCTGGAAAAACCGCAGAGCGATCTGGCTTCGCGTCTTCTCGGCGGCGGGGTCGGGGGGAAAATCGGCGAGTTTTTCCTCAACTTCATCGGCACGCCCTGAGTCATGCGCGTCATTGCCGGAACCGCAGGCGGACTGCGCCTCGACTGCCCGAGCGGCATCGCGCGTCCTATGATGGACCGCGTGCGCGGCGCTGTCTTCTCCAGCCTCGGCGAGGCCGTTCCCGGCGCTCGCGTGGCCGATGTTTTTGCCGGAAGCGGCGCCATCGGCATCGAGGCACTCAGCCGCGGCGCGGTCTCGTGCGTCTTTGTCGACCTCAACCGCAAAGCGGGCGAAGTGATCCGCGCCAACCTCGCCCACGCCAAACTCCGCGGCACCGTGCGTCAGCAGGACGTGGCTACTTTCCTCGCGCAGGCTGACGCAGCGTCGCTCGATCTGGTCTTCGCCGATCCGCCGTTCGACCTCGAATCCGGACACCCCGCCCACCCCGCGCAATTGCTGGCCGGCGGGCATCTCTCACGCTGCATTGCCCCGGCTGGCCTTTTCGTTGTCGAACTGCCGCAGGAGCCGCCACCGGGAACTCCGTCTTGGGAATTGCTCCGCAGCCGCCGTTACGGGCAGGCTTGGGTCGCCGTTTA